>NZ_JBHZEN010000062.1:0-34689 GCF_050958625.1 Amycolatopsis sp. 3B14
CGTGAGCCGGGGGTGGCCGTGTCGCGGTGAGTCGGGGGTGGCCGTGTCGGGGTGAGCCGCGGGTGCCCGTGTCGGGCTGAGCCGGGTGTGTCGGGCTGAGCCGGAGGTGGCCGCGTCGCGGTGAGGCGCCGCCTCGCCGGTGCCGGGTGGTGCGTGTTCCGGACCGCACCACCGGCGGCGGCCCGGCGCGCCTGGTGGGCCCTGCAGCCGCTCAGGCGGGTGGGCCTACAGCCGCTCCAGGATGGTGGCCGTCGAGAGTGCTCCGCCGGCACACATGGTCACCAGGGCGGTCGCACCGTCGCGGCGTTCCAGCTCGTGCAGGGCCGTCGTCAACAGGCGCGCGCCGGTGCTGCCCACCGGGTGCCCCAGCGCGATGGCGCCGCCGTTGACGTTCACCCGCTCGGGATCCGGCGAGTGCACCTGCTGCCACGACAGCACCACCGAGGCGAACGCTTCGTTGACCTCGAACAGGTCGAGATCACCGATCGCCATCCCGGCGCGCGACAGCACCCGCGACGTCGCCTGCACCGGGCCGTCCAGGTGGTAGTACGGCTCGGCGCCGACCAGCGCCTGCGCGCGGATCCGCGCCCGGGCACGCAAGCCCAGCGACGCCGCCCGCGCGGAGTCCATGATCAGCACGGCCGCCGCGCCGTCGGAGATCTGGGACGACGTGCCTGCCGTGTGCACGCCACCCTCGAGCACCGGCTTCAACCCAGCCAGCCCCTCCAGCGTGGTCTCGCGCAGGCCCTGGTCGCGGGCCACCAGCCGGGTCTCCCCGGTCGGCCTGCCCTCCGCGTCGAGCACGGGCGCCTTCACCGGCGCCACCTCGCGGTCGAACCGGCCCTGTGCCCACGCCGTCGCCGCCTTGGTCTGCGACGCCACCCCGAACCGGTCGACGTCCTCCCGCGTGATGCCGCGTCGCTCGGCGATCCGCTCCGCCGCGCCGTACTGGTTGGGCATGTCGATCGCCCACGAGCCGGGCTTCGGCGCGCCCGCGTCCACGCCGCGGTTCGCGCCGAGCGGGATGCGGCTCATCGCCTCCACCCCGCATGCGATGCCGACGTCGATCGCACCGGCCGCGATCAACCCGGCGACCAGGTGCGCGGCCTGCTGGGCCGACCCGCACTGCGCGTCGATCGTCGTCGCGCCGGTCGTCTCGGGCAGGCCCGCGTGCAGCCAGGCCGTGCGTGTCACGTTGCCGGACTGCTCACCCGCCTGCGTCACGCAACCGCCGATAACCTGTTCCACGATCGCGGCGTCCAACCCGGCCCGCTCGACCAGCGCCCGCTGCGCCACGCCCAGCAGCTCGGCCGCGTGCAACCCGGCCAGCCAGCCACGCCGCTTCCCGATCGGGGTCCGCACGGCCTCGACGATGACGGGTTCACCCACGGCAGCTCTCCTCCACTCGACTCCCGCCCAAAGTAGAACGTGTTTCAGTATTGAGCAAGTGTGACCCAGGTCAACCGCCGTTTGGTGACCAATCGGACCACCAGGGCATTCAAGATCGAGTAAACGGGTTTCACTCAAACTCTCGACTTAGTTAACACCGTATGCTCTAATCGGGTTTAGAACGTGTTCCACGACGACGTGAGGCACCTCGGGAGGTAGCCGTGGCCACGCCCCTGATCCCCGCCGGCTTCGATTTCACCGACCCCGACCTGATCGCGGCAAGGCTTCCGCTGGAGGAGTTCGCCGAGCTCCGCAAGACCGCGCCGGTCTGGTGGAACGCGCAGCCGCACAACCGCGCGGGCTTCCGCGACGACGGGTTCTGGGTCGTCACCCGGCACGAAGACGTCAAGACCGTGTCGAAGGACAGCGAGCTGTACTCCTCGCAGGAGAAGCTCGCGATCATCCGGTTCGACGAGAACATGACCGACGAGGGTCTCGACGCGAACCGCCTCGTCCTGCTCAACATGGACGCGCCTCAGCACACCAAGCTGCGCCGTATCGTGTCGAAGGGCTTCACGCCCCGCTCGATCGCCCGGCTGGAGGACACGCTCCGCGACCGCGCCGCGCGCATCGTGCACGAGGCGAAGAAGAAGGGCTCCGGCGACTTCGTCGAGGACGTCGCGTGCGAACTCCCGCTGCAGGCCATCGCCGAGCTGATCGGCATCCCGCAGGAGGACCGCCGCAAGATCTTCGACTGGTCCAACCAGATGATCGGCTACGACGACCCGGAGTACGACGTCGAACCGATCGCCGCCTCCGCCGAACTCGTCGGCTACGCGTGGAACATGGCCGAGGAGCGCCGGAAGTGCCCGATGGACGACATCGTCACCAAGCTCGTCCAGGCCGATGTGGACGGTGAGTCGCTCAGCTCGGAGGAGTTCGGCTTCTTCGTCATCCTGCTGTCCGTGGCGGGCAACGAGACCACCCGCAACGCCATCACCCACGGCATGAAGGCCATGCTCGACCACCCCGACCAGTGGGAGCTCTACCGCGAGCAGCGGCCGAAGACCGCGCCGGACGAGATCGTCCGCTGGGCCACGCCGGTGATCGCCTTCCAGCGCACCGCGACCGCCGACACCGAGCTGGGCGGCCAGCACATCCGCAAGGGCGACCGGGTCGGCATGTTCTACAGCTCGGCCAACTTCGACCCCGAGGTGTTCGACGAGCCCGAGAAGTTCGACGTGCTGCGGGATCCGAACCCGCACGTCGGCTTCGGCGGCACCGGCTCGCACTACTGCATCGGGGCGAATCTCGCGCGCCTGGAGATCGACCTGATCTTCAACGCCATCGCCGACGAAATGCCTGGTATCCGCGAGATCGCGCCGCCGGAGCGGCTGCGTTCGGGCTGGCTCAACGGCATCAAACACTACCGGGTCGCCTACGAATAGGGGTTACGCTGCACCTCGGTCCTCGTCGCCAGGAGGTGCCCGGTGCCCGTCGTCCCGCCCAGCCCGGAAGAACTCGCCGAACTCGCGGCCCGTCACGGTTTCCGCCTCGGCGAAGCCGATCGCAAGTCCTTCGCCGCTCTCGTGGAGGCCAACCTCGCCGCCCACGAGGCCGTCGAGCACCTGTATGCCCGCTCGGCGCCCAGCGCGCCGCGCCGCGACTACGAGTGGCCGGCGGACAACCCGCTCGGCGCGTGGTACGTGCGCACCCGGATCCCGCCGACCGGCGACGGTCCCCTGAGCGGCCGCGAGGTCGTGATCAAGGACAACATCGCGGTCGCCGGGGTGCCGATGATGAACGGATCCCGCGCGGTGGAGGGGTTCGTGCCGCGCCGCGACGCGACGGTCGTGAGCCGGGTGCTCGCGGCGGGCGGCACGATCGTCGGCAAGGCGGTGTGCGAGGACCTGTGCTACTCCGGGTCCAGCTTCACCTCCGCCTCCGGCCCGGTGCGCAACCCGTGGGACCCCACCCGGCACGCCGGCGGCTCGTCGTCCGGCAACGCGGCCCTGCTCGCCGCCGGTGAGGCCGACTTCGCGATCGGCGGCGACCAGGGCGGCTCGGTGCGGATTCCGGCCGCGTTCTGCGGCGTGGTGGGGCACAAGCCGACGCACGGGCTCGTGCCCTACACCGGAGCGTTCCCCATCGAAACCACGATCGACCACCTCGGCCCGATGACCCGCACGGTCCGGGACGCGGCGCTGCTGCTGAGCGTCCTCGCCGGTGACGACGGCTTCGACCCGCGCCAGTTCCGCACACCCGAGCCGCCGGACTACCTGGCCGCGGTCGAGCAGGACATCCGCGGTGTGCGGGTAGGCGTGCTCACCGAGGGTTTCGGCCTGCCGATGTCCGAACCGGGTGTCGACGACGCGGTCCGCGCCGCGGCCGACCGGCTCGCCGCGGCGGGCGCCGTGGTGTCCGAGGTCAGCGTGCCGTGGCACCGCGAGGGGCTCGACGTGTGGACCGTGATCGGCACGGACGGCACCGCTCGCCAGATGATCGACGGCAACGGCTACGGCATGAACGTGCCCGGCCGGTACGACCCGGAGCTGATGGTGCACTTCGCGCGGGGGCGGCGCGTGCACGCCGACGACATGTCGGACACGCTCAAGACGATGATCCTCACCGGCGCCTACGCGGCCGAACGCTACGACATGCGCCACTACGCGATGGCGCGCGAGCTGGCGTGGGAGCTGCGCGCCGGCTACGACGCGGCGCTCGCCGAGGTGGACGTGCTGGTGCTGCCGACGGTGCCGTACGTCGCGAAGCCCCTGCCCGGCCCGGACGCGACGCGCGAGGAGCGGATGGTCAACGCGCTCGGGATGGTCGGCAACACCGCGCCCTTCGACGCGAGCGGGCACCCGGCGATCTCGGTGCCCGCCGCGCCGGTGGACGGCCTGCCGACCGGCCTGATGATCGCGGGCCGCCGCTTCGACGACGCGACGGTGCTCCGCGTGGCGGCCGCCTACGAGCGGGAGGTGGGTGGCTTCCCGGTCGCCGCCCGGTAGGTCAGGAGCGCGGCGGCGCCCTGCTGCCGGACCGCGTGGAGCCGCAGATCCGCGGGCGCGGTGAACAGCCGCCGCCCGGTGCCGAGCGCCGTCGGGAACACCAGGAGCCGGTACTCGTCGACGAGGTTCTCGGCGGCGAGGGCGTGCACGACGCTGATGCTGCCGGTGACGATGAGGTCCCGGTCCGTCCCGCGCACCGCCGAGACCAGGTCCCCGTCGAGCACGGACGAGTTCTGCCACGCGTCCGCGCTGGTCAACGAGCGGGACACGACGAGCTTCGGGATGGCGTTCATCTTCGCCGAAAACTCGTCGGTCCGGCCCGGCCAGAGCTTCGCGAACAGCTCCCACGTGACGCGGCCCAGCAGCAGCACGCCGGTGTCGAGCAGCGCGCCGAGCCCGAACTTGTCGCCGGCCACCGCATCCGGACCGTGCCGGAACGCCCAGCCGCCGCCCGGCGTGCCGCCGGATCCGTCCGGGTCCTCGACGACGCCGTCCAGCGTGACGAACTCGATGACGATCAACGTGCCCATGTGGACTCCTCGGTTGTCCTCCGCCGGCCCCGGCTGGCCCGGCGGAGGTACATACCGGCGAGTGCCGCCATACTCATCGCGATGGCCAGGGTGGATTTCGCAGCGCTGACCGAACCGCACCGGGCGGAGCTGCTGGCGTACTGCTACCGGATGCTCGGGTCGGTCCACGAGGCCGAGGACCTGGTGCAGGAGACCATGATGCGGGCGTGGCAGGCCCGCGAGCGCTACGACGAGCGGCGGGCGTCGATCCGCACCTGGCTGTACCGCATCGCGACCAACGCGTGCCTGACCGCGCTGGCGGGCAAGGCGCGCCGGCCGCTCCCGTCCGGGCTGGGCGCGCCCAGCACCGACCCCGAGGCGCCGCTGCGGCCGGCCTTCGACGTGCCCTGGTTGCAGCCCTTCCCCGACGCCCGGCTCGGCGATCCGGCGGACCAGGCCGTGCGGCGGGACAGCATGCGGCTGGCGCTGATCGCGGCCATGCAGACGCTGCCGCCGCGGCAGCGGGCCGTCTGGGTGCTGCGCGAGGTCCTGGCCTTCAGCGCCGCCGAGGTGGCCGGACTGCTGAACACCTCCGTCGCTTCGGTGAACAGCGCCCTGCAGCGGGCGCGGGCGGGGCTGTCCGTCACGGCCCTCGAAGACGTCGCCCCGTCCGGCGACCCCGCGGCCCGCCGCACGGTGGAGGCCTACGTCCGAGCGTTTGAGGCGGCCGACGTGGACGCGCTGGTCGAGCTGCTCACCGGCGATGCCGTGCTGGAGATGCCGCCGGTGCCGCTGTGGTACCGCGGCCGCGACGACTACGCCGCCTTCATCCGGCGCGTGTTCGCGATGCGCGGCGTGGGCTGGCGGATGGTCCCGACCGGGGCGAACGGCCAGCCGGCCGTGGCCGCCTACGCCCCGGATCCCGCGGGCGGGCACCGCCTGCACACCCTGCAGGTGTTCAGCGTCGCCGGCGGGCGGATCAGCCGCACGGTCGTCTTCCAGGACCCGGCGGTGTTCGCGGCCTTCGCTCTGCCCACCGCCGTCTAGGTGTGTTGTCTGGTGAGGTGGTTCTGCACCTGCGCTTCCACCTCTGGCGGGCTCTGCCCGGGGCTGTGGTGCGGGCGGCTGGACCGATCGACCAGGCCCGCCGGGCCATGCTCGCGACAACGACTCACCCAGCGGGCGACGGTGGTGTGACTGACCTGGAACCGCTCTACCGCCCGCGCAGCGACCACCCTGCTCCACGACACGCCGGGCCAGCCGCAGCCGGCCGGTGGGGGCCAATGGCGCCTACCAGGATCATCTCAGCGATGTCAGCCGGTCACCACCGTCCCCGGACAGCACACCTAGGGCTTCTCCGAGCCCACCACCCACATCGCGAAGTACTGGGAGCCCCCGCCGTACGCGTGGCCCAGCGCGCGGCGCGCCCCGTCGACCTGGTAGTCGCCCGCCCGGCCCATCACCTGCTTCGCCGCCTCGGAGAACCGCAGCATGCCGGACGCCCCGATCGGGTTCGACGACAGCACTCCGCCGGACGGGTTGACCGGCAGCCTGCCGGTCAGGGCGGTCTCCCCGGCCTCGGTCAGCTTCCACCCCTCGCCCTCGGGCATGAAACCGAGGTTCTCCAGCCACATCGGCTCGAACCAGGAGAACGGCACGTAGATCTCCGCCGCGTCTATTTCGGACAGTGGGTCGGTGATCCCCGCCTCGTGCCACAGCGCCGCGGCGGCTTCCCGGCCGGCCTGCGGGTTGACCTGGTCGCGGCCGGCGAACGTGGTCGGCTCGGTGCGCATCGCGGTCGCGTGCACCCACGCCGCGCCCTGCACCGCGTCGCCTGCGGCCTCGTCGCCGATCACCATCGCGCACGCGCCGTCCGAGGACGGGCAGGTCTCGTCGTAGCGGATCGGGTCCCACAGCACCTGCGAGGCCCGCACCTTCTCCACCGTGATGTCGGCCTGCTTGAGGTGCGCGTACGGGTTCAGCGCCCCGTTCTGCCGGTCCTTCGCCGCGACGATCGCCCCCACGTGCTCGGGCGCGCCCGATCGCCGGATGTAGGACCGTACGTGCGGCGCGAAGTACCCGCCCGCGCCCGCGCCGACCGGCATCGTGAACGGCGGCGCGATCGACAGCGCCCACATCGCGTTCGACTCGGACTGCTTCTCGAATGCCACCGTCAGCACGCGCCGGTGGATGCCGGACTGCACCAGGCTCGTCGCCACCAGCGCCGTCGACCCGCCCACCGAACCGGCGGTGTGCACGCGCAGCAACGGTTTCCCGGTCGCGCCGAGCGCGTCGGCCAGGAACAGCTCGGGCATCATCACGCCCTCGAACAGGTCCGGCGCCTTGCCGATGACCACCGCGTCGATGTCCGGCCACTCCACCTGCGCGTCGGCCATCGCGCGGTCGATCGCCTCCCGCAGCAGGCCGGGCATGGACACGTCGGTCCGCTTCGCCCGGTGGTGGGTCTGCCCGGTGCCGAGCACCGCGGCGAGCTGCTTCGCCATGTTCACGCCTCCAGGACCGCGACGAGGTTCTGCTGCAGGGCCGGGCCGCTGGTGGCGTGCGCGAGCACCTTCGAGGCCTGGCCGGTGAGGATCCGGGTGGCGGCCTCGCCGATGCGCGCCAGCCCGGCCGCGAACATCGGGTTGCCGGTGAGCACGCCGCCCGAGGGGTTGACGCGGACGTCGTCGCCGAGCCCGAGCGCGGTCCGCAGGATCAGCTCCTGGTGGGTGAACGGCGCGTGCAGCTCGGCGATCTCCACGTCCCCGGTGCCGACTGCCTGCCCGGCCGCTTCCGTGGACGGCGAGCGGGTCAGGTCGCGCGCGCCGAGCACGGGCGTGTCCACCCGGTGCTCGATGCCGGTGATGACCGCGGGCCGTTCGGCGAACTCGTGCGCCCGCTCGGCCGCGGCGAGGACGATCACCGCGGCACCGTCGGTCACCGGCGCGATGTCGTGCGCCCGCAACGGATCGGCCACGTAGGGCGCGTCCAGCAGGTCGGCGATCTCGCTGGCGCCGGAGAACTGCGCGTGCGGGTTGCGGGTGGCGTCGGCGCGGCTGCGCGCGGCCACCTCGGCCAGGTCCTTCTCGCTCCACAGGCCGGCGTCCAGCCCGAGCCGCGCCTGCAGGCCCGCGATGCTCACCGAATCCGGCCACAGCGGCGCGACGGTGTACGGGTCGAGCTGCAGGGCCAGCACCCGGCGCAGCTGCCCGGCGGAGGACTTGCCGAAGCCGTAGACCAGCGCGGTGTCGACCTCGCCGGTGCGGATCTTCAGCCACGCCTCGTACAACGCCCACGCCGCGTCCATTTCCACGTGCGACTCGTGGATCGGCGGGAACGCGCCGATCGCGTCGATCGCGGAGATGAACGAGAACGCCCGGCCCGCCAGGTAGTCCGACGAGCCGGAGCACCAGAACCCGATGTCCGACTTGGACAGTCCGGTCTGCTCGTAGACCTGGGCGAAGATGGGCACGAGCATCTCCACGCCGTTCGTGGTGCCCGGTGTGGAGCGCACGTTCGGGGCCTGGGCGAACCCGACCACCGCGACGTCTCGCATGGCAGTTCCCCTCTACAGGTGGTGGGCGAAGGACTCGTAGGGTGCGTCCGGCTCGCCGGTCGGCTCGAAGTGGCTGATGTTCTCCAGGCTGGTCCACCACTCGTCACGTGGTTTCCAGTTCGCCTTCACCCGCATGCCCATCCGGACGTCGGCGGCGTCGCAGCCGAGGACCAGGTGCAGGAACGCGATGTCGGCGCCGTCGAGCAGGATGTATGCCGCGACGTAGGGCGGCTTGATGCGCTGGCCGAGGAACGGCACGTTGACGATGCAGAACGTCGTGACGATGCCGGTGTCCGGCAGTTCCACCTCGTCCACAGTGGGCACCCCGTCGGTCGGGCAGGCGCCGCGTGGCGGGATGTAGACCTTCTCGCACTTCGGGCAGCGCTGGCCGATGAGCTTGCCCTCGGCGAGGCCGCGCAGGTAACGGCTCTCCTCCGGCGACGCCGAATGCTGGTAGTGCAGCTGGATCGGCGTGACCATCACACCGTCCTGTTCGGACTTCGGCGGTGGCGCGGGGGAGGGCCCGTCGTCCGCGCCGACGGGCAGGAAGTAGGCGATGTCCCGGATGTGGCCGGCAGGCTCGTCGGCCCAGCGCACGCGCACCCGCATCCCGGTGCGCATCTCGGCGGGGCTGTCCACGTGCACGGCGTGCAGCATCGCGGTGTCGGCGCCGTCCAGCCGGACCAGCGCCCACGCGAACGGCGTGGTCAGCGGCTGGCCTTCCAGCGGTTCGGGGATCCAGGACCAGCTCAGCACGGTGCCCTCGTCGGACACCGGCACGAACTCGGTGAGCGCCGCGGCGGTGACCGGGTCGTACTCCATCGGCGGCACGTGCACGCGGCCGTCCGAGCCGCGCACGCCCTCGATGCGGCGCTCGCGCAGTCCGGCGGCGAACCGGCCGAGCACGGGCCCGAGGGAGCGGGTGTAGTCGAAGGCGAGATCCAGCGGCGCGGACAGCGGTGTACTCACGAATCGAAGTGAAACACGTTCTCGATCTGGCGGCAAGACGCTCTGCCGGAAGGTTGCGCGCTAAGTGGAACAAGTTCTAGATTCGGTGCATGACCACTGCACTGGAGACGATCGGCCTGTGGAACATCGCGGCCGGGCAGCCGGACCGGACGGCGATCGTGAACCCCGACGGCAGCGAGGTCGGTTACGGCGCGCTCGCCGACAAGGCCAACGCGTACGCGCGCGGCCTGCGCGAGCTGGGCCTGGAGACCGGCGACGTCGTGGTGGTGCTGCAGCCCAACAGTGACGAGCTGCTGGCCGCGTACTTCGCCGCGCTCCAGACCGGGCTGTACGTGGTGATGGTCAACTGGCACCTGGTCGGACCCGAGGTGGCCTACATCCTGTCCGATTCCGGGGCGAAGGCGTTCCTCGCGCACGAGCGGTTCGCCGACGTGGCGATCGCCGCGGCGGACGAGGCCGGGGTGCCCGCTTCCGGCCGGTTCGCGGTCGGCCGCATCGAGGGGTTCCGCGACGTGGCCGAACTGGGCGCCGGGGGGAGCGGGCGCCCGGAGGGGCGGACGGCGGGGTCGCCGATGCTCTACACCTCCGGCACGACGGGACGGCCCAAGGGCGTGCGGCGGCCGCTGAGCGGGGCCGACCCGGACAGCGTGCCCGCCGCGTCCACGTGGTTCTTCGGAATCTTCGGGCTGAAGCCGTTCGACGACCACGTCCACCTGTGCGGATCGCCGCTCTACCACACGGCGGTGCTGAACTTCGCGTCGATTTCGATCCAGCTGGGGCACACGGTCGTGCTGATGGACCGGTGGGACCCGGAGGAGATGCTGCGGCTGATCGAGCGGTACCGCGTCACGCACAGCCACATGGTGCCCACACAGTTCCGGCGCCTGCTCGCGCTGCCCGAGGAGGTGCGGTCGCGCTACGACCTGTCGTCGCTGCGGAACATGATCCACGGCGCGGCGCCGTGCCCGCCCGAGGTGAAGCGGCGGATGCTGGAGTGGTGGGGCCCGGTGGTGACCGACTACTACGCCGCGACCGAGGGCGGCGGCACGATGATCACCGGCGAGGAGTGGCTGCGCAAGCCCGGTTCGGTGGGGCTGCCGTGGCCCGGTTCGGTGATCAAGATCCTGGACGACGACGGCAACGAGCTGCCGCCGGGACGGCCCGGCACGGTGTACATGCGGATGGGCTCGTCGACGTTCGAGTACCACAAGGACGCCGAGAAGACGCGCAAGGCGCGGGTCGGGAACCTGTTCACCCTCGGCGACGTGGGTTACCTGGACGAGGACGGCTACCTGTTCCTGCACGACCGCAAGAACGACATGATCATCTCGGGCGGGGTGAACATCTACCCGGCCGAGATCGAGAACGAGCTGGTGATGCACCCGAAGGTCGCGGACGTGGCGGTGTTCGGCATCCCGCACGAGGACTGGGGCGAGGAGATCAAGGCGGTCGTGCAGCCTGCGCCGGGTGTTGCGCCGGGGCCCGAGCTGGCGGAGGAGCTGCTGGAGTGGGTGCGCGGCAGGCTGGCGAAGTTCAAGTGGCCGCGCAGTGTCGACTTCGCCGAGGAGCTGCCGAGGGATCCGAACGGGAAGCTGTACAAGCGCAAGCTGCGGGATCCTTATTGGACGGACCGGAAGATCTGACCCTCCTGCGGCCCCGGTTCCGTGCGGCCGGGCACGGTCCGGTGTTCCGGAAATGCGCGAGCGCCGCGGGCGGCCCGCGCCCTGCGGACTGCCCGCGGGGCGCGGTTCCGTGCGCGCGTGGCAACCCGCCGACTTACCCCAGCGTGGGGTTGATCGGGCGCTCAGGCTGGGCGTGATGCGAGCGCCCGCTCAGGTTGGGCTTGGCCGCAGGTCCCGCTGGCTGCGTTCTTCCGTCACCACCTCGAGGGAGCGTGCGAAGCGCACCGACGCCCACCACCGTTCGTTGCAGCAGTGCCCGCAGAGCTGGAGCTTCTCCGGGCCCAGGTCCGCCCAGCGGACCGGCACCACGTCACCGGGTCCGCTACCCCTGCGGCCCACGTGCTCCTGTCCCTTGAGCAACCACTCGCACCGGTCGTCGTTGCGGGCACGCCGACCCGCCCGTGGCGCACCAGCACCCCCGCCGGCGGCGGCTCGCAGCACGCGCACTGCCCCGCCGGCGGGATCGCCGTCCATCGCGCCAGGGTAGCGGCCACCACCGACAGTTTCAGCGGCCCTCGAACCGGGGCTTGCGCTTCTCCGTGAACGCGCGCGGCCCCTCCTTCGCGTCGGCGGACTGGAAGACCTTCAGCCCGTGCTGCGCCTCGATCTTGAAGGCCTCCTCCTCGGGCATCCCCTCGGTGTCGCGGATCGTGCGGAGGATCGCCTGCACCGCGAGCGGCCCGTTGGCGGCGATCATGTCCGCCAGCTCCAGCGCGCGCTCCAGCGCCTGCCCGTCCGGCACCACGCTGCCGATCAGCCCGATCTCCTTCGCCTCCGCAGCGGTCAGGTGCCGCCCGGTCAGCAGGATCTCCGCCGCCAACGTGTACGGGATCTGCCGCGGCAGCCGCACCGCCGAGCCGCCCATCGGGAACAGCCCCCACCGCGCCTCGGACACGCCGAACCGCGCGCTCTCCCCGGCCACGCGGATGTCGGTGGCCTGCAGGATCTCCGTGCCACCCGCGATCGCCGGGCCCTCCACGGCCGCGATCAGCGGTTTCGTCAGCCGCCGTCCCTTCAGCAGGCCCTCGATGCGGCCCGGGTCGAACGTGCCCTTCTCGTACGAATCGGCGGGGGAGTTGCGGTTCATCGACTTCAGGTCCGCGCCGGCGCAGAACGCGCCGCCCGCGCCGGTGAGCACACAGCACCGGATCTCCGGATCGTTGTCCACCCGGTCCCACGCCTCGACCAGGATCGCCATCATCTCGCCACTGATCGCGTTGCGGACCTCCGGCCGGTTCATCGTCACCACGAGCGTGTGCGCGCGTTGTTCAACCAGGGCGTGCGGCTGCGTCATGATTACCTCTCCATCCGGCGCCATTGCCCAAAACGATAACATGTTCTACTTTGGCTGGGTGGCATACAACATCGCGGATCTGCTCGAGCACGCCGTCGACGCCGTGCCGGATCGCCCCGCGGTCATCTGCGGACAGCGGCACGTCACCTACGCCCAGCTGGAGGACAGGGCCAACCGGCTGGCGCACCACCTCGCCGCGCAGGGGGTCGGTCCCGGCTCCCACATCGGCGTCTATTCCCGCAACTCCGTGGAGACGATCGAGGCGATGTTCGCCGCGTACAAGTTGCGCGCCATCGCGGTCAACGTCAACTACCGCTACGTCGAAGCCGAGCTCGAGTACCTCTTCGACAACGCCGACCTGGTCGCGCTCGTGCACGAGCGCAAGTACGCGGACAAGGTCGCCGCGGTGCTCCCGAAGACCCCGAAACTGAAACACGTACTAGTGGTTGAGGACGGCAGCGACGCGGACTTCTCCGGCTACGGGGGCGCCGAGTACGAGCCGGCGCTCGCCGCGCAGTCGCCGGACCGCGACTTCGGCGAGCGCAGCCCGGACGACATCTACATCGTCTACACCGGCGGCACCACCGGCTACCCGAAGGGCGTCATGTGGCGCCACGAAGACGTGTGGCGGGCGCTCGGCGGCGGCATCGACTTCGTCACCGGCGAGTACGTCCCGGACGAGTGGACGATGGCCGAGCAGGGCAAGCAGGGCGCGATGGTCCGGCTGCCCGCCGCGCCGCTCATCCACGGCGCCGCCCAGTGGGCCGCGTTCGGCGCGATGTTCGGCGGCGGCACCGTCGTGTTCGTGCCGCAGTTCGACCCGCACGAGATCTGGCGCGAGATCGAGAAGCACAAGGTGCACGTCCTGACGATCGTCGGCGACGCGATGGCCCGCCCGCTGCTCGACGCCTACCGCGAGGGCGGCTACGACGCCTCGTCGCTCGTCGCCGTGTCCAGCCACGCCGCGTTGTTCTCCCAGCCGGTCAAGCAGGAGTACCTGAGCACCTTCCCGAACCTGGTGCTCACCGACGCGATCGGCTCGTCGGAGAGCGGCTTCACCGGCATTGGCATGGTCGCCAAGGACGCCGACCACTCGGCGGGCCCGCGGGTGAACTTCGGCAAGGACGCCATCCTCATCGACGACGACAACCGCCTCGTCCCGCGCGCGCCCGGCGCGACCGGCCGGATCGCGCGTCGCGGGCACGTGCCGCTGGGCTACTACAAGGACCCGGCCAAGTCCGAGACGATCTTCGTCGAGGTCGAGGGCAACCGCTACGTCGTGCCCGGCGACTGGGCCCGCTACGAGGAGGACGGCACCGTCACCCTGCTCGGCCGCGGTTCGCAGTGCGTCAACACCGGCGGCGAGAAGGTGTTCCCGGAAGAGGTCGAGAGCGCGCTGAAGTCGCATCCGGACGTGTTCGACGCGATCGTCGTCGGCGTGCCGGACGAGCGGCTCGGCCAGCGGGTCGGCGCGATCCTGCAGGCCCGGCCCGGTGTGACGCCCGACCTCGGCGCGATCGAGGCGCACGTCCGGACGCAGGTCGCGGGCTACAAGGTGCCGCGCAGCGTGTGGCTGGTCGACCGGATCGGCCGGCTCCCGACCGGCAAACCCGACTACCCGTGGGCCGCCCGGCACGCCGCCGAGCACTCACCGATCGAGATCCAGAAGGCCTGAGGAGACACTTGATGCGCACCGCGCTGTGCGAGACGTTCGGCATCCGGTACCCGATCATCGGGTTCACCCCGTCGGAGCACGTGGCCGCCGCGATCAGCAAGGCGGGCGGCCTCGGCGTGCTCGGCTGCGTGCGGTTCAACGACGCCGGTGAACTCGACCGGGTGCTGGACTGGATGGACGCCAACACCGACGGCAAACCCTACGGGGTCGACATCGTCATGCCCGCGAAGGTGCCCGCCGAGGGCGCCGCGGTCGACCTCGAAAAGCTGATCCCCGAGGAGCACCGCGCGTTCGTCGAGCGGACGCTGCGCGAGCTGGGGGTGCCGGAGCTGCCGGAGGACACCGAGGAACGCGCCGGCGTGCTCGGCTGGCTGCACTCGGTCGCCCGCTCGCACGTCGAGGTCGCGCTGAAGCACCCGATCAAGCTGATCGCCAACGCACTCGGCTCACCCCCGGTCGACGTCATCAACCAGGCACACGAGCACGGCGTGCCGGTCGCGGCGCTCGCCGGCAAGGCCGAGCACGCGGTGCGGCACGTCGACAACGGCGTGGACTTCGTGGTGGCGCAGGGGTACGAGGCGGGCGGGCACACCGGCGAGATCGCCTCGATGGTGCTGCTGCCGGAGATCGTCGACGCGGTGGGCGATCGCGCGCCGGTGCTCGCGGCGGGCGGGATCGGCTCGGGCAGGCAGGTCGCGGCGGCGCTGGCGCTGGGCGCGTCCGGCGCGTGGACCGGCTCGATCTGGCTCGCGACGGAGGAGTACCTGCAGACGATGCCCGAGTCGACCGCGATGCAGAGCGCGCTGGTCGGGGCGACGTCGTCGGACACCGTGCGGACGCGCATCTACACCGGGAAACCGGCGAGGCTGCTCAAGACGCGCTGGACCGAGGCCTGGTCGTCCGCGGACGCGCCCGAACCGCTGCCGATGCCGCTGCAGAACCTGCTGGTGAGCAAGGCGCACAACCGCATCCACGCGGCGAACGACCCGACGGTGGTGTCGATGCCGGCAGGCCAGATCATCGGCCGGATCGACCGGGTGCGCCCGGTGGCCGAGATCGTGGCCGACCTGGTCAGCGGTTACGAGGAGGCGTTGTCCCGCCTGGACAAGACGAGGTAGGCGAGCGCGCCGGCGGCGAGCACGACGACACCGCTGATCACCGACGACAGCGGCAGGCTGAACGCGAGCACCACGCAGCCGGCGAGCCCCACCACGGGCACCACGCGGCGGGTACCGAGCGTCCACGCGCTCGCGTTCGCGATCGCGTAGTAGGTCAGCACCGCGAACGAGGAGAACCCGATCGCACCGCGCAGGTCGGTCACCAGCACCAGAGCGGCGACCACGACCCCGACCGCCACCTCGGCGCGGTGCGGCACGGCGAACCGCGGGTGCACGGCGGCCAGCGCAGCGGGCAGGTGGCCGTCCCGGGCCATGGCGAACGTCGTCCGGGACACCCCGAGCACCAGGGCGAGCAACGAGCCCAGCGCGGCCAGCGCGGCGCCGGCCCGGACCACCGGGGTGAGGGCCGACCACGACGTGCTCGCCATCGCCGTCGCGATCGGGTCCGAAGTGGACGCCAGACCGTCCGGACCCAGTTGCAGCAGCAGGAAAACGGCGACGACGGCGTACACGGCGAGCGTGATCCCCAGTGCGATCGGGATGGCTCGCGGGATGGTGCGCTCCGGGTCGCGCACCTCTTCGCCGAGGGTGGCGATCCGCGCGTACCCGGCGAAAGCGAAGAACAACAGCCCGGCGGACTGCAGGATGCCGCCCGCGCCCGAGCCGGGGAACGGCGTCAGGTTGGCGGCCTCCGGGCTGCCCGCGATCACGATCCCGGCCACCGACCCGGCGAGGACGACGAGCGTGATCGTGACGATGACCTTGGTGAGCGTCACCGACCGCTGGACGCCGCGGTAGTTGAGGGCGGTCAGCGCGAGCACGGCGGCCGCCGCGACGAGCGACTGCGCGAGGCGGCTCGCGCCGGGCGCGGTGTAGGACGCGACGGTCAGCGCCATCGCGGCGCAGCTCGCGGTCTTGCCGACGACGAACCCCCACCCGGCGAGGTAACCCCAGAACTCGCCGAGCCGCTCCCGGCCGTAGACGTAGGTGCCCCCGGATTCGGGGTACCGGGCGGCGAGGCGGGCGGAGGAGGTGGCGTTGCAGTAGGCGACCACCGCGGCCAGCGCCAGGCCGATCAGCAGCCCGGCGCCCGCGGCACGGGCGGCAGGCGCGAAGGCGGCGAACACGCCGGCCCCGATCATCGAGCCCAGGCCGATCACCACCGCGTCCCCGGTGCCGAGCCGTCGCACTAGTCCTGTCACGGGGAGACCGTAACCGGTGGCCCGGCCGCGGGGATGATCCGTCACGGGATGTTCGGCGCCCGTTCGCCCGCGGACAGGGGCGCGATCAACCAGAGCGCCCAGGATCGTGCCGGTCAACCAAGGGCGTCCAGCTTCCGTTCCAGCACCGCGCGTTCCCGTTCGTTGCCGCACAGCTCGACGGCCCGCCTCAGCTCCATCCGGGCCTCCTCGGTGCGCCCGAGCCGCACGAGCAACTCGCCGCGCACGGTCGGCAGCAGGTGCGACTTGCCGAGCGCCCCGGCCGCCGCCAGGGCGTCCACGATCGGCAGCGCCGCCGCCGGGCCCTGCGCCATCGACACCGCCACCGCGCGGTTCAGGTCGACCACGGGCGACGGCGCGAGCCCGCCGAGTGCCTCGTACAGCAGCACCACCCGGTCCCAGTTCGTCTCCGCCACCGACGGCGCGACGGCGTGGCACTCGGCGATCGCGGCCTGCAGGCCGTACGCGCCCAGCCCCCGCCCGGCCGCCTCCGCCCGCGCCAGCGCCGCCCGTCCCCGCCGGATCGCCGACCGGTCCCACCGCCGCCGGTCCTGGTCCTCCAGCAGCACCGGCTCCCCGTCCGGCCCGGTGCGCGCCGGGAACCGCGCCGCGGTCAGCTCCAGCAACGCCAGCAGCCCGTGCACCTCCGGCTCGTCCGGCATCAGGCGCGACAGCACGCGGGCGAGGCGCTGGGCCTCGCCCGCGAGGTCGAACCTGATCAGGTCACCACCGGAGCTGGCCGACGAACCCTCGGTGAAGATCACGTAGATCACGTTCAGCACCGACCCGAGCCGCGCGGCCCGCTCCTCCGGCGAGGGCACCTCGAACGGCACCCCCGCCGCGCCGAGCGTCTTCTTCGCCCGCGTGATCCGCGCCTGCACCGTCGCCGTCGGCACGAGGAACGCCCGCGCGATCTCGTCGCTGGTCAGGCCGCCGACCACCCGAAGCGTCAGCGCCACCCGGGCCTCCCGCGACAGCACCGGGTGGCACGAGATGAACATCAGCGCGAGCACGTCGTCGTCGATCTGGTCCGGATCCCACTCGATCTCCCCGCCGTCCTCGCGCAGCTCGTTGGCGAGGACGGCGTACCGGTCGTCGAGTGCGGAACGCCGGCGGAACGCGTCGACCGCCCGGCGCCTGCCCACCGTCAGCAGCCACCCCGCCGGGTTGCGGGGCACCCCCTCACGCGGCCAGGTCACCAGAGCCTCCGCCAGCGCCTCCTGGGCGAGGTCCTCGGCCAGCGCGAAATCGCCGGTGTAGCGCGCGAGCGCACCGACGATCCGCGCCGACTCGATGCGCCAGACGGCGGCGATCGCTTCCCGCTCGGTCATCTCAGAGCTGACCGGTCGCCTCGCGCCACGCCCGCTCCTTCTGGATCCACTCGTTGTCCTGCGGGAACTCGTCGATCGTGGTGACCCGCCGGATCTCGGTCTTGAAACCCTTGCCCTTGATCGGGGACCGCTTCGCCCACTCGACCGCCTCCTCCTTGGAGGCCACGTTGAGGATGTAGAAGCCGCCGAACAGCTCCTTCGTCTCGCCGTACGGGCCGTCGGTGACCACGGGCGGCTCCGAGGAGTAGTCCACCACCACGCCGTCGTTCGCGTCGTCCAGACCCTCGGCGGCGACCAGCACACCGGCCCGGATCAGCTCCTGGTTGTACCGGCCGGTCATCTCGATCATCTGGTCGAAGTCGAAGTCGGCCAGGTTCGCGAACGCCTCGTCGGTGGCCCGCCAGATCAGCATGAACTTCATGGTGTTTCTCCCTCGGTGTCCGGGTCCTTCTGGACCCTCTCACCCCATGGGTCGAACGGGGGCGTTTCGATCGACACGGTCCCCGGGATTTTTTGTGCAACCCGTCGGCGGGCCCGTTCCGTCCTGGAGGCATGAGGTGGAAAGCAACGATGTGCGGGCTGGGCCTCGTCCTGCTGGCGGCCACGGCCTGCGGCGAGCAGGCCCCCACCGTCGGAAGCGGGTCCGGCGACGCGACCAGCAGCGAAGCCGCTCCCACCGCGCCGACCATCCCGGCCACCGACCTGCCCCCGGTCATGCCGGGCGGGCCGCGCCAGATGCAGCCACCGGCGGACACCGCCCAGGTGCCTGCCACCCGCGTCGACTCCTCGGCGCTGCCGTCGGACTTCCCGCGCGAGGTGTTCGTCAGCGCGGACGGCAAGCAGTTGTTCATCCGCGCCGAGGAGGGCGGCTGCGGGCGCGCCGCGGCCGAGGTGACCGCACAGGACGCGCGGCAGGTCGTCGTCAACCTGGTCGAGAACAAGAGCAACCTGGCAGGCCAGATGTGCACGATGGACATCCGCTACCCGGTGGTGTCGGCGACCCTGTCCGAGCCCCTGAACGAGCGGACTGTGGTGCTGACGAGCGCCAAACGAGGTTACTGACCGGTAGTATCCCGGGGCATGAGGAAACGCCAGGTCTCCGCCACGCGGATCGTCGCGGCCCCGCCGGAGAAGATCTTCGAGCTGCTCGCGGACCCGTCGAAACACCCGCTGATCGACGGCTCCGGCACGGTCCTCGCCGCGCAGGGCGGCGGGCCGGAGCGCCTGACGCTCGGCTCCCGCTTCGGCATGGACATGAAGATGGGCGCGAACTACAAGATCCTCAACACGGTCGTCGAGTTCGACGAGAACCGGCTGATCGCCTGGCGGCACTTCAACGGGCACCGCTGGCGGTGGCAGCTCAAACCGCTCGAGGACGGCTCGACCGAGGTCACCGAGACCTTCGACTGGTCCACCGCGCGCATTCCGCTCTTGATCGACCTGAGCTTCTTCCCGCGCAAGAACAAGCAGGCCATCGACAAGACGCTCGACCGGCTGGTCAACCTGTTCCAGGCGTGAAAAACGGGCGCCACCCGCGTGGGTGGCGCCCGTTCCGGTCAGCCGGTCAGGAGCGGAAGCTGATCTGCAGCACCGGCTCCGACGTCTCGGCGAAGAAGTCGTTGCCCTTGTCGTCGATGACGATGAACGCCGGGAAGTCCTCGACCTCGATCTTCCACACGGCTTCCATGCCCAGCTCCGGGTACTCCAGCACCTCGACCTTCTTGATGCAGTCCTGCGCCAGCCGCGCCGCCGGGCCGCCGATCGAGCCGAGGTAGAACCCGCCGTGCTCCTTGCAGGACGCGGTCACCTGCTTGGACCGGTTGCCCTTGGCGAGCATCACCATCGACCCGCCCGCCGCCTGGAACTGGGCGACGTAGGAGTCCATCCGGCCCGCGGTGGTCGGCCCGAAGGAGCCGGACGCGTAGCCGTCCGGAGTCTTCGCTGGGCCTGCGTAGTAGACCGGGTGGTCACGCAGGTACTGCGGCATCTCCTCGCCGGCCTCCAGCCGCTCCGCGATCTTCGCGTGCGCGATGTCGCGGGCCACCACCAGCGGGCCGGTCAGCGATAGCCGGGTCTTCACCGGCAGCGACGACAGCTGCGCGCGGATCTCGTCCATCGGGCGGTTCAGGTCGACCTGCACCACCTCGTCGGACAGGTCGTCGGTGGTGACGTCCGGCAGGAAGCGGGCCGGGTCGCGCTCGAGCTGCTCGATGAACACGCCGTCCGCGGTGATCTTCGCCTTCGCCTGGCGGTCGGCCGAGCAGGACACCGCGATGCCGACCGGGCAGGACGCGCCGTGCCGCGGCAGCCGGATGACGCGCACGTCGTGGCAGAAGTACTTGCCGCCGAACTGGGCGCCGATGCCGAACTGCCGGGTCATCTCCAGGACCTGCTGCTCCAGGTCGGTGTCCCGGAAACCGTGGCCGAGCGGGGAACCCTCACGCGGCAGGTTGTCCAGGTAGCGGGCCGAGGCGAGCTTGGCGACCTTGAGGTTGTACTCGGCCGACATGCCGCCGACCACGATCGCCAGGTGGTAGGGCGGGCAGGCCGCGGTGCCGAGGCTGCGCAGCTTCTCGTCCAGGAACTTGGCCAGCCGCTTCGGGTTCAGGACGGCCTTGGTCTCCTGGTAGAGGAACGTCTTGTTGGCCGAGCCGCCGCCCTTGGCCATGAACAGGAACTCGTAGCTCGGGTCGCCGGTCCCGTCCTTGTGGAACAGCTCGATCTGCGCGGGCAGGTTGGTCCCGGTGTTCTTCTCGTCCCAGAAGGTCACCGGCGCCATCTGCGAGTAGCGCAGGTTGAGCTCCTGGTAGGCGTCGAAGATGCCGCGGGCCAGCGCCTGCTCGTCGTTGCCGCCGGTGAGCACGCCCTGGCTGCGCTTGCCGATGACGATCGCGGTGCCGGTGTCCTGGCACATCGGCAGCACGCCGCCGGCCGAGATGGCCGCGTTGCGCAGCAGGTCCATCGCCACGAAGCGGTCGTTGCCGCTGGCCTCGGGGTCGTCGACGATCGCGCGCAGCTGCGCCAGGTGCGACGAGCGCAGCAGGTGCTGGATGTCGGTGATCGCGGTCCGGGCGAGCTTGGTCAGCGCTTCGGGGTCGACTTCCAGGAACTTCCGTCCGGCGGCCTCGACTACCCGGACGCCCTCGGCCGTCACGAGCCGGTACTCGGTCTCGTGGTCCGGACCCAGCGGCAGCACGTCGGTGTACTGGAAGGTGGTGGTGGTCACTCGGGCTCCCTCGCAGGCAATTCGGGCCCTTGACGTTACCGCTTGCGCGTGCTTGCCCACGTAGAGGTGTGGCGCGCACCTCGCCGGAGATCGCGTGGCGCGAACCACCCCGGAAAAGTCGGAAGGCCGGGCCCACCCCGACGGACCCGACCTTCCGGGGAAAGCGGCCGGGAGCACAGGGCACCCGCCGCGAAGTCCAACCGTCCGTAGGACGTGAAGAACTCACCAATCGTTGCTTCCACGGTGACGTGACCTACGTCATACGTCAACACTGCCGATCGGGTTGTCGTGGAACGCGAACAGGGCCACCCCGCGTAGGCGGAGTGGCCCTGCCGGTTGCCCTGGACGGGTCAGCTGGCGTAGGCGCGCAGGCGCTCGGCCCGCTCGCCCTGGCGCAGCTTCGACATGACCTCGCGCTCGATCTGGCGGACCCGCTCGCGGGACAGCCCGAAGTGCTTGCCGATCTGGTCGAGGGTGCGCGGCTGGCCGTCGTCGAGGCCGTAGCGCATCCGGATGACCTGCTGCTCCCGCTCGTCGAGCGTGGCCAGGACCCGGCGCAGGTCGTCCTGCAGCAGGCCCGAGATGACCGCGCTCTCGGCGTCGGTGGCCTCGGAGTCCTCGATGAAGTCGCCCAGCGGGGCGTCCTCGTCGGTGCCGACCGGCATGTCGAGGCTCACCGGGTCGCGGGCGTGGTCGAGCAGGTCGGCGACCTTCTCGACGGCGATGCCGGACTCGGCGGCCAGCTCCTCATTGGTGGCTTCACGGCCGAGCTGCTGGTGCAGGTCGCGCTTGATGCGGGCCAGCTTGTTGACCTGCTCGACGAGGTGCACGGGCAGCCGGATGGTGCGGCCCTGGTCGGCCATGCCGCGAGTGATGGCCTGGCGGATCCACCACGTCGCGTAGGTCGAGAACTTGAACCCCTTGGAGTAGTCGAACTTCTCCACCGCGCGGATCAGACCCAGGTTCCCCTCCTGGATCAGGTCGAGCAGCGGCATCCCCCGTCCCGTGTAGCGCTTGGCCAGCGACACGACCAGCCGGAGGTTGGCCTCCAGCAGGTGGTTCTTGGCCTTGTGGCCGTCGCGCACGAGCGCCTCGAGCTCCTTGCGGCGCTGCGGGCTCAGCTTCGGCGCGGTGTCGAGCATGTGCTGCGCGAACACCCCCGCCTCGATGCGCTTGGCGAGCTCGACCTCGTCGGCGGCGGACAGCAGCGCGGTCTTGCCGATCCCGTTGAGGTAGACCCGCACGAGGTCCGCGGCCGGGCCCTGTGCGTCGAGATCCGCGTCGAGGTTCGGCGAAGGGCGTACGCTGGACTCGACGGGCTCGGTTTCGGGCTCGGGGACCTCACGAGTCGGGCGCTCGAGAGTCTGTACTGACATGTTCTGCCTCCCCGGTCACGGGCGGACACGTTCGGTGCGTCACACCGGCTGTTGCGCCGCGTGGGTGGATCCTGTGGAGTGCTCCACCCCCGCGGTGTCCAGCTCGTCGGCTGGACAATGGTTCCAACGCCGGCCGTTGCCAAAACGTTCCCGCCTTCTCGACTTCAAGACGAGGCGGTACCGGACCGGGTTGCTCCACCAAAGCTGAGGTTTTGCTGAGAGACCGCTTCGGTGGAGCAGTGGTTCAGACCTCCACGAGCACCGTGAAGGGTCCGTCGTTCACGCTGCGCACCGCCATCATGGCGCCGAACTTCCCCGTGGCCACACGGGCTCCGCGCTCGCGCAGCTCCGCCACGACACGGTCGAACAGCGCCAGCGCGTCGTCCGGACGGGCCGCCTGCGTCCACGATGGACGGCGCCCCTTGCGGGTGTCGCCGTACAGCGTGAATTGGCTCACCACCAGCAAAGGGGCGCCGGAAGTGGCGCACGACTCCTCGTCGCGGAGGATGCGGAGCTCGTGCAGCTTCCGCGCCATGGTGACCGCTTTGTCCTCGCTGTCCGAAACGTGGACGCCGAGCAGCACCAGCAGCCCCGGCTCCTCGATCGCGCCGACGACCTCGCCCTCGACTGTGACGCTCGCCTCGGTCACCCGTGCCGCGACGGCTCTCACACCGCCTCCAGGAAGCCGTGGCGGACCAGTTCCCGCACCAGCGGCAGCGCGGCCTCGGTGAGCGCCTCCTCGTCCAGCCCGTGCCCGGCCGCGAGCAGCGACAGCAGGTCCGACAGCGGCAGCGCGCCCCGGCAGCCGGCCAGCAGCGCGGCGACCGTCTCGTCGACCTCGTGCTGCCAGCCGGGGCCGTCGGAGCGGTGCAGCCGCAGCACCGTGGTGTCCCAGCCCTCGTCGCCGGGCGCGGACACCCGCTCCAGCAGCACCGTCGGCGGCACCCGGAAGCGCGCGTCCAGCAGGTCGTGCCCGTGCTCCCGCAGCCAGGTCACGCGGTCCAGCCACCGGCCGGCCTCCGGGCCCAACGGGTCGTCGTAGGCCTGCCGCAGGTCCTCGCACACCACCGTGGGGTGGGCCGCGTCCGTCCGGCGCAGGGTGACGAAACCGAACCCGACACCGTGGACCTTGTTCTCGGCGAACCAGTCCAGCCAGTCCGCGGCCTTGGCCCGGCCGCGATCGGAGCGCGGGTCGATGCCCGCGTCACGCAACCAGGTGCCCACGTACAGCCCGGGGTCGGCTACGTCCCGTTGCACGAACCACGCGTCCGTGCCGCCGGGCAGCCAGCGGCTCACCCGGTCGGCCCAGTCCTCGCCGTCGACGTGCAACCAGGAGGCGAGCAGCTGCCCGGTGCCGCCCTCGGTCAGGAACCCGGGCAGCTGGCGGATCACCAGCGCGCTCGCGTCGTCGCCGCCGAGGCCGGAGTCGCGGTAGGTGTAGTCGACGCGCGCCGGTCCCACCACGAACGGGGGATTGCACACGATCTGGTCGAACCGGCGGCGCGCGACCGGCGCGAACCACTCGCCCCGCACCAGTTCCACGTCCAGCTCGTTCAGCCGGAACGTCGCGTCCGCCAGCGCCAGCGCCCGCTCCGACACGTCGGTGGCGGTGACGCGCTGGGCGTGCCGGGTGGCGTGCAGCGCCTGCACGCCGTTGCCGGTGCCCAGGTCCAGCAGGCTGCCCACCGGGCGGCGGGTCGTGGCGCGGATCAGGCTCAGCGACGCGTGCCCGACGCCGAGCACGTGGTCCGGCGGGACCTCCGCGCCCAGCACGTCGGAGTCCAGGTCCGAGACGACCCACCAGGAGCCCTGCTCGTCCCCGTGCGGCCGCACGTCCAGGCCCGCGCGCAGCTGCTCCCGTCCGCGCACCAGACCGGCGGCGAGCGCGTCGTCCAGCGCCACCGGCGCCAGCGCGGCCCGCACGGCCGCTTCGGGCTCGGCGGAACCCAGCAGGAACAGGCGGATGAGCGTGCCGAGCTCGCCGGCGTCCGCGCTGGCGCGGAAGGCGAGTTCGGGCTCGCCGCGGCCCAGCGCCGCGTGGGCCGCCCCGCCGAGGGCGTCGACCACGCCGTCGGCGTCGTAGCCGGTGCGCTGGAACGCCTCGCGCAGCCGGGCCAGGAAATCGTCGGAGAACCGCGGAATGCTCACGGTGGGTGATCCTCCCACGCGGGCGCCGCGGCTGTGCTGAGATGGCCGCATGACCACCACGGACCGGGCGACGGTGCTCGCGGGGCTCGGCGAACTCCTGCCGGGACTGGAGGAGCTCTACCTCGACCTGCACCGCAACCCCGAGCTGTCGTTCGCCGAGCACCGCACCGCCGGGAAGCTCGCGGACCGGTTGCGCGAGGCCGGTTACGAGGTGCACACCGGCATCGGCGGGACCGGGGTGGCGGGGGTGCTGCGCAACGGGGACGGCCCGGTCGTGATGCTGCGCGGACATCGACGCGCTGCCGGTGGCCGAGAAGACCGGCCTGCCCTACGCCAGCGAGGTGCGTGCGCCGAACCCGGACGGCGACGAGGTCCCGGTGATGCACGCGTGCGGCCACGACATGCACGCCACCTGGCTGGACGGCGCGGCGCGGCTGCTCGCCGGCGGCCGGGACGGCTGGCGGGGCACCGTCATCGTGGTCTACCAGCCGGGGGAGGAGGTCGGCGAGGGCGCGGAGACGATGGTGCGCGACGGCCTGTTCGACCTCGTCGGCACGCCCGCGGTGGTGCTCGGCCAGCACGTCGTCCCCGGCCCGGCGGGCTGGGTGCTGACGCGGCCCGGCGTGCTGATGGCGGCCACCGACTCGCTGCGGATCGTGCTGCACGGCCGCGGCGGGCACGGCTCCCGGCCGGAGACGACCGTCGACCCGGCGGTGCTGGCCGCGTCGGTCGTGATGCGGCTGCAGACGATCGTGTCCCGCGAGATCGCGGCGACCGAGCAGGCCGTGGTGACCGTCGGGTCGATGCACGTCGGCACCGCGGCCAACGTCATCGCCGAGGAAGCGGTGCTCGAGGTCAACGTCCGCACCTTCGACGAGCAGGTCCGGCAGCGGGTGCTCGGCGCGATCGAGCGCATCGTCCAGGGCGAGGCGGCCGCGGCGGGCGCGCCACGGCCGCCGGAGATCACGCCGATCGCGACCTTCCCGGTCACCAGCAACGACGAGGGCGCGAACCGCACGCTCACCGAGGCGTTCACCGCGCACTTCGGCGCCGACCGGACCATCGAGGCGCCGCTGGTCACCGGTAGCGAGGACTTCGGCGAGTTCGGCAGGGCGGCCGGGGCGCCGTCGGTGTTCTGGCTGGTCGGTGGCCTTGACCAGGACTTCGTGCTCACCGCGATGGCCGAGGGCCGGTTCGAGCGGGACGTCCCGTCGAACCACTCGCCGCGGTTCGCGCCGGTGCTGCACCCGACGCTGCGGACCGGGGTGGAGACGCTGGTCGTGGCCGCGCTCACGTTTTTGTCGGTGGGTGGTGGCAGGCTCGGGACATGACCGGAAGCGCCCCGATCCCCGCCGCCAACTTCGCCCAGCCGTGGGCGGACGACACCCGCCCGCCCCTGCCCAAGACCGGTGACGAGCGCGAGATCCTCACCGCCTACCTCGACTGGCACCGGCGGACCTTCGAGCTCAAGTGCGCGGACGTGGCGCCGGACCGCTTGTCCGAGAAGCTGATTCCGCCCTCCGGCCTGACCCTGCACGGCCTGGCGCGCCACCTCGCCGGCGTCGAGCGGTGGTGGTTCCGCATCCAGTTCCGCGGCGAGGACGTGCCGGTCCTGTACTACTCCGACGACGACCCGGAACAGGACTTCGAGCGCCTGGACGGCGATCCGGCGGAGGCGCTGGCGGTGTGGCGCGCCGAGTGCGAGGCCTCCCGGCGGATCGTCGCCGACGCGCCGTCGCTGGACGTCACGGGCGTGCACCAGGCCTCCGGTGAGCCGATCTCGTTGCGGCGGATCATCGTGCACATGCTCGCCGAGTACGCCCGGCACAACGGGCACGCCGACCTGCTGCGCGAACGGATCGACGGCAGGACCGGGCACTGAGGAGGGGAACGTGACCGACGCACTCGCACTCACCCGCGCGCTGACCGCGGTCGACACGGTGGGCCACGCGGAGAGCGCGGCGCTGGAGGTCGTGGCGCCGCTGCTGCGGGACGCGGGGTTCCGCCTCGAGGTGTTCGAGCACGAACCCGGCCGCGGCACGCTGGTCGCCGAATGGGAGATCGGGCACGACGTGCCGCCGCTGTGCCTGTCCGGGCACGTCGACACGGTGCCGCTGGGCGGCGCGCCGTGGCAGTGCGACCCGTTCGCCGGGGAGACCGACGGCGATCGCGTGTACGGGCGCGGCGTGAGCGACATGAAGGCCGGGGTGGCGGCGATCGTGACGGCCGCGGTCGCGGTCGCGCGGTCCCGGCCGCGGCGGGCCGGGCTGCGGCTCGTGCTGACGGCGGCGGAGGAGACGGGGTCGCAGGGCGCACGGTTCGTGGCGGACCGGCTCGGGCCGAGCGGTCCGCTGGTCATCACCGAGCCGACCGCGAACGCGGCGTTCCACGGGCACAAGGGCGCGCTGTGGCTGGAGGCGCTCGCCACCGGGGTGACCGCGCACGGGTCGATGCCGCACCTGGGGGACAACGCGGTCGTCAAGCTGGCCGCGGCGGTGTCCAGGCTGGCGGAGTACCGGTTCGGGGTGGAGCCGCACCCGGTGATGGGGCCGCCGACGCTGAACGTGGGCACCTTCACCGGCGGGTTGAACACGAACTCGGTGCCCGACCGCGCGGTGGCGACGGTGGACGTGCGGACGGTGGCGGGGCAGGACCACGCGGCGTTGCTGGAGTCGCTGGCCGCGGTCGCGGGGGTCGAGGTGCGCCCGCTGATCGACCTGCCGCCGGTGTGGACCGATCCGGGCGACGAGTGGGCGGCCGCGGCGGCCGAGATCGTCCGGGAGGTCACCGGCGTGGGCGGGGAGGTGGCGACGGCGACGTACTTCACCGACGCGTCCGTGCTGACCCCCGCGCTGGGCGGGGTGCCGACGCTGATCTGCGGGCCGGGCCAGCCGGAGCAGGCGCATGTCACCGACGAGTGGTGCTCCATCACCCGGCTGGCCGAGTCGGTGGAGATCCTCACGCGCGTGTGTGCCGGGTGGTGCGGGATTTAACGCCACCCGAGTATCGCCGGGGAGGGGGAAGTGGCAGCATGGAGGGCACAGGAGGTGGTCGCGGTGAACAGGTCCCCCCGGGGCACCGGCGACGAGGACGCCCCCGTTCTCATCACCGAGGCCGCCCCGTCCTACGAAGACGAGCACGCGGCGCGCAAGCGCAAGTACATGCTCATGATGGGCATGCGGTTCCCGTGCCTGGTACTGGCCGGGATCTTCTACCACACGTGGTGGCTGGCGCTGCTGTTCATCGTCATCTCGATCCCGCTGCCGTGGGTCGCGGTGCTGATCGCCAACGACCGCCCGCCGCGCAAGTCGGAGAAGGTCAACCGCTACCAGCGCAACGCGAAGGCCATCGAGCACCGCGAACACCGCATCATCGACGGCTGACCCCGCGCGAGTCCCACCTTCCCGGGCGCGAGTCCCACGTTCCCGCGGGCGCGAGTTCCGCGTTCCCGGGCGTGAGGTTCCCTCCCGGGCGCGAGTCCATGTTCCCGGGCGCGGGTTCCACGCTGCCGGGCGCGGGTTCCACGCTCCCAGGCGCGAGTTCCACGCTCGGCCATTCCCGCGTCGGCACGTGGTCGCGGACCGACCGCAGAACTCGCGCGCCCGGGGTGCAGAACTCGCGGAGCTGCGTGTGGGACTCGCGGGCCGAACGCGGAACTCCCGGGGCTGAGCGTGGGATTCGCGGGGGCGGGTCAGGGCTGAGCGCCGACCTTGGTGACCGCCCGCGCGCCCAGCCGCACGCCGGACCGCAGGACGTCCACAGTGGACTCCCCGCGGAGCCAGGCCGCCAGCACGCCGGCGTCGAACGCGTCGCCCGCGCCGGTCGAGTCCACGCACTCCGCCTCCTCCGCGGGCACGCTCACCTCACCGTCCGCGGACACCCACGTCGCGCCGTCCAGACCTGCCGTCACCACCACCGCGCCGACGTCGTCCAGCAGAGCCTTCGCCGCCGACGGCGCCGCCGAACCGGTCAGCGCCAGCAGCTCCTCCGTGTTGGGCAGCAACAGGTCCGTGCCACGCACGTCCGCCAGGAACGCCCGCGGATCCGTGATCAACGCGGCCGCCTGCGGGTCCACCGACGTGGTCAGCCCGGCCTCCTTCGCCGCCGCCAGCGCGGCCAGCCCCGCGGGCCGCGACGACGGGTCGAGCAGCACGTACCCGGACAGGTGCAGGTGGTCCGCGCCGTCCAGCACCGCCGGGTCGATGTCCGCAGGCGCGAACCGCGCCATCGCGCCCCGGTCCGGCAGCATGCTCCGCTGACCCGAACCGTCCACCAGCACCACGACCACGCAGGTCGGCGCCTCACCATCGACCGCGAACGCGCACGACACGCCCGCCGCCTCCAGTTCGGCCCGCACCGTGCGGCCGCCGGCGTCGTCGCCGACCCGTGCGACCAGCGTGGTCTCCACGCCGGCCTCGGCCAGCCACACCGCCGTGTTCGCGCCCGCGCCGCCGCCGGCCAGCCGCACCCGCGACCGCGAATCGCCGCCGTGGACGATCGGTCCCTCGTGCCGGGCCACGACGTCCAGCCCGGCGTCCCCGACCACGACGACCTTCACGCGAGCTCCACCGCGACCTCGGCCGCGACCCGCGCGTTGGACACCACCAGTTCCTCGTTCGCGTCCAGGCTCGCCCCGCCGCTCGCGGTGTGGAAGTGCTCCAGCAGCACCGGCGTGACCTCCTTGCCGTGCACGCCACGCGACTCCAGCAGCGCCAGCCCCTCAGCCAGCAGCCGGTCGTGCAGCTCGGCGTCCATCTCCGCCTCGGCCGGGATCGGGTTGGCCAGCAGTACCCCCGACGACGAGTACTGGCGGTGCGCGGCGACCACGGCCGCGGCCGCGACCGGGTCGTCGACCCGCCACGGCACCTCGAAACCGGAGGTCCGCCGGTAGAACGCGGGGAACTCGCCGGTCCGGTACCCGAGCACCGGCACCGAGTTCGTCTCCAGCACCTCCAGGGTCGCGGCGATGTCCAGCACCGACTTCACCCCCGAGCACACCACCAGCACCGGCACCCGCGCCAGCACGCCGAGGTCCGCGGAGATGTCCCAGGACTCGGCCGCCCCGAGGTGCACACCGCCCAGCCCGCCGGTGGCGAACACGCCGATCCCGGCCGCGTGCGCGAGCGCCGAGGTGCTCGCCACCGTCGTCGCGCCCGAGCGGCCGAGGCCGATCGCGGGCCCCAGGTCACGCAGGGACAGCTTGTCCAGCCCGGCGTCGGGCGCGCACACGCGTTCCAGCTGCGCGCGGGACAGGCCGGCGTACGCGACGCCGTCGAGCACCGCGATGGTGGCCGGCACCGCGCCGGCCTTCCGGACGGTCTCCTCCAGCCGGTTCGCGACCGCGAGGTTGCGGCCGGGAGGCAGGCCGTGGGACAGGATCGTGCTTTCGAGCGCGACGACCGCGCGGCCGCTGTGAACGGCGTCGGCGACCTCGTCGGCCAGCGATATCGGGGGTGTCACGAGGGACCATCTTCACCGACGGTCCGGCGTGAAGTCCCAGCGGGTGGGCGAGCCGCCGAAGTCGCGCTCGTCCAGCCCGAACACCCACCGCGGGCGGACCCGTACGGTCGCGTTGACGCCGGGGTCGAGGAAGGCCATGCCGTAATCGGTGCGGTACTTGGCGTTCACCGCGTCCAGGAACGCCCGCACGGACACCGTGTCCCGCACCACCTTGGCGACACCCTCGAGCACCACCGGGTTGAGCGCGTCGTCCGTCGAGATCGTGACGGCCGGGTTGGCGAGCAGGTTGCGGACCTTCCGCGCGCCGCGCGACGAGGAGAACCACAGCGCCTCGTCGTGCCACACCGCCCACACCGGCATCAGGTGCGGGCGGCCGTCCGGCCACACGGTCGCGACCCAGTAGTCGTGCGAGTCCCGTAGCCGCTTCTCCGCCCAGGACCAGGGCAGCAGTCCCGTCCCCTGATCGGCGGGCAAGGTGCCGTAACCGGGCATGTGCGGGCGGGTGGCGCGGGGAACGGCCATCGGCGGAGCCCTCCCTTCACCCCAGATACTGCGCCACGCCCTCCCCGAAGGACCAGTCCACCGGCTGGTTCTCGGTCACGCTGACGAACACGTTCCGCGGCTCGATCCCGGCCCGTTCGGACGCCAGTTCCGCGATCCGCGCGTAGAGCGCCTTCTTCTGCGCGTAGGTGCGGCCCACCCGCATCGTGATGCTGACGAACACCACGCCGTCGTCCCGGCGGATGCCCAGGTAGCCGGGGTCGTAGCGGAGGTGGCCGTCGGAGCGGATGAGGATCTGGAAGAAGTCGTCCCGCGGCACGTCGATCGTCTCGGTCATGGCTTGGTGGACCGCGTCCCCGAGCGCGGTCAGGGTGGCGTCGTCGTGCACGGGCAGGGCGTCGATGCGTACGAGTGGCATGCGACCACCGTACATACCAGTAGGTACAGAAGGCCAGAGTGTCGGTCACGACAGGTACTGCGGCAAAATGGGCACATGAGCACCCAGACGCTGCCCGAGGTCGACACACGCCCGGAGACCACCGACGAGACCGACAGCGATCAGCCGAAGGTCTTCCACTACGTGCGCAAGGACAAGATCGCCGAGAGCGCGGTCATGGGCACGTACGTGGTGGCGCTGTGCGGTGAGGTCTTCCCGGTCACCCGCTCGCCCAAGCCCGGCTCGCCCGTGTGCCCGGCCTGCAAGGAGATCTACGAGGGCTTGCGCCCCGGCCCCGACGGCGAGGACTGATCCGCCAGGTCGTCCTCCCCGGCCGCGGGAGCTTCCTCCTGCTTGCGTGGCTTCCGCAACGGCTGCGTGGTGCGCTCCCACAGTGACGGCGACTCCGCACGCAGCCGTTCCTTGGCGCGCTCCATCTCCAGCCGCCGCCACCTGCGGCGCTGGCGGCGCGTCATCTTCGCGGGCCAGAGCTCCTGGATCGCGGCGTTGAAGTAGGCGCCGCCGACGATGGCCATCCCGATGAAGAACGTGAACAGCAGGAACGCGATCGGCGTGGCCAGCGCGCCGTAGGTGTAGCCGGTGCTGGTGATCCACGACAGGTAGACGCGCAGACCGACACTCGCGAGCAGGAAGATCACCATCGCCAGCACCGCGCCGGGCAGCCCGCGGTGCCACGGCAGCCGGCGCGGCAGGGCCAGTTTGTACAGCGTCGCCACGGCCAGGACCAGCAGCACCCCGATCACCGGGTAGTACAGCCAGCTGATCCACGTGGTGATCGTCGGCGCCCAGCCGTCGGGCAGGAAGTCGATCAGGACGTCCGGTCCGATCGCGATGATCGGCAGGCCGACCACCAGCAGCACCAGGCTCGCCAGGTACAGCAGCAGCGCGTAGATCCGCTGCCAGACCTCGTTGCGCACGCCGTACTGGTCGTGCGCCACGGTGATCGCGTCGACGAACGACGACATCGCCGACGAGCCCGCCCACAGCGAGATCAGGAAGCCAACCGAGACGATCTCGCCCTTGCCGATGGTCAGGATGTCGTCGACCGTGGGCTCGATGATCTGGCTCACCACGTTGCCGCTGAAGATCTTGTCCGCGAACGTGATGATCCGGTCGTGCACCGCGGTGACGAAGCCCTGGCCGAACCAGTCGCCCATGAAGCCGAGGCTGCCGAGCAGCCCGAGCAGCAGCGGCGGCAGCGACAGCGTCTGCCAGAACGCCGCCTCCGCGGACTCGGAGAAGATGTTGCCGTCCCACGCCTTGTTCAGCGTGCGCCCGAGCAGGCGCGCCGGACCCTTGCGGCGGGCGGCGCCGTCGGGCGTCTCGTCGGACGGTGAACTCATGTCAGCCCCAAGCATGGCGGAATCGGCGCGATTTGGCTTGTCAAGACCTGTGGCGTGTTCAACTCCGCCGTGCCGTTCGCGGCCCTTGTCGGTGGGGACGGGTAATCTCCGATGAGCCGCCCTCACCCCCGTCCGGCATCGCGGCCGGGCAGTTCCGTGGGGGCATTCGCATGTCGCGTTCCATCGTCGGCGAGAGGAGGGGGAGGAATCCCTTGTCGGACACGGCCCAGGGTAATCGGACCGGTCAGGGCTTCGCCGCACCCGAGCCCCAGCACGACTCCACCGCCCGCCCGCTGCGGGCCTGGCAGCGCCGCGCGCTGACGAAGTACCTGAGCACGCAGCCGCAGGACTTCCTCGCCGTCGCGACGCCGGGCGCGGGCAAGACGGTGTTCGGCCTGCGCATCGCCGCCGAGCTGCTGTCCGACCGCACGGTCGAGGCGGTCACCATCGTGACCCCGACCGAGCACCTCAAGCACCAGTGGGCGGCGTCCGCGGCGATGGCGGGCATCCCGATCGACTCGAACTACCGCAACGGCCAGGGCGCCGTCGCGGCCGACTACCGCGGCGTGGCGCTGACGTACGCGCAGGTGGCCGCGCACCCGACGCTGCACCGCGTGCGCACCGAGGGCCGCAAGACGCTGGTCATCCTGGACGAGATCCACCACGGCGGCGACGCGAAGAGCTGGGGCGACGCGATCCGCGAGGCGTTCACGCCGGCCGTGCGGCGCCTGTCGCTGACGGGTACCCCGTTCCGCAGCGACGACTCGCCCATCCCGTTCGTCACCTACGAGCCCGACGGCGACGGCTCCCTGCGCAGCAAGGCCGACCACGCCTACGGCTACGCCGACGCGCTCGCCGACGGAGTCGTCCGGCCCGTCGTGTTCCTCGCCTACAGCGGTGAGGCGTCCTGGCGCACCAGCGCGGGGGAGGAGTTCACCGCCCGGCTGGGCGAGCCGCTGACGGCCGAGCAGACGGCCCGCGCGTGGCGCACCGCGCTGGACCCCGGCGGCGAGTGGATCCCCGCCGTCCTGCAGGCCGCCGACACCCGGTTGCAGCAGCTGCGCAGCGGTGGCATCCCGGACGCGGGCGGCCTGGTCATCGCCACCGACCAGGAGTCGGCACGCGCCTACGCGAAGATCCTGGCGCGGATCACCGGCGAGGCGCCCACGGTGGTGCTCTCCGACGATCCGAAGGCGACCGCGCGGATCAGCGAGTTCTCCGAGTCGACCGACCGCTGGCTGGTCGCGGTGCGGATGGTGTCCGAGGGCGTCGACGTCCCGCGGCTGGCGGTCGGGGTGTACGCCACGAGCGCGTCGACGCCGCTGTTCTTCGCCCAGGCCATCGGCCGGTTCGTGCGGGCCAGGCGCAAGGGCGAGACGGCGAGCGTGTTCCTGCCCAGCGTGCCGGTGCTGCTGGAGCTGGCCAGCGAGCTGGAGGCCCAGCGGGACCACGTGCTCGGCAAGCCGCACCGGGAGAAGGACGGCTGGGACGACGAGCTGCTGGCGCAGGCCAACCGCACCGAGGACGAGCCCGGCGAGGAGGAGAAGGCGTTCACGTCGCTGGGCGCCTCGGCCGAGCTGGACCAGGTGATCTACGACGGCAACTCCTTCGGCACCGCGGTGTTCTCCGGCAGCGAGGAGGAGCAGGAGTACCTCGGGCTGCCCGGGCTGCTGGAGCCGGACCAGGTGCGGGCGCTGCTGCGCAAGCGGCAGGAGGAGCAGCTCGCCGACGCCAGCCGCCGCAAGCCGGAGAAGGAGCAGGTCCCGGCGCCGGCGCCGCGGCCGCAGTCGGTGAACGAGCGGATCGCCGCGCTGCGCAAGGAGCTGAACACCCTGGTGGGCATGTACCACCACCGCACGCGCAAACCGCACGGCGCGATCCACAACGAGCTGCGCCGAGCGTGCGGCGGCCCGCCCACGGCGATGGCGACGATGGAGCAGCTGGAGGAGCGGATCGCGACGCTGCGCTCCTGGTGAGAGGGGCTCGGTCGGCACGGGGTCGACCTTGGTGATCGCGAGGGGCGGGCACGGCCCGGCTGGTCGGGGCCCGCGGGGCTGGCTCTGGTGGGGCTGGCAGGTTGCGGTGGGGGCCGGTTGGCCCGGCTGGTTGCGCGCCGCGGGTTGGGTCCTGGTGGGGCTGGCAGGTTGCGGTGGGGGCCGGTTGGCCCGGCTGGTTGCGCGCCGCGGGTTGGGTCCTGGTGGGGCCGGCAGGTTGCGGCGGGCGCCATTGGCCCGCCCGGTCGCGCCCCGCGGGGCTGGCTCTGGTGGGGCCGGCAGGTTGCGGTGGGGGCCGGTTGGCCCGGCTGGTTGCGCGCCGCGGGTTGGGTCCTGGTGGGGCCGGCAGGTCGCGGTGGGCGCGATCGGCCCGCCCGGTCGCGCCCCGCAGGGCTGGCTCTGATGGGGCCGGCGGGTCGCGGTGGGGGGG
>NZ_JBHZEN010000063.1:0-20575 GCF_050958625.1 Amycolatopsis sp. 3B14
CCCCCGCACCGGCCCCCCCCCCCCCCCCTGACGGCACCCCGGCGCCAGCACCGGCCCCCCCTCGCCCCCCCCCCCCGGCTCGCCCGCCAGCATCGCCACCAGCTGCCCCGCCTCGGCCGGCTTCCGCGACCCCGACACCGGCGCCTCGACGTACCGGCCACCCGCCGCGGCGACATCGGCCGCCAGCCCGCGCGAATACTCCGGCGACGTCGTCCCCATGTGCACGACGGTCCGCCCGCCGACATTCGCCGCGAACCCGCTCCCGCCGCGGCCCAGCGCGGCATCCACCGCCACGCCGTCGGCGAGCATCAGGAACACCACGTCCGCCCGGCGGCACACCTCCGCCGCGCTCCCGGCGACCGCCGCCCCCGCCGCGCGCAGCACCTCGGCCTTCGCGGCCGTCCGGTTCCACACCACGAGCGGCGCGCCCGCACGGACGAGGTTCAGCGCCATCGGCGTGCCCATCGTGCCCAGCCCCAGGAAACCCAGCTCCATGGCAGCACACTAGCGCGCGACTATGACACTTGTCATGGTCCGGTCAGGTGCCCGATCAGCTCGATCAGCTGCCGCCGGAAGGCCGCGTCGTCGCCGAGCGCGCCGATCACCGACGAGTCCTCCCGCGCGATCTGCTCGGAGGTGGCCAGCGCCTCTTCGCCCGCGGGGGTGAGCCGCGCCAGGGAGCGGCGGCCGTCGAGTGGATCGGGGACCCGCGTGACGTAGCCGGACCTGGACAGCCGGTCCAGGGTGCGGCTCATCGTCTGGTCCGTCACCTGGCACCGGCGGGCCAGCGCGCGCTGCGACAACGGCCCGCCGCGCAGGGTGTGCAACGCGATCAGCCCGGCGTGCGACAGCCCGAGCGTCTCCAGTCGCGCCGTCCACCGCTGCTCGACCAGCCGCGCCGCGGCGGACAGCAGTCGCCCGGTCGGCCAGGACGCCATCCCTTCCGCAGCCTCGACCGATGTCCGATTTGCCGGGCCTTCCTCTGCGGGCAACCGCGCCTCCCGGTAATGTTCAGCCTGCTGAACAACTCTCCGATCCCTAGGACTGTATTAGCCCATGAGGACCGCACGCTGGCTCGTCCCCGCCCTGCTCGTCGTCGCCTGGCTGGCGCTCGGGGGCTTCGGCGGCCCCTACGCCGGCAAGCTGAGCGACGTCGCCACCAACGACAACTCCGCCTTCCTCCCGGCGTCCGCCGAATCCACCTGCGCCCTCGACGAGCAGCGCACGTTCAGCACCGACCAGACGCTCCCGGCGATCGTCGTCGCCGAGCGGACGAGCGGCGTCGCGCCCCAGGACAACGCGTTCCTCACCGACGCCGCGGCCCGCATCCAGGCCATCCCCGGAGTCACGCAGGTCGCGAGCCCGCGGCCGTCGCAGGACGGCCAGGCCCTCGAACTCACCGTCTCCGTCCTCGTCGGCGGCGAACCCGGCGAGGTCGTCGAGCAGATCCGCGCCGAACTCCGCCAGGCGCCGCCGGGGCTGACCGTCCTCGTCGCCGGACCGGCCGCGCAGATCGCCGACCTGGTCACCGCTTTCGGCGGCATCGACGGCCTCCTCCTGCTGGTCGCCGGGCTCGTCGTGGCGCTGATCCTGGTCGTGGTCTACCGCAGCCCGCTGCTGCCCGTCGTCGTGCTGCTCTCGGCCGTCTTCGCGCTCGGGCTGGCCAGCCTGGTCGTCTACCTGCTCGCCGACCACGACGTCCTCACCCTCAACGGCCAGAGCCAGGGCATCCTGTTCATCCTCGTCTTCGGCGCGGCCACCGACTACGCGCTCCTCCTGGTCTCCCGGTTCCGCGAACAGCTGCGCGACACCGAGAGCCGGCACGAAGCGGTCGAACTCGCTTGGCGTGCCACCCTGCCGCCGATCGCCGCATCGGCCGGAACCGTCGTGCTCGGCGTGCTCTGCCTGCTGTTCTCCGACCTGCAGTCCAACCGCGGCCTCGGTCCGGTCGCCGCGATCGGCATCGCCGCCGCGTTCCTCGCGTCCGTTACGTTCTTGCCGGCCGCGCTCGCCCTGCTCGGCCGTGCCGCGTTCTGGCCGGTCCGGCCCAAGCTCGGCTCGCCGCACCCGGAGTCGCGCGGTATCTGGGGCCGGATCGCCAACGCCGTCACGGCCAAACCGCGTGCGATCTGGATCGGCACCACCGTCCTGCTGCTGGTCGGCGCCGCGTTCGTCCCGCAGCTCAAGGCGGGCGGTGTCGCGCAGTCCGACCTGTTCCTCACGCCGGTCGACTCGGTCGCCGGCCAGGAGGTACTGGCCAGGCACTTCCCCGGCGGGTCCGGCTCGCCGACCACGATCATCACCGACGAATCCCAGGCCCAGGCGGTGACCCAGGCCGCCAGGGTGGACGGCGTGGCCCAGGTCGCGGCGGCGCCGAACGTGGTCAACGGCCGGGTCCAGGTCATCGCGATCCTCACCGACGCCGCCGACTCCGAAGCCGCGCTCGACACGGTCGGCCGCGTCCGGGAGGCCGTGCACGCGGTGCCCGGCGCGGACGCCGTCGTCGGCGGCACGACCGCCATCCAGCTGGACACGCAGGAGACCTCCGAGCGGGACCGGGCGGTGATCATCCCGATCGTCCTCGTGGTGATCTTCGTGGTGCTCGCGTTGCTGCTGCGGGCCCTGCTCGCGCCGCTGCTGCTGATCGCGACCGTCGTGCTGTCCTTCGCGGCCACCATGGGCGTGTCCGCGCTCGTGTTCAACCACCTGCTGGACTTCCCCGGCGCGGACCCGGCGGTGCCGCTGTTCGGGTTCGTCTTCCTGGTGGCGCTCGGGATCGACTACAACATCTTCCTCATGACCCGGGTGCGCGAGGAGGCCGTCCGGACGAACACGCACGACGGCACGCTGCGCGGTCTCACACTCACCGGCGGCGTGATCACCTCGGCCGGGGTGGTGCTCGCCGCCACCTTCGCGGCGCTGGCGGTCATCCCGATCCTGTTCCTGGCCCAGATCGCGTTCATCGTCGCGTTCGGCGTCCTGCTCGACACCCTGATCGTGCGGTCGCTGCTGGTGCCCGCCCTGACGCTGGACGTCGGTCGGCGGATCTGGTGGCCGTCGAAGGTGCCGTGATCAGCCGTCGAGCACGACGGCGACGATCCCGGCCAGGTGCGCGAGGCGCGCGACCTCGGCGGCCCGGAACATCGGGCCGCCGGGACGGCCGACGAGCAGCGCCTTGTCCGGCTTGCCCAGCGGCGTCGCGGCCAGTTCGGTGCCCAGCTCCTGCCAGGTTTCCGGCACCCAGGAGTCCTCCGAGTCGAGGATGGTCGCGCGCTCCAGCGGCAGCCACGGCAGGTCGGTGATCGGCGCCTCGGGCGCCGCGCTGGAGGAGGCCAGGCGGTCCACGCCCGGCTCGCTGACCGACACCACGATCGCCCAGCCCGCCCGGATGATCCGCGGCACGCCCTCGACCAGCACCGACAGCCCGGACGCCGGCTGCGCGGCGATCTCCTCGACCAGTTCCAGCTCGCGGTGGGTGTCCAGCACGCCGGCGTACGGCCGCACCGCGTCGACCTCGACGCCCTCCACGCTCTCCGCCGCGGTGATCACGGCGTCCGGCAGCCTGCCGGAGGGCAGTTCGACGACCATGTCGTCGATCGCGACACCACCGCCGCGCTCGACCACGTCCACCGAGAGGATGTCCGCCCCGATCATGCCGAGAGCCGTCGCGACCGCTCCGAGGGTTCCTGGCGTGTCCGGGAGCTGCACCCGGATCAGGAAGGACAACGTGAACCCCTCTCGGGTCCGGCGCTCCCGCCTTGCCGGGGAGCGCAACCGGCCGCTGATTGTGACAGACGAAGGCCGTCACGGGGAGCCATCGTCTGAGTACCGAGACCGGATTGCGAGCCCGCCGTGCACAACCCGGTCGAGGTCGCAAGGCCCGCCGCCATAGACTTGTGACTTACCGAAACGCCGATCCGCACACCCCGGGAGTCACCCGCGTGCCCAACATTTCCCGCGACGAGGTCGCGCACCTGGCCAAGCTCGCCAGGCTCGCGGTCACCGACGACGAGCTGAACGTTTTCGCAGGTCAGCTCGACCAGATCCTGGACGCGGTTGCCAAGGTCAGCGAAGTCGCAGCCGACGACGTGCCGCCGACCTCGCACGCCGTGCCGCTCACGAACGTCTTCCGCGAGGACGTGGTCCGGCCCGGGCTGACCCAGCAGCAGGCGCTGGCCGGTGCGCCGGCCGCCGAAGAGGGCCGCTTCCGGGTGCCGCGGATCCTGGGGGAGGAACAGTGACCGACCTAACACGGCTGTCGGCCGCCGAGCTGGCCGAGAAGATCCACGCGCGTGAGGTGTCCGCCGCGGAGGTCACGCAGGCGCACCTGGACCGCATCGGCGAGGTCGACGACCACGTCCACGCGTTCCTCAACGTCGACGCCGACGGCGCGCTCGCGGCCGCCCGTGAGGTCGACGCCGCGCTGGCCGACGGCCAGGCCCCGGCCTCGCCGATCGCCGGTGTCCCGCTCGCCCTCAAGGACGTGCTGACCACCCAGGGCCTGCCCACCACCTGCGGTTCGAAGACCCTGGAGAACTGGATCCCGCCGTACGACTCGACGGTCACGCGCAAGCTGCGCGAGGCGGGCGTGCCGATCCTGGGCAAGACCAACATGGACGAGTTCGCGATGGGCTCCTCCACCGAGAACTCGGCGTTCGGCCCGACCCACAACCCGTGGGACCACGCCCGCATCCCGGGCGGCTCCGGCGGTGGCTCGGCCGCGTCGCTCGCCGCCTTCGAGGCGCCGCTGGCGATCGGCACCGACACCGGCGGCTCGATCCGCCAGCCGGGCGCGGTCACCGGCACGGTCGGCGTGAAGCCGACGTACGGCGGGGTGTCCCGCTACGGGCTGGTGGCGTTCTCGTCCTCGCTCGACCAGGCCGGGCCGTGCGCCCGCACCGTGCTCGACGCCGCGCTGCTGCACGAGGTCATCGGCGGCTGGGACCCGCTCGACTCGACCTCCATCAACGCGCCGGTGCCGCCGGTCGTCGCCGCCGCCCGCGAGGGCCTGCGCGGCGACCTCAAGGGCGTCAAGGTCGGCGTGGTCAAGGAGTTCAGCGGCGAGGGCTACCAGGCCGGTGTCCAGCGCTCGTTCGAGGGCGCGGTCGAGCAGCTCACGGCGCTCGGCGCCGAGGTCGTCGAGGTGTCCTGCCCGAACTTCGTCTACGCGCTGCCCGCGTACTACCTGATCGCGCCGAGCGAGGCGTCGTCGAACCTGGCCCGGTTCGACGCCATGCGCTACGGCCTGCGGGTCGCCGACGACGGTTCGCACAGCGCCGAAGAGGTCATGTCGGCCACGCGCGAGGCCGGGTTCGGCCCCGAGGTCAAGCGCCGCATCATGCTCGGCACGTACGCGCTGTCCTCCGGCTACTACGACGCGTACTACGGCTCGGCGCAGAAGGTGCGCACGCTGATCTCCCGCGACTTCGCGGCCGCGTTCGAGAAGGTGGACGTGCTGGTCTCGCCGACCACCCCGACCACCGCGTTCAAGATCGGCGAGCGGGTCGACGACCCGATGGCCATGTACCTCGCCGACCTGTGCACGATCCCGGCCAACCTGGCCGGCAACGCCGCCATGAGCGTGCCCAGTGGACTGTCCGATGAGGACGGGCTGCCGGTCGGCCTGCAGATCATGGCCCCGGCGCTCGCCGACGACCGGCTCTACCGGGTCGGCGCCGCCTACGAGGTCGCGCGCGGGTCGATCATCGACCGGGTTCCGGAGCTGAAGGGAGTCTCGGCGTGACCGCCGTTGCCGAAGTGATGGACTACGCCGAGGTCGTCGAGCGGTTCGACCCGGTGCTCGGGCTCGAGGTCCACGTCGAGCTGAACACCAAGACGAAGATGTTCTGCGGCTGCGCCAACGAGTTCGGCGGCGAGCCCAACACCCACGTGTGCCCGACCTGCCTCGGCCTGCCCGGCGCGCTGCCGGTGCTCAACGGCAAGGGCGTCGAGGGCGCGATCCGCATCGGCCTCGCGCTGAACTGCGAGATCGCCGAGTGGTGCCGGTTCGCCCGGAAGAACTACTTCTACCCGGACATGCCGAAGAACTTCCAGACCTCGCAGTACGACGAGCCGATCGCGTTCAACGGCTACCTGGACGTGACGCTGGACGACGGCGAGGTCGTGCGCGTGGAGATCGAGCGCGCGCACATGGAGGAGGACACCGGCAAGTCGCTGCACGTCGGTGGCGCCACCGGTCGCATTCACGGCGCGGAGCACTCGCTGCTGGACTACAACCGGGCCGGCGTGCCGCTCATCGAGATCGTCACCAAGCCGATCGTCGGCATGGGCGAGCGGGCTCCCGAGGTCGCCCGCGCCTACGTGACCGCGCTGCGGGACCTGCTGCTGGCGCTGGACGTCTCCGACGTGCGCATGGACCAGGGCTCGCTGCGCTGCGACGCGAACGTGTCGCTGATGCCGAAGGGCGCCACCGAGTTCGGCACCCGCACCGAGACCAAGAACGTCAACTCCTTCCGCAGCGTCGAGCGCGCCGTGCGGTACGAGATGACGCGGCAGGCCGCGGTGCTGGTCGCGGGCGGCACGGTCACCCAGGAGACCCGGCACTTCCAGGAGTCCGACGGCACCACCTCGCCGGGCCGCACCAAGGAGACCGCCGAGGACTACCGGTACTTCCCGGAGCCCGACCTGGTCCCGATCGCGCCGTCGCGCGAATGGGTCGAGGAGCTGCGCGGGACGCTGCCGGAGATGCCGGCCGCGCGCCGCAAGCGGATCCAGACCGAGTGGAACCTGTCCGCCGAGGAGCTGCGCGACCTGTTCAACTCGGGCGCGGTCGAGCTGGTCGAGGCGACGGTCGCCGAGGGCGCGAAGCCGAACGACGCCCGCAGCTGGTGGGTGAACTTCCTGGCGCAGGAAGCCAACGCCCGCGAGACCGAGATCGCCGCGCTGCCGATCACCCCGGCGCAGGTCGCCAGGGTGGCCGCGCTGGTCGACTCCGGCGAGCTGACCAACAAGCTCGCGCGTGAGGTCGTCAAGGGCGTGCTGGCCGGCGAGGGCGAGCCGGACGAGGTCGTGGAGAAGCGCGGCCTGAAGGTCGTCTCGGACGACTCGGCGCTGCTGGCCGCGGTGGACGCGGCGCTGGCCGCGCAGCCGGACATCGCGGACAAGATCCGCGGCGGCAAGGTCCAGGCGGCGGGTGCGATCGTCGGCGCGGTCATGAAGGCGACCAAGGGCCAGGCCGACGCCAAGCGCGTCCGCGAACTCATCATCGAGCGGGTGGGCGCCTGAGGATGCCGTCGAAGGTGTCCGCCGAGCCCGAGCGGTTCTCGCTCGCCCGCGTCAGCTGGCGCGAGTGGACGGCGTTCGGGGCGGGCGTGGTCGCCACGCTCGCCCTGTTCCTGCCGTGGACGAACCTGTCCGCGACGAACCAGGTCGTCGACGAGGCCCTGCGGGAACTGCCGTCCTCCGACGTCGCGCGGGACGCCTGGACCACCGGGTTCCTCGCCTGGTGCGGGCCGTTGCTGCTGCTTCTCGCCGGTGTCGCGGTGGTCGCGTTCGGACAGTTCCGCAAGGTGCGCGTCGCCGGGCTGCCGCACCTGTGGCTGATCTTCGCCGGGGTGGCGCTGCTGCTGATGGTCCTCGGCTGGTTCGCGATGGGCTGGCAGTTCGACGAGGACACCCGCGGGCTGCTCGACGAGGGCGGCATCGGGCTGTACGCCGGGATCGGCCGGTACCTGGGGATGCTCGGCGCGCTGGCGTCGCTGGTGGCGGCCGTGCTGGATGTTCGGGCGCTGCGGCGCCGGTCCTGAGGTTCGCCGGTTCCCGGGTAGAACGCGGAACTCGCGTGCGTGAGCGTGGGACTCGCCGGTTTGTCCGCGAGTCCCACGTTTCTGTCCGCGAGTTCTGCGGTCCTGCGCGTGAGGTCTGCGGTGCTAGTCCTTGCCGCTCCCGCCGCTCGGGGTGGCCTGCAGCGAGATCAGCACGACCCGGTCGTCGCTCGAAATCGGCTGGCCGCCGTCCTTGTTGACGGTACCCACGAGCGCGAACTGGCTGTCGATCTGGTCCAGCCCGCCGTAGCGGCCGTACGCGGTGCCGTTCTTGCCGTCCATCAGCGTCTTCGGCTTGCCGCCCACCGAACCGTCCAGCGTGATGGGCAGTTCCTGCACGTTGGCGCCCACCGAGGTGGCGATGACGACCGCCGAGCCGCTGTCCGCGCAGCCCGCCAGCGCCGGCTTCTCCGGCCACGTCCACGTCGGCACCGCGAGCGACGCGCCCGGCGTGATCGGGTACAGCGCGTCCACGGAGGAGCCCCGGTCCGTGATCCACATCCGGGAACCGTCCGTCGCCTTGCAGAGGCCGCCGGGGGAGTGCACGCCGCTCGCGTACACCCGCGAGCCGGGCGTCGGGTTGCCCTGCGCCGCGTTGCCCGCCGTGTCGATGCGCAGGACCTTCCCGGCCAGCGAGTTCGGGTCCGCGGCCGCCGACGGGTTGCCCGCGTCGCCCGTCGCGACCAGCAGCGCGCCCTTGCCGTCGGTCATGATCGCGCCCCGGTTGCCCGTCGCACCCTTCGGGATGCCCGTCAGCAGCGCCTTCGGCTGCTGGCCGCGCGTGAAGCGGACCACCCGGTTGTCGGTGGCCGTCGTGACGTAGGCGAACACCAGCTGGTCCTCGGCGAACGTCGGGGACAGCGCGAGCCCGGTCAGGCCGCCGTCACCGGTCGCCTGCACGTCCAGGCGGATGACCTCGGCCGGCGCCTGACCGCTCGACACCTGCAGCACGCGGCCTGTCTTGCGTTCCGCGGCGAGCGCGCTCGGCGCGGCGCCGGTGTCCGGCAACGCGGCGAGCGCGGACACCGTGTCCAGACACGTCGCAATCACGGACTGGTCGTAGTCGGTGCAGCCCTGCGGCGGCGGGATCGACGTCTGCGGGGCGCTGGGCCGCGACTCGTCGTCACCGCCGTCGACCTCGGGCAGCTCGGGCTGCGGACCGGCCGGGGCGGTCAGCTCCGGGGCGGGTTCGAACGTCTGGTTCGCGGCCCGGTCGTCGAACTGGGCGCAGCCGGTCAGCAGCAGCCCGCAGGCCACCACCAGCAGCCACGGCGCCTTCCCGTTCCCGACACGCACGCTCCCAGCCTAGGTGGCGGTGGGTGAACGACGGGTAAGTACCGTGGCGATCATGTCCGTCACGGTTCTGGTCCCCGACGAAGACGGCCTGCACGCGCTCGGCGAGCTGGCCGGGGTGCGGCCCGTCCGCTACAGCTGGCGCGAGCCGCTGCCGCCCGAGGCCGCCGACGCCGAGGTCCTCGTCCCCGGCGCGCACCGGCCCGAGGAACGCGACGCGGTGCTCGGCGCGCTGCCGAACCTGAAGTTGATCCAGCTGCTGTCGGCGGGCGCGGAGAACTGGATCGGCTCCGTGCCGGACGGTGTGCTGCTGTCCACCTGCCGCGGCGCGCACGGCGGCAGCACGGCCGAATGGGTCGTCGCGGTGCTGCTGTCGATCTACCGGGAGCTGCCCGGGTTCGCCGCCGACCAGGCCGCGCACCGCTGGAACCTGCACGCCACCGACACGCTTCAGGACAAGCGGGTGCTCGTCGTCGGGGCCGGTGACCTGGGGCGGCAGCTCAAGCGCCGCCTGGCCGCCTTCGACGCGCGGGTCACGATGGTCGGCGTCAGCGCGCGTGAGGGCGTCCACTCGGTCGACGAGCTGCCCGCGCTGCTGGGCGCGCACGACGTCGTCGCGCTGATGGTGCCACTGACCTCCCGCACCCGCGGGATGGTGGACGGGAAGTTCCTCGCCGCGATGCCCGACGGCGCGATCCTCGTCAACGCCGCGCGCGGACCGGTGGTCGATACGGACGCGCTGGTGGCCGAGCTGACCGCCGGCCGCCTGCGGGCCGCGCTGGACGTCACCGACCCCGAGCCGCTGCCCGCGGACCATCCACTGTGGACGGCGCCGAACGTGCTGCTGACGCCGCACGTGGCCGGCTCGGTGACGGGCAGCAAGCGGCGCTCGTACGCCGTGGTCGCCGCGGAGATCGCCCGCTACGCCGGCGGGGAGCTGCCGCAGAACCTCGTGCACGGGGAGTACTAGCGATGATCCTCCGCCACGTGACGATCGGCTGCGCCGAACCCTACGAGCTGGCCCGGTTCTGGAGCCAGGTGACCGGGTGGCCGGTCTCCGGCGAGGACTCGCCTGGCGACGCCGAGGTGCTGGTCGAGGCGCCCGCGCCGGTGCCCGGGCTGCTGTTCATCCGGGTTCCCGAGGGCAAGACGGTGAAGAACCGCGTCCACTTCGACTGGATGCCGGAGGACCGGACCCGCGACGAGGAGGTGGCGCGGGTCGTCACCCTCGGCGCGACGCTGCACGAGGACCACCGGACCCCCGACGGGCTCGGCTGGGTCACGCTGCTCGATCCCGAAGGCAATGAGTTCTGCATCGAGCGCAGCGTGGGCGAGCGCCAAACCATCTGACACACCCACCGGGGCGTGTCAGGCGCCGTGTCAGCGCGGAGGCGGTGCGGTGTCAGGCCGGCGGGCGAACGTAGTCGCATCAAGCCGGACCGAACACAGGAGCGCACGATGCAGAACACCGCCACCATCACGCACCGCCCCGAGTTGCAGCAGGCCGTCCAGGCCCTCGTCGACGCCGGGTTCGCCGCCGCCGAGTTGTGCGTCCGCGACGACCGCGGCCGCTGGACCGGCCGGGCCGGCGTGAGCGAGCTGGGTGGGACCGCCGAGCCGCCCGCGGGCGCGCAGGGCTGGGCGGGCAGCGTCATGAAGACCTTCACCGCGACGCTCGTGCTCCAGCTGGTGGCCGAGGGTCGGATCGAGCTGGACGGCCCGGTCGCCGGTCACCTGCCCGGATTCGGGTTCGACGATCGGATCACCGTCCGGATGCTGTTGCAGCACACCAGCGGCCTCTACAACTACACCGGCGAGCTCGACGCCGACGGCACCTTCGTGATGGGGCTCCCGTCGCAGGGCCGGGCGTGGGTGGACAACCGCTTCCACACCTACCGCCCCGAGGAGCTGGTGCGCTTCGCGCTGTCGCGGTCGCCGCGGTTCGAGCCGGGCGAGGGCCAGAGCTACTCCAACACCAACTACACCGTCGCCCTGCTGCTGATCGAGGCGGTCACCGGCAACACCTACGCCGAGGAGGCCCAGCGGCGCATCCTCGGGCCGCTCGGCCTGGCGGACACCGTCGTGTCGGCGACCTCGCCGGACCTCCCCGGCCCACACGCCCACGGCTACTACCGCTACGAGGACGGCGGCGAGTGGCACGTCGTCGACGTCAGCCGCCAGAACCCCTCCCTGCTGGCCGGCGCGGGCGACTTGATCTCGACCGCCGAAGACCTGAACACCTTCATCTCCGCGTTGCTCGGCGGCCGGCTCCTGCCCGCCCCGTTGCTGGCCGAGATGCTCACCCCGCACGGCGAGCTCAACCTCGGTCTGGGCCTGTGGGTGCAGGACCTCGGCCCGGCGGGCACGATCGTGCACCACAACGGCGGCGCCCCCGGTGGCTACGGCGCCCTGATGATCAGCACGCCGGACGGCAGCCGGACCCTGACGGCGACGCTGACCACCGGCGAGGCGGACCCGGCACAGGTGTTCCCCGCGGCGCTGGGCACGCTCATCATGTCGGTGTTCGGCAGCTGAGCACCCGCTCGATGCCCCGGAAACTGTCGCGCTTCCGACACGGATGGCCTAACCTGCGCGGGTGACCAGCCCTCAGGACGAGTCGAAGACCCAGAACCTGTTCACGGAATCCGGGTACTACCAGCCCACCGAGAGCAGCAGCACCAGCATGCTCTCCGACGTCGAGGACCGGCCGTCACCGCCGGTGAACCGCTACCACGGCGGGATCGACTTCGGTCTGCTCGCGCTGCGGCTCGCGCTCGGGGCGATCCTCGGCGCGCACGGGTTGCAGAAGGTGTTCGGGCTGTTCGGCGGCCCCGGCATCGACGGCACGGCGCGGATGCTGGAGTCGATGGGCTACACGGCCCAGCCGACGCTGCTCGCGTGGGTCACCGGGTTGAGCGAACTGATCGGCGCGGTGCTCGTCGTGCTGGGCCTGTTCACCCAGATCGGCGCCGCCGCGATCCTCGGCGTCACCGTGAACATGATCTACGTCCAGTGGAGCGGCGGGTTCTTCGAGCCGAACGGGTTCGAGTTCGAGCTGCTGCTGGCGACTGTGGCGTTCGCGCTGCTGTTCACCGGCTCCGGACGGATCGCGCTGGACGTCAACACCCCGTGGCGGCGCCGCCCGGTGCCGTTCGGGTTGTTCTTCCTGCTGATCGCCGCCGCGGCGGCCGTCGTGGTCATCGTGCTGGCGCGCTGAACAACGAAAAAGGGCCCCGGCTGCTCGCAGCCGGGGCCCTTCGTCGTCAGGCCTACTTGTTCGGGTCGCGCACCGCGCCCGTGTCGGCGGAGGTGGCCATCCGCGCGTAGGCGCGCAGGGCCGCGGTCACGGGCCGCTGGCGCTCCACCGGCTGCCACGGCCGCTCCGAGGCCTCCATCTTCGCCCGGCGCTCGGCCAGCACGTCGGCGTCCACCAGCAGCTCCAGCTTCCGCTCGTGCACGTCGATCAGGATCTGGTCGCCATCCTGGACCAAGCCGATCGTGCCGCCCGACGCGGCCTCCGGCGAGATGTGCCCGACCGAGATCCCGGACGAGCCGCCGGAGAACCGGCCGTCGGTGATCAACGCGCACTTCTTGCCCAGCCCGGCGCCCTTGAGGAACGCCGTCGGGTGCAGCATCTCCTGCATGCCAGGGCCGCCTGCCGGACCCTCGTAGCGGACCACGAGCACCTCACCCGGCTGGATCTTCTTGCTCAGAATGACCGAGACGGCCTCCTCCTGGCTCTCGACCACACGCGCCGGGCCCTGGAACCGCCACAGCTCCTCGTCGATGCCCGCGGACTTGATCACCGCGCCGTTCTCGGCCAGGTTGCCGCGCAGCACCGCGAGCCCGCCGTCCTTGGTGTAGGCGTGCTCGATGTCGCGGATGCAGCCGTTGGCCGCGTCCGTGTCCAGCTCGGTCCACCGGTTCGACGTCGAGAACGCCTCCGTGGTGCGGACCCCGCCCGGCGCGGCGTGGAACAGCTCGATCGCCTCCGGCGACGGCGACCCGCCGCGGATGTCCCACGTGGACAGCCACTGCTCCAGCGAAGAGGAGTGCACAGCAGTGACATCCCGGTTGAGCAGCCCGGCCCGGTTCAGCTCGCCGAGGATCGCCGGGATGCCGCCGGCCCGGTGCACGTCCTCCATGTGGTAGTCGGAGTTCGGCGCGACCTTCGACAGGCACGGCACGCGGCGGCCGATCTCGTCGATGTCGGAGATCGTGAAGTCGACCTCGCCCTCCTGGGCCGCGGCCAGGATGTGCAGCACCGTGTTGGTCGAGCCGCCCATCGCCATGTCCAGCGCCATCGCGTTCTCGAACGCCTTGCGGTTGGCGATCGAGCGCGGCAGCACGCTGTCGTCGTCCTCGCCGTACCAGCGCTTGCACAGCTCCATCACTGTGCGGCCGGCGTCCTCGAACAGCTTGCGGCGCGCGGCGTGCGTGGCCAGCGTCGAGCCGTTGCCCGGCAGCGACAGGCCCAGCGCCTCGGTCAGGCAGTTCATCGAGTTCGCGGTGAACATGCCCGAGCACGACCCGCACGTCGGGCACGCGGACCGCTCCACAATGGACAGCCCGTCCTCGTCGACGGCGGGGTTCGCCGAGGCGGAGATGCTGGTGATCAGGTCGGTCGGCGCGTGCGCGACGCCGTCCACGACCACCGCCTTGCCGGCCTCCATCGGGCCGCCGGACACGAACACCACCGGGATGTTCAGCCGCATCGCGGCGTTCAGCATGCCCGGGGTGATCTTGTCGCAGTTGGAGATGCAGACCAGCGCGTCGGCCTGGTGCGCGTTGACCATGTACTCGACCGAGTCGGCGATGATCTCGCGCGAGGGCAGCGAGTAGAGCATGCCGCTGTGCCCCATGGCGATGCCGTCGTCCACCGCGATCGTGTGGAACTCGCGCGCCACGCCACCGGCCTCGCGGATCGCCCCGGCCACGATGTCACCGAGGTCCTTGAGGTGCACGTGCCCGGGCACGAACTGGGTGTAGGAGTTGGCGATCGCGACGATCGGCTTGCCGAAGTCGCCGTCGGTCAGCCCGGTGGCCCGCCAGAGGGACCGGGCGCCCGCGGCGTTGCGGCCATGGGTGGTTGTTCGGGAGCGCAGAGCAGGCATGCCAGCCAGATTACGCCGGGTCCCGCGCGTCCCGATCAACCGGCGGCCCATCCCACACCGAATTCGGCGCATCACCTCGCCGCGTGACGAAAACCGCAGGTCAGCGCGGTGCCCGGAGAGTGAGAAGCGGCGTAACCGGGCGCAATGCCGTCGGATACGCGGCCGAAATACGCGATTCCTAGCTTTCGCCGCACACGAGCGAAGGGATCGGATATGGGCCTCGCTGACAACCCGGAAATGGAAGACTACTCACTGCGGTACACCCCGGCGGCGTTCCGGAAGTGGTCGCCGTGGATGGTGTTCCTGTCCTGCCTCGTCGGCATCTCCGCGATGGCGGGCTACGCGCTCGACGCCGCGTTCGTCGACGCGTTCGGCTTCGCCAACGCGCTCACCGGCTTCCTGGTCGCCGCGGCCGTGACGCTGCCGCTGACCCTGGTGATCGCGTTCGCGATCGCCCGCGGGCACGTGGACATCGACCTGCTGACCCGCGGCTCCGGCTTCGGCTACCTCGGATCCACGCTGACCTCGCTGGTCTACGCCACCTACACGCTGATCTTCCTGGCCTACGAGGGCGCGATCATGGCGCAGGCGGTGACCGCGCTGACCGGGCTGGACATCCACCTGTCCTACGTCGTGGTGTCCGCGGTGATGATCCCGCTGACCCTGTACGGGATGACGTTCAGCGCGAAGTTCCAGGCCTGGACGTGGCCGGTCTGGATCGCGCTGATCGGGCTGGCGCTGGGCACCGCGGCGACCGCGCCGGACGCCGGGCACAACATGGTCCACCCGGCGACCGTGTCGCCCTCCGGTCTGGCCGGGATGACCGTGCTCGCGGTGTTCACGATCGCCGCCGCGCAGCTGTCGCTGGCCACCCAAGTGGGGGAGCAGGGCGACTACCTGCGGCTGATGCCCGACCCCGAACCCGGCAGGCGGGGGCGGTGGCGGCTCGCGGTGATCATGGGCGGGCCCGGCTTCGCGTTGTTCGCGGTGGGCATCTTCTTCGCCTCGACGCTGCTGGTCGGGTACGCCTCGACGAAGATCGGCGCCGATCACGTCGGCGTCCCGGTCGACCTTTCACCGCCGTCTACGAGCGGCTGACCGGGAACCACACCGTCGCGCTGGTCCTCGCCGGCGTCCTGGTGCTGCTGTCCCAGATCAAGATCAACATCATGAACACCTACTCGGGGTCGCTGTCCTGGTCGAACTTCTTCTCCCGGCTGCTGCACCGCCACCCCGGGCGCGCCGCGTGGGTGTTCCTGCAGGTCGGGCTGTCCCTGGTGCTGATGGAGATCGACATCTTCAGCCACATCGTCGAGGTGCTCGCCTGGTACTCGAACGTCGGCGTCGCGTGGATCGCGGCGATGGTGTCCGACCTGGTGATCAACAAGAAGTGGCTGAAGCTGGCCCCGCCGCAGCTGGTGTTCCACCGCGCGCACCTCTACCACGTCAACCCCGTCGGGTTCGGGTCGATGATCGTCGCCGGCGCCGTGTCGATGGTCGCCTACTACGGCGCGTTCGGCCCGACAGCGGCCGCGTTGTCGCCGTTCATCGCGCTGGGCGTCGCGGTGGTCCTGCCGCCGGTCGTGGCCGCCGCCACCCGCGGACGCTGGTACGTCGCCCGCGAGTCGGTGCTGCCCGCCGGAGACGAGCTGCCGTGCTCGGTGTGCGCGGGCAGCTACGACCGCGCGGACATGGCGACCTGCCCCTTCCACGGCGGCACGATCTGCTCCCTGTGCTGCTCGACCGAGGCCGCCTGCCGGGACGCCTGCAAGCCCAGCGCGTGGCGGCCGCCCAAGGGTTCCGTGCCGCTCGGCATGCCGAAGTTCGCCCCCGACAAGGAACTGGAGGTCGCCTGATGAGCACCGCACTGCTGGTGGTGGACGTGCAGAACGGGTTCTGCCACCCGGACGGCTCGCTGCCGCGGCTGGGCCGGGAACTGGACGGCGCGGCGGCGGCGGTGGCGAACACCGCGGCCGCGGTGGCGCGGGCCAGGGAGGCGGGCGTGCCGGTGGTCTTCACCCGGCACGTCTACCGGCCCGGTCGCGTGGACGAGGGTCCCCGGCTGGCCGAGCTGTCCGGCGGGCTGGCCGAGCTGCACGGCCTGGAGGTGGGCACCTGGGACGCGGACGTGGTCGACGAACTCGGCTGCACGGCCGCGGACCTGGTGGTCGACAAGGCCCGGTTCGACGCGTTCCTGTGGACCTCGCTGGATCCGCTGCTCCAGGGGCTCGGCGTGACCGGACTGGTGGTCTGCGGCGTGGTGACCAACATCTGCGTCGAGTCCACCGTGCGCGCGGCCTTCATGCGGGACTACCGCGTCACGCTGCTCGAGGACTGCTGCGCGGCGATGACCCGGCGGCAGCACGAGATCGGCGTCGAGATCATGCGCGACATCGGGTTCGCCGCGATCGCCTCGATCGGCGGCGGCTTCACCTTCGGTGCTCTCCCGGAGGCCGCGTGAGCAGCGGTAACACGGCGGTGATGCCGTGGAGACCGAGCGGCAAACGACGCTCCTTAGCGTCCCCGGGAATGAGGACTGCGGCACAGCGGGGTCACGAGGTGCGCCGGTTGCGGGACATGCTCCGCGCGGCCGTCCAGGGTGGCCGCTACCCCGACGGGCAGCTGCCTGGCGAGGCCGAGCTGATGGCGGCGCACCGCGCGTCCCGCGCCACCGTCCGGGAAGCGCTTTCCCTGCTGCGCGCGGAGGGGCTGATCGAGCGCGTCCAGGGCATCGGCACGCACGCGGTCGTCCGGCCTGCCGACGAGCGGCTCGTCGAAGCCCACGGTGTGATCCGCCCGGACCAGCACAGCCTGCTCAACCGCCGCACCCGGCCCCGGCTGCTCGACCGCTCCGAGATCGCCGCGCCCGCCGTGGTCGCCGACCGGCTCGGCGTGCCTGCCGGGACCCCGTGCCTGCGCCTGGAGTACGTCGCGCTGCACCAGGAGGAGCCGGTCTGGCTCGCCACCAACTACGCCCTCTTCCCGGAGGCCGCGCGGTTGCGGGACTGCCCGTTCGTCACCGACTGGTACGCGCTCATGGCCGACGCCGGTGTCGAGTTCGGACAGTCCGAGTTCATCATCGGCGCCGAGCCCGCCGACCCGCTCGTCGCCGCCGTGCTCGGCATCGCGCCCGGCGCGCCCGTCCTGGTCACCGAGCAGACCATCGCCGACCCCGCCGGGCGCCTGTTCGACCTGGCCTTCATCCACACCCGCGCCGACCGGTTCCGGTTCGTCTCGCGCGGCACCCGAGTCCCCGGGAGGGAAGCATGATCCACACCGTCACCGACGCCGCCGCCGCGCTGCGGGCCGGCGCCACCACGTCCGTCGCGCTCACCGAAGCGGCCATCGCGGCCGCCGACCGCCAGGACGCGGAGATCGGCACCTACCTGCACCGGCTCGACGACTACGCGCTCGAGCGCGCCGCGGAGGCCGACGCCGAACTGGCCCACGGTGTGGACCGCGGCCCGCTGCACGGGATCCCGTTCGGCGTGAAGGACATCATCGCGATGGCCGAGGGCCCGACGACCGCGCAGAGCCTGGTGCTCGACCCGGCGTGGGGCGCGGGCCGGGACGCGCCCGTCGTCGCCCGGCTCAAGGCCGCGGGCGCGGTCATCACGGGCAAGACCTCGACGATGGAGTTCGCCTGCGGGATGCCGGACGACACCAAGCCGTTCCCCGTGCCGCGCAACCCGTGGAACCCGGACACCTGGCCCGGCGGGTCCAGCTCCGGCACCGGCAGCGGGGTCGCGGCCGGGATGTTCCTGGCCGGGGTGGGCACCGACACCGCGGGCAGCATCCGCATCCCGGCCGCGTTCTGCGGGGTCAGCGGCCTGATGCCGACGTTCGGCCGGGTGCCGAAGTCCGGGTGCGTGCCGCTGGGCTACAGCCTCGACCACATCGGACCGCTGGCGCGCTCCGCGCGGGACTGCGCCGCGGTGCTGGAGGTGCTGGCCGGTCTGGACGCCAGCGACCCGGACTGCGTGGACGCGCCGTTCAGCGCGCCCGCCTTCGACGGCGACCTGTCCGGCCTGCGCGTCGGGGTGGTGCGCGAGGGGCACTTCCCGGACCACGCGGATCCCGCGCTGGCCGGCGCGTTCGACGCGGCCGTCGCGGTGCTCACCGAGCAGGGCGCGACGGTCGTCGAGGTCACGCTGCCGTACTGGCACGAGATGATCACCGCGGACATGGTGACCATGGGTTGCGAGGCGCTGGCCTACCACCGCAACGACCTCGCCGGCCGCTGGGGCGACTACTACGCGGCCACACGCGCGATGCTGGTGACCGGGGCGATGGCGTCCGGCGCGGACTACGTGCAGGCCCAGCGGGTGCGCCGGGTGGCGCAGGACGCGCTGGCCCGGTTGTTCGAGACGGTCGACGTGATCGCCGCGCCGACGGCCGCGGTCGGCGCCCCGACCTTCGACAGCATCACCACGCCCGGCGGGGGAGTCGACGTGAGCGAGCTGTTCTCGCTGATCTTCACGCCGTACTGGGACAGCGTCGGCAACCCGGTGCTGGCCGTGCCGATGGGTTTCACCGCGGACGGGATGCCGTTGTCCCTGCAGCTGGCCGGTCCCGCCTTCGGCGAAGCGGCGATCCTGCGCGCGGGCGACGCGTTCCAGCAGAGCACCGACTGGCACCTGCGGGTGCCGCGGCCGGCCGGCATGGCCGCCGCCTGAAAGGAGAGACGATGGACGACCTGACGATGGTGCGCGGCCTGCTCGACGCGGCCGGGATCACGGCGAGCGAGGCGGAACTGGCCGCCTACGTCCCGGCCTACGCGGGGCAGCGCGCGTCGCTCGACGCCCTCTACGACGTGCCGGAAGCCCGGTACACCGACCCGGCGCTGCGGTTCCGCGCCGGCGCCCGCGTCGAGGACTGGGCCCGTTAGTCCGACGCCTCGTCCGTGGTCTCGTCCAGGTCGTCGGTCAGGCCGCTCGGGTCCTTCATGCGGCCCTCGCTGACCAGGGAGATCACCGGCAGGTGGCGGGTGCGGACCGACGGCAGCGGGACCTCGCTGCCGTCGGTCAGCACCGCGCGGACCTTGGCCTTGTCGTTGATCGCCAGCCCCTTGAGCGAGGACCACGGCATCTCGCGGTGGCCGAACACCGTCCGCACGTCCAGGCCGCGCGCGGAGGCGACCGTGCGGGTGCGCACCACGAAGACGAACAACCCGATCGGGACGACGTACATCAGCCACAACCCCGGCACGTCGGCGAACGCGGCGGGGATCATGCACACCGCCAGGAACACGACGGCGAGCAGGGAGATCAGCGGGACGCGGAAGATCGCCTTCCGGCCCTGTTGCTCGGTTTCGGCCACGCCACCATGGTGCCTCCCGCCCGCCGGGACGCCACGGCCGGGTGTGCCCAGTATCCGGGATCACCGTCCCGCAGAGTTGACACTGTTCGACAGGACCCGTTAACGTCAGCGCCGTGAACCCGCAGATTGGCCTCGTACTTCCCCCGCGCGTCGACGCGTAGGGACCATCGAACCCACCTGCGTCGACGCGCGACCCTCGTGCGACCTTGAAAGGTCGGCGGGGGTTTTTTGTTGCCCACGCCAGCCCGAACCCCACCACCCGACGAGAAGCCCCACGAGACCCACGAGGCAGAACTGATGACAAGCGCCACGTCGCGATCGGAAACGAAACCCGGAGCGAATCCGGCCGCCGCGTCGCCGGCCCAGCTCGGCAACCGCCCCAAGCCAGCCCCGCCCGCAGGCACGCCGGTCCGGGTGACCGGCGCGCAGTCGCTGGTGCGATCGCTCGAGGCGATGGGCGTCGAGGTGGTCTTCGGCATTCCGGGTGGCACCATCCTGCCTGCGTACGACCCGCTCCTGGACTCGACGAAGGTGCGGCACGTCCTCGTCCGCCACGAGCAGGGCGCCGGGCACGCGGCCACCGGGTACGCGCAGGCCACCGGCAAGGTCGGCGTGTGCATGGCGACCTCGGGCCCCGGCGCGACCAACCTGGTCACCCCGCTGGCCGACGCGAACATGGACTCCGTCCCGGTCGTCGCGATCACCGGCCAGCAGACCCGGCCGCTGATCGGCACCGACGCGTTCCAGGAAGCCGACATCTGCGGCATCACGATGCCGATCACCAAGCACAACTTCCTGGTCACCGACCCCATCGACATCCCGCGCGTGATCGCCGAGGCGTTCCACCTCGCCTCCACCGGCCGTCCCGGCCCGGTCCTGGTCGACATCCCCAAGGACGTCCTGCAGGAGACCACCTCGTTCTCCTGGCCGCCGGAGCTGCACCTGCCCGGCTACCGGCCGACGCTGCGCCCGCACGGCAAGCAGGTCCGCGAGGCCGCGCGGCTCATCGCGCAGGCCCGCCGCCCGGTCCTCTACGTCGGTGGCGGCGTGATCAAGGCGCAGGCC
>NZ_JBHZEN010000064.1:0-57967 GCF_050958625.1 Amycolatopsis sp. 3B14
GCGACGGGATGACCACCCAGCACTGGTGGTGGGTTGGGCCCACTGGACGGCTGCGTTAGTCAGCGTTAACCTGTTGGTGTGGCGAGTGTGCGTGAGCTGGGGTTGCCCCAGCGGGAGGCGTCCAGCGGGGACCTGCCGGAGCGGGTGACGATCTGGGAGGTCGGCCCGCGTGACGGGCTGCAGAACGAGCAGACCGTCGTCGGCCTGGAGACGAAGCTCGAGTTCCTCCGGCGGCTCGCCGGGGCGGGGCTGACGACCCTCGAAGCGACCAGTTTCGTCCACCCGAAGTGGGTTCCGCAGCTCGCCGACGCCGATGACCTCCTCGCCAAGCTCGACCGCCGCCCGGGGGTGAAGTACCCCGTCCTGGTGCCCAACGAGCGCGGCCTCGACCGGGCGCTCGCGCTGGGGGTGGAGTCGATCGCCATCTTCGGCAGCGCCACCGAGACCTTCGCGCGCAAGAACCTCAACCGTTCCTACGACGAGCAGTTCGCGATGTTCGAGCCGGTCGTACGGCGGGCCCGGCACGAAGGGCTGGAGGTGCGCGCCTACCTCTCGATGTGCTTCGGCGACCCGTGGGAGGGCGCCGTGCCCGTCGAGCAGGTCGCGAACGCCGGCCGCAGGCTGCTCGACATGGGCTGTTTCCAGCTCTCCCTCGGCGACACGATCGGCGTCGCCACCCCGGGGCACGTCGAAGCCGTCGTCGGCGCGTTCGGCGATGTCACCAAGCTCGCCGTGCACTTCCACGACACCTACGGCCAGGCATTGTCCAACACGCTGGCCGCGCTGAAAGCCGGAGTGACCACAGTGGACTCCTCGGCCGGCGGCCTCGGCGGGTGCCCGTACGCGAAGGCGGCCACCGGCAACCTCGCGACCGAAGACCTGGTGTGGATGCTCGACGGCCTGGGCATCGAACACGGCGTGGACCTCGACGCGCTCGTGCGGACGAGCGCCTGGATGGCCCAGCAGCTCGGCCGCCCCAGCCCGTCACGGGTCGTGAAGGCGCTGACCGGCGGCTGAATTCCTCCGCCGGCGGTCAGGCCTCCTCGATCGGCAGCTTCCCGGCCTCCCGGTCGGCGCGCAGCTGCGTCTTCAGCACCTTGCCGCTCGGGTTCCGCGGCAGCGCAGGCACCACCGCGATCTTCCGCGGCCGCTTGTACCGCGCCAGCCGGTCGAGGCACCACTCCTCCAGCTCCGCGGCCGTTGGCGCGTCGCCGGGGGAGCGCGGCGAAATGACCGCCAGCGGCGTCTCCCCCCACTTCTCGTCCGGCACGCCGATCAACGCGACCTCGCCGATCTTCGGGTGCGCCGCCAGCACGTTCTCCACCTCGGCGCAGTAGATGTTCTCGCCACCGGAGATGATCATGTCCTTCTTGCGGTCCACCACGAAGTAGTAGCCGTCCTCGTCCTGCCGCACCAGGTCACCGGAGTGGAACCAGCCGCCGCGGAACGCCTCCGCCGTCTCGGCCGGCTTGTTCCAGTACTCCTTCATCACCATCGGGCTGCGGTAGACGATCTCGCCGACCTCACCGGGCTCGACGTCGTTCATGTCGTCGTCCACGACGCGCACCTCGACGTTGAGCATCGGCGTGCCGACCGAGCCGATCTTGCGGATCGAGTCCTCCCCGCGCAGCAGCGTGGTCACGGGGCTGCACTCGGTCTGCCCGAACGCCGTCGTCACCTCGGCCTGCGGGAACGTGTCGATCATCGTGCGCAGCAACGTCGTCGACGCCGGCGCCGCGCCCCACGAGATCTTCGACAACGACGACAGATCCCGCGAAGCGATGTCCGACACGTTCACGATCGCCTGCCACTGCGCGGGCACCAGGAACACCGACGACACCCGCTCGCGCTCCATCAGGTCCACCACGGCCACCGGGTCGAACTGGCCGCTCGGCAGCAGCACCGTCCGCCCGCCGAGCAGCAGGTTCGGCAGCATGCCGGACAGCCCGGCGATGTGGAACAGCGGCGCCGCGGCCAGCCACACCTTGTCACCGGGCCCGGTGTCCAGCGAGGCCATGTTGCTGAAGGCGTGCATGAGCAGGTTGTGGTGCGTGAGCACCGCGCCCTTCGGCCGGCCGGTGGTGCCCGAGGTGTACATGATGAACGCGGCGTCCTGCTCGTCCACCGCGATCTCGTCGAACTCGGGCGACGCCGCGGCCAGCGCCTCCTCGTAGTCCTCCATGCCCTCGAACGCGCCGCCGAACACCAGGCACGGGCCCGGCGCCCCGACCTGCTCGCGCGCCTTGGCCAGCGCCGCGGCGAGCGGCGCGTGCACCACGCTCGCCCTGGCCCCGCTGTCGCTCAGCACGTAGGCGATCTCGTCGGCGACGAGCCGGAAGTTCACCGGCACGCAGATCGCGCCGAGGCGCGTCGACGCGAAGTAGACCTCGAGCACTTCCAGCGTGTTCAGACCGAGCACGACGACCCGGTCGCCGTAGTGCACACCCCGGTCACGCAGCGCGTTGGCCAGCCGGCTCACGCGCTGGTCGAACTGGCGGTAGGTGAGGGTGGTGCCCTCGAACGAGAAGGCGGGCTCGTCGCCCTGCTTGCGTGCGTGGCGGGCGAGCTGGTCGCCCATGGTCATCCCACGCCCGAGGAGGCGGGGCACTTCGACAGCTCCGGACATCGGCAACCTCGGCGATCCGGTGGGTCAGGGTAACCGCGTTTCTACCGTGCGCCGAGGGAAACAGTCAACACTGACCGTCAGCGAAGAGCAGCCGGTGCGCCAGCGACTTCCACAGCGCGACGTGCGGGTCGTTCGCCGGCTGCCGCCGCCGCTCGAAGGTGTAGGGCAGCGCCGCGCCACGCATGCTCGTGAACAGCAGCTCCCGCAGCTCCGGGTAGCTCGGGTGCGCGCACACCGCCGGGCCCCAGATCCGGTCGCCGACCCGGCGGATCGCGTCGCGCAGCGCCCGCTCCTCCGGCCGCAGCGCCGCCGCGAGCGCCTCGTTCGTCCGTGCCGCGGTCCACAGTTCGACGGCCGCCCAGAACACCGGCTCGTGGAAGGTCATCCACAGCAGCTCGATGCACCGCTCGACCCGTCGCGGGCCCTCCGGTTCGCCGGCGAGCTGCTCGGCGACCCGCACCTCGGTCTGCGCGAGCCGGGTCGCGGTGAGGTGCTGGGTCGCCGCGACCAGCAGCTCGTCCCGCGACGGGAAGTGGTGCAGCAGGCGGCCACGCGACACGCCCGCCTTGGCCTGGATGGCCAAAGTGGACGCGCCCGCGTAGCCGAGTTCGACCAGGCACTCGACGGCCGCGTCCAGGATCAACGTGCGCGTGCCCGCCGCGCGGTCCTGCCGGGTCCGGGTTTCGGTCACCACGGGGATCACCATAACCCGATAACAGTCGGTGTTGACTGTTACGCCGAATCCTTGCACTCTCGCAGGGGAGTTCAACGGTTCGAGGAGGAGCCGCATGTACCCGGGTACCCACGCCGACGCCAACCCCGACAAGCCAGCCGTGATCATGGCGGGCTCGGGCGAGCGGCTGACCTACGGCGAGCTCGACGAGCGGTCCGCCCGCCTCGCCGACGCCCTGACCGGCGCCGGGCTCGGCGTGGGCGACACCGTCGCCCTGCTCAGCGACAACTCGGTCCGCGCCTACGAGGTCTACTGGGCCGCCATGCGCTCCGGCCGCTACCTGGCCGCGGTGAACAGCCACCTGTCGCCCGCCGAGGTCGCCTACATCGTCACCGACTCCGGCGCGAAGGCACTGGTCGTCTCGGCCGCACTCGGCCCGCTGGCCACCGCCGTGGCCGAGCTGGTCCCGGACGTCCCGGTCAAGCTGGTCTACGGCGGCGCGGCAGACGGGTACCGCGACTTCGACGAGTTCCTCGCCACCGGCTCGCCCGAGCGGCCCGCGGACCAGCCCGCGGGCGCCGACATGCTCTACTCGTCCGGCACCACGGGCCGTCCGAAGGGCATCAAGGTCGACCTGCCCGACCGCCAGGTGGACGAGCCGGGCGACGTGCTCACCCCGGTGCTGCAGCACATGTACGGCTTCGGCCCGGACACGGTGTACCTGTCCCCGGCGCCGGTCTACCACGCCGCGCCCCTGCGGTTCGGCGCGACGGCGCAGCGCCTCGGCGGCACGGTGGTGATGATGGAGCGCTTCGACGCCGAGGCCGCGTTGCGTGCGATCGAGACCTACCGCGTCACGCACAGCCAGTGGGTGCCGACGATGTTCGTGCGGATGCTCAAGCTGCCGGAGGAGGTGCGCGGCCGCTACGACCTGTCCAGCCACCGGGTCGCGGTGCACGCCGCCGCGCCCTGCCCGGTGGAGGTCAAGCAGGCGATGATCGGCTGGTGGGGGCCGGTCCTCTACGAGTACTACGCGTCCACCGAGGGCGCCGGGATGACGTTCATCGACAGCGAGCAGTGGCTCGCCAAGCCCGGCTCGGTCGGGCGTTCGGTGGTCGGGGTCGCGCACATCTGCGACGACGCGGGCAAGGAGCTGCCGACGGGCGAGGTCGGCACCGTCTACTTCGAACGCGACGAGGTCCCGTTCACCTACCACAACGACCCGGCCAAGACCCGCGAGGCTCAACACCCCGAGCACGAGACCTGGACGACCACCGGCGACGTCGGCTACCTCGACGAGGACGGCTTCCTCTACCTGACCGACCGCAAGGCGTTCATGATCATCTCCGGCGGGGTGAACATCTACCCGCAGGAGGTCGAGGACGCGCTCGCCCTGCACCCGGCGGTGTTCGACGTCGGCGTGATCGGCGTGCCGGACGAGGAGATGGGGGAGGCGGTCAAGGCCGTCGTCCAGCCCGCGCCCGGCGTCACGCCCGGCCCGGAGCTGGAAGCCGAGCTGCTCGCGTATGTCCGCGAGCGGATCGCCCACTACAAGGCGCCGCGCAGCGTGGACTTCGTCGACGAACTTCCCCGCACCCCCACCGGCAAGCTGGTGAAGCGGCGGCTCAAGGAAAGGTATAGCAGGTCCGCTGGCGAAGCGGCGCAGGTAGCGGAACCTCAGACGCCTTCTCGCTCCGGGATCGCCTCCTCATGAATGCCAATTCACCACGTCGGCGCTGTCCTCGCGAGAAGACGTCCGAGAACCCGCGGCGGCGCGAGTTGGCGGCCCACAGCGAGCGGCTCCGCCGCTCAGAAACGCGAAACGGATGAAGGAGGAGCAGTGCGAGACGCGGTGATCGTGGAAGCGGTGCGCACCCCGGTGGGCAAGCGTGAGGGCGGCCTGTCCGGCGTGCACCCGGTGGACCTGTCGGCGCACGTGCTGCGTGGCCTCGCCGAGCGGACCGGGATCGACCCGGCCGCCGTCGACGACGTCGTGTGGGGTTGCGTGAGCCAGGCCGGTGAGCAGACCGGCGACATCGGCCGCAACGCCGTGCTGGCGGCGGGCTGGCCGGAGAGCGTGACCGGCGTGACCGTCGACCGGCAGTGCGGCTCGTCCCAGCAGAGCGTGCATTTCGCCGCCGCGGGACTGATCGCCGGGCACTACGACGTGGTGGTGGCGGGCGGCGTCGAGTCGATGAGCCGGGTGCCGATGGGTTTCTCGGCGCAGGGCAAGAACCCGCTGGGCGACCAGGTGCTGGCCCGCTACGGCGGGGTGCGGCCCAACCAGGGCATCGGCGCGGAGATGATCGTCGAGCGGTGGGGTTTCAGCCGCACCCAGGTCGACGAGTTCTCCCTGGCCTCGCACGAAAAGGCCGCCGCCGCGCAGGACGCGGGCGCGTTCGACGAGCAGCTGCTGCCGGTCGCGGACGTCACCGCGGACGAGGGTGTGCGCCGGGGCGGGTCGCTGGAGAAGCTGGCCGGGCTCAAGCCCGCGTTCCGCGAGGACGGCGTCATCACCGCGGGCAACAGCTCGCAGATCAGCGACGGCGCCGCCGCCCTGCTGATGACGACCAGCGAGAAGGCCGCCGAGCTCGGCCTGCGGCCGATCGCCCGCGTGCACACCGCGGTGCTCGCGGGTGACGACCCGGTGATCATGCTGACCGCACCCATCCCGGCCACCCGGAAAGCCTTGCAGCGCAGCGGGTTGTCGATCTCCGACATCGGCGTGTTCGAGGTCAACGAGGCGTTCGCGCCGGTGCCGATGGCCTGGCTGGCCGAGACCGGCGCCGACGCCAAGACCCTCAACCCGCACGGCGGGGCGATCGCGCTCGGCCACCCGCTCGGCGCGAGCGGCGCGCGCATCATGACCACCCTCGTGCACCACATGCGCGCCGCCGGCATCCGCTACGGCCTGCAGACCATGTGCGAGGGCGGCGGACAGGCCAACGCGACGATCCTGGAGCTGATCGCATGAGCGAGTTCCGCGAGAAGGTCCGCGCCTGGCTCGCCGAGAACGTCCCCGGCGACGAGGAACTGGCGACCGCCAAGCGGTTCCAGGCCGCGTTGTACGACACCGGGCTGGCCGGCATCACTTGGCCCAAGGAGTTCGGCGGGCAGGGGCTCACGTCGGCCGAGCAGCAGGTCTTCGACCAGGAGTCGGCCCGCTACGACCTGCCCAACTCGGTCTTCCGGATCGGCATGGGCATGTGCGGGCCGACGATCCTCGACCTGGGCACGCCCGAGCAGAAGGCCCGCTACATCCCGCCGCTGCTGCGTGGCGACGAGATCTGGTGCCAGCTGTTCTCCGAGCCGGGCGCCGGGTCCGACGTCGCGAGCCTGCAGACCCGCGCGGTGCGGGACGGGGACGAGTGGGTCGTGAACGGGCAGAAGGTGTGGACGACGGTCGGGCACCTGGCCGACTTCGGCGCGCTGCTCGCCCGCACCGACCCGGACGTGCCCAAGCACCAGGGCCTGACGATGTTCCTCATCGACATGCACGACCCGGCGGTCACCGTGCGGCCGCTGAAGGACATGACCGGGCGGGCGCCGTTCAACGAGGTGTACTTCGAGAACCTGCGCCTGCCCGCGGACGCGGTGCTCGGCCAGGTCGGCCAGGGCTGGCTCGCCGCGGTCACCATGCTCGGCCACGAGCGCGTGTCGATCGGCGGGTTCGTGCGCAAGCGGCACGACCCGCTGGCGCACGCGAACCTCGCCGAGACCGCCCGGCGCTACGGCCGCGACGCCGATCCCGTGGTGCGCGCCGAACTGGCGAAGCTCTACGCGGCGGAACGGGCGCTGGCGCTGTTCAACGTGCGGCTGCGGCAGGAGGCCGAGGCCGGATCGCCGCCGGGCGCGCGCGGGTCGGTGGCCAAGCTCGCCGGCGCCCAGCTGCAGCAGCAGGCCGTCGCGGTCGCCGGGCTGATCGCCGGGCCGCGCGCGACGGCGTGGGAGCCGGGCGACGCGGCCGGGGAGGAACTGGCGCTGGCGATCAACCAGACGCCGTCGTCGAGCATCGCCGGCGGCACCGACCAGATCCAGCGCACCATCATCGGGGACCGGATCCTCGGACTGCCCCGCGAACCCGTCGTCGACCGCGACGTGCCCTTCCGCGAGCTGCGGGTGGGCACGCAGCGACCCGCCTGAGAGGAGAGGGATCGTGCAGCTGGTGCTCGACACCGAACAGCAGCAACTGCGGTCGACGGTGCGCAAACTGCTCGCCGACCACAACAACGTCCGGTCCGTAGTGGACGGTGACGACGCCTACGACGCCGCGCTGTGGCGGCACCTGGCCGAGCTCGGCCTGACCGGACTCGTGGTGCCCGAGGAGCTTGGCGGCGCGGGCGCGGGACATGTGGAGCGGGCCGTGGTGCTCGAAGAGCTGGGCCGCGCGCTCGCGCCGGTGCCGTTCCTCGCCTCCGCCGTGCTGGCGGTCGACGCGCTGGTGGCGTTGGGGGACACCGAGGTGCTGCCCGCGCTGGCGGCCGGCGAGAAGATCGGCGCGCTGGCGGTTTCACCGGAGTGGGGGCCGGCCCCGGTGAGCGCCACCGAACGCGACGGCGGCTGGGTGCTCGACGGGCACGCGCCGTTCGTCATCTCCGGTGACGTGGCCGACGTCTTCGTCGTGTACTCGGCCGACGGGTGGTTCGTGGCCGAGGACGCCCGGCGGACGCCACTGACCACTTTGGACCCCACGCGTGGCCAGGCGAAGCTGGAGTTCGCCGCGACCCCGGCCCGCAGGCTGGACACCGCGGACCCGGCCGCCGTGCTGGAGGAGGTGCGTGACCTCGCGTCCGTGGCGCTGGCCGCGGAACAGGTCGGCGGCATCGCGAAGGTGCTGGAAACCACGGTCGAGTACGCGAAGGTGCGGGTGCAGTTCGGCCGCGCCATCGGCTCGTACCAGGCGGTCAAGCACGCGTGCGCGGACCTCTACAGCACGAGCGAACGTGCGGAGTCCCTGCTGCGGCACGCCGCGTGGGCCGCGGACCACGACCGCGAGGCGCTGCCGCTGGCCGCGGCCACCACGCAGGTGTTCACCGGGCCCGCCTACTTCGCGGCGGCGGCGTCCGGCCTGCAGTTGCACGGCGGCATCGGCTACACGTGGGAGCACGACGCGCACCTGTACTACAAGCGGGCCAAGAGCAGCGAGCTGCTGTTCGGCGGCCACGACGAGCAGCTGGCCCGGCTCGCCGGCCGACTGGACGGTGTTTCGTGACGGAACAGCCGGTGCTGCTCGACCGGGCGGGCGCGGTGCTCACCGTGACCCTGAACCGGCCGCACCGCAAGAACGCGATCGACCAGCCGATGTGGGACCGGTTGTACGACGCGTTCCACGACGCCGAACGGGACGACGACGTGCGCGTGGTCGTCGTCACCGGCGCGGGCGGCGACTTCTGCGCGGGCGCCGACCTGTCCGCGGACCGGACGGACCACCCGCTGACCCGGATGCACCGGGTCAACGACGTCGCGCTCGCCCTGAACGAGATCTCGAAGGCGACGATCGCGAAGGTCGACGGCGTCGCGGTCGGCGCGGGCTGGAACCTCGCGCTCGGCTGCGACCTCGTGGTGGCCACCGAGCGGGCGCGGTTCAGCCAGATCTTCGCCCGCCGCGGACTGTCGCTGGACTTCGGCGGCTCGTGGCTGCTGCCCCGGCTCGTCGGGCTGCAGCAGGCGAAACGGCTCGCGCTGCGGGCCGAGATGATCGACGCGGCCGAGGCGCACGACCTCGGCCTGGTCACCTGGATCAAGCCGGCCGCCGAGCTGGATTCCTTTGTGGACTCGCTCGGTGCTGAACTGGCCGAACTGCCGCCGGTCGCGCTGGCGCTGAGCAAGCGGCTGCTCGAAGAGGGCGCGAGCCGGACCCTGCGCGAGGCGCTGGAGGGCGAGGCGCGAGCGCAGACGGTGAACTTCGCGACCGAGGACGCGCCCGCCGCGTTCGGGGCGTTCCTCGCCAAGACGGAAGCGAAATACACGGGACGATGGGCGGTGCGGTGAGTTACGACGAGATCATCTACGAGGTCGCCGACGGGATCGCCACGATCACGCTGAACCGGCCGGCGCGGCTCAACGCGTTCACGCTGGAGATGGCGCACGAGCTGGTCGCGGCGTTCGACGAGGTGGACGCCGACGACTCGGTGCGGGTGGTCGTGGTGACCGGCGCCGGGCGCGGCTTCTGCGCCGGGGCGGACCTCGAACGCGGCGCGGGCACGTTCGACAAGAACGCGATCGGCGACGTCAAGGGGTTCGGCGAGATCGACGGCGTGCCGCGAGACGCCGGTGGCGCGGTGGCGCTGCGGATCGCGGCGTGCAAGAAGGTCGTCATCGGCGCGTTCAACGGGCCCGCGGTCGGGGTCGGCGTGACGATGTCGCTGCCGATGGACATCCGGATCGCCAGCGAGAACGCCAAGTTCGGGTTCGTGTTCGCGCGGCGCGGGATCCTGCTGGAGGCCGCGTCGTCGTGGTTCCTGCCGCGGGTCGTCGGCATCTCGCAGGCGATGGAGTGGGTGGCGACCGGGCGCGTGTTCGACGCCGCCGAGGCCCGCGCGGGCGGGCTGGTGTCGCGGGTCGTGCCGCCGGACGAGCTGATCCCGGCGGCGACGGCGATCGCGCGCGAGGTCGCGGACAACACGTCGGCGGTGTCGGTCGCGGTGTCCCGGCAGCTGCTGTGGGGCATGCTCGGCTCGCCCACGCCATGGGACGCGCACCGCGCGGACTCCAGCGCGTTGCTGCAGCTCGGTGCGGGCAAGGACGCGATGGAAGGCGTGATGGCGTTCCTGGAGAAGCGCGCGCCGGCCTTCCCCGGCCGCGTCTCCGTGGACTACCCGGACGGGGTCCCGCCGTTCCCCGGGACCCCGTGAGCCGGTGGCCCGGTCAGAAGCTGAGGTAGCCGCCGTCCACGGTGATCGTGTCGGCGGTGTGGAACGCGCTGGCCGGGCTCGCCAGGTACACGGCGAGCGCGCCGAAGTCGTCCGGCCTGCCCCAGCGGCCGACCGGCATCCGCGGCAGCACCCGGCGCTGGAACCCTTCGGAGTCCAGCGCCGGGGCCGCCAGCGGCGTGTGCACCCAGCCGGGCAGGACCGCGTTGGCGCGGATGCCGTGCCTGGCCAGCTCGACCGCGATCGACTTGATCATCGCGGTGAGCCCGGCCTTGCTCGCCGCGTACGCCTGCCCGCGCGGCTGGCCCTGCACCGACGCCACGCTCGACGTGCCGACCAGGCTCCCGCCGGTGCCCTGCGCCAGCATCACCCTCGCCGCCGCGCGCAGGGTCAGGAACGCGCCGTCCAGGTCGACCCGGGTGACTCGGCGGAACTCCGCCAGCGACGTCTCAGTGAACCGGCTGCCCACCCCGGCCACACCGGCGTTGACGAAGCAGGAATCCAGGCGCCCCAGCGCTTCCACGCTGCGCGCCATCGCGGACTCCACCTGGTCCTCGTCGCCGACGTCGCAGCGCACGGCGAGGACCTTGGTGCCGTGACGGGACAGCTCGGCGACGGCTTCGTCGTTGCGTTCGGCGTTGGTGCCCCAGATCGCGACGTCGGCGCCGGCGGCGGCGAGCGCGCCGGCCATCGCGAGGCCGATCCCCGAATTGCCGCCGGTGATGACGGATGCGTGCCCGGTGAGGTCGAACGGGTTGGTCATCCGCGGATAGTGCCCCAGTTTTCCTCCGCCACGCAAGGAGTTGCCCCATGGACTTCGAGTTGCCCGCGGCGTTGCGGCAGCTGCTCACCGACCTGGACCAGTTCCTCGAGGACGAGATCTGGCCGCTGCAACGACAGGACGACAACGAGCGCTTCTTCGACCACCGCCGGGAGTTCGCGCGCACCGACTTCGAGGCGGGCGGCACCCCGCGCCGCGAATGGGAAGAGCTGCTGAGGGAGATGTTCCGGCGCGCCGACCGCGCGGGCTGGCTGCGGTACGGCCTGCCGAAATCCGTCGGCGGCAGCGACGGCAGCAACCTCGACATGGCCGTGATCCGCGAGCACCTCGCCGCGAAGGGCCTCGGCCTGCACAACGACCTGCAGAACGAGTCCTCGGTCGTCGGCAACTTCCCGTTCGTGCACATGTTCCTCGCCGCGGGCACGCCGGAGCAGCAGAGCGAGTTCGTCGAGGACATGATCACCGGGCGCAAGCGGGTCGCGTTCGGACTGACCGAACCGGACCACGGCAGCGACGCGACCTGGCTGGAGACCACCGCCGTGCCGGAAGGTGACGGCTGGATCCTCAACGGCGCCAAGCGGTTCAACTCCGGCCTGCACTCGGCGACCCACGACGTGATCTTCGCCCGCACCTCCGGCGACGGCGGGGATCCCCGCGGCATCACCGCGTTCATCGTGCCCACCGACACGCCGGGGTTCTCCGTCGACTTCCACTGGTGGACGTTCAACATGCCCACCGACCACGCCGAGGTCACGCTGACCGACGTCCGCGTGCCCGCCACCGCGGTGTTCGGCGAGGTCGGCAACGGCCTCGCGCTGGCGCAGCACTTCGTGCACGAGAACCGGATCCGGCAGGCTGCCTCCGGGGTCGGCGCGGCGCAGTACTGCATCGACCGGAGCGTGGCGTACGCGCGGGAGCGCCGGACGTTCGGCCGCCCGCTCGCCGAACGGCAGGCCATCCAGTGGCCGCTGGTCGAGCTGCAGACCGAGGCCGAGCTGGTGCGCACCCTCGTGCGCAAGACGGCGTGGGAGCTCGACCGCACCGACCACATGCTGATCAGCGACAAGGTGTCGATGTGCAACTACCGCGCCAACCGGCTGGTGTGCGACGCCGCCGACCGCGCGATGCAGGTGCACGGCGGGCTCGGCTACACGCGGCACACCCCGTTCGAGCACATCTACCGGCACCACCGCCGCTACCGGATCACCGAGGGCGCCGAGGAGATCCAGATGCGCAAGATCGCCGGTTACCTGTTCGGGTTCGCGGGGCCGGACAAGCGATGACCGGGCTGGCGGAGGCGCTCGGACGGCGGCTGGGCGCGCAGATCACCGGGCTGCGGCGGCTGAGCGGCGGCGCGAGCCGGGAGACCTGGGCGTTCACCGCCGAGCCGGGCGGGCGGCTGGTGCTGCGGCGGGACCCGCCGGGGGAGTGCCGCCCGGCGGAGATGGCGCGGGAGGCGGCGTTGATCCGGGCCGCGCGCGAGGCCGGGGTGCCGGTGCCGCGGCTGGTGGACCACGGGCCGGACGTGCTCGGCTCGCCGTACCTGATCACCGAGCATGTCGACGGCGAGACGATCCCGCGGCGGTTGCTACGGGACCCGGAGTTCGCGGACGTGCGGCCGAAGCTCGCGGCGGAGCTGGGGCGGGTCGCGGCGCGCATCCACGCCATGCCGGACGTGCCGGGGCTGCCCTCGGCGGACCCGCTGGAGTCGCTGGTGGAGCTGTACGACGAGCTGGACCAGCCGTTGCCGTCGCTGGAAATCGGGTTGCGCTGGTTGCGCGCACACCGCCCGGAGCCGGCGGGGAACACCGTGGTGCACGGCGACTTCCGCACCGGCAACCTGATCATCGGCCCGGACGGACTGGCTGCGGTGCTGGACTGGGAACTGGCGCACCGCGGCGACCCGCTGGAGGACCTCGGCTGGTTGTGTGTGAAGGCGTGGCGGTTCTCCTCGCCGCTGCCCGCGGGCGGGTTCGGCACCCGGGAGGAGCTGCTCGACGGGTACGCCGAGGTCGCCGGGTTCCGCCCGGATCCCGCGGCCGTGCACTGGTGGGAGGTGTTCGGCACGTTCCGGTGGGCGGTGCTCTGCCTGCGGCAGGCCGACCGGCACCTGAGCGGGCGGATCCGGTCGGTCGAGCTGGCTGCGGTCGGGCGGCGGGTGTGCGAGCAGGAGCACGACCTGCTGACGGCGCTCGGCACGCCCGCCGTCCCGGTGGCCGCGGCGCCGGATCCGGCGCCGGACCTGCACGGCAGGCCGACCGCGGCCGAGCTGGTGGAGGCGGTGGCGGAGTTCCTGCGGGCCGACGTCATGCCGGGCACCGAGGGGCGGGTGTCGTTCCAGGCGCGGGTGGCGGCGAACGTGCTGGGCATCGTGTCGCGTGAGCTGCGCCTGGGCACCGCGCAGGAGCGGCGGCACGTGGACCGGCTCGCGGCGCTGGGGTTCGCGACGCACGCGGAGCTGGCGCGGGCGGTGCGGTCGGGCGCCGTGGACGTGGCGGACGTGGTCGCCGCGGTGCGGGCCGACGTGACGGACCGGCTGCTGGTGGCGAACCCGAAGTACCTGGAGACGGCGTGAAGGAGATCGCGAGCGGGCCGCGGTTCCCGGAGGGGCGGGTCGCGCTGGACGACGGCTCGGTGCTCGTCGTGGAGATCGAGCGCGGGACGTTGTCGCGGCGGGTGTGGCCGGACGGATCGGTGACGGTGGTCGCGGACTGCGGCGGCGGGCCGACCGGCGCGGCGATCGGGCCGGACGAGTGGCTTGCTCACCGTCCGGAAGCCATCACCGCCTCGCGGTGCCCGCGTACTTGAGCCGCAAGCCCGGGGGGCCGGCCGTGGCGGCCTGCGATGGTGCGCGCGCCCTCGCCCGGGGGTGGCCTTCCCACCTGCCCGGGCCGCGCCTCAACTGCCCTTTGTGAGCTTGTCCAGCTGGGTCTGCAGCTCGTCGAGCCGCGCGTGCAGCAGCGCGACCTCGGCCGACAGCAGCGGCACCAGCTCCGGCGCCGACGTGGTCGAGCCGGTGGTGAAGGCGACCGCCCGGTCGTCCCGGTGCACCGGCACCCCGGCCAGCCTGCTGAAGTGCTCCAGCGTGAGCGGCGGGCGGTTGCCCGCGCACGTCGAGCACACCGGCAGCAGCTTGCGCCACCCCACGACCCCGGTGCCGGTGGCCACGAACACCTGCGCCGGCCAGCCGCACGCGCACAACCCGGCGTGCACGGCCGTCACCGTCTGCTTCGAGTACCGCACGCCCCGCTCGTACAGGAAGTAGCGCCCCGCGGCGTCCACCTCCAGCAGCACGCTCTGCTGGTACTGCGGGTCGCAGGCCAGCGCGCGGGCGTCGGCGAGTTCGTGGAAGCAGTAGAACCCGCAGTCGCACAGGCGGGACGGGCTCTGGTGACGGCTGCTCTGCGCGCACTTCGCCTCGGCTGTCACCCGGTACGCGTGCGTGCGGCCGAGCGACACGCCGGTGAACCCCACCTCGGTGCCGTCGGCGGAGAGCATCGGGTAGGCGAGCTTGTAGCCGCGCAGCGGGACGTCGCGCCGTTCCTGGGGCGTGCGGCGCAACGACAGCCTGCCCGCCATGGCTCAGCGATCGGCGGTGACGGGGGCGGGGCGCTCCGGTTCGGGGGTTTCGGCGGTTTCGCGCGGCTCCTCGATCGGGGTGACCTCTTCGGCCTTGGATTCTTCGACGACGCCCACGGCAAGCTTCCGGCCCAGTCTCATCGCAGCCTCCTCGCGGATCACGGGTGCGTTTTTCCAGCGTGACCCGCGAACGCGGGGATGTCCAGAGCTATTCGAAACGCGCGGTGTCCCCAGCACCCGTTCGGACGATCTCCGGCTCGCCGCTGGAGAAGTCGATCACGGTGGTGGGCTCGGTGCCGCAGTCGCCGGAGTCGACCACCGCGTCGACCACGTGGTCCAGTTCGTCCTTGATCTCCCAGCCCTGGGTGAGCGGCTCCTCGTGGTCGGGCAGCAGCAGCGTGCTGGAGACCAGCGGCTCGCCCAGCTCGTCGAGCAGGGCCTGCGCGACGACGTGGTCCGGGATGCGCACGCCGACGGTCTTCTTCTTCGGGTGCAGCAGCCGCCGCGGCACTTCTTTCGTGGCCGGGAGGATGAACGTGTAGCTGCCCGGGGTGGCGGCCTTGATCGCGCGGAAGACGGTGTTGTCGACGTGCGCGAACTGCCCGAGCTGGGCGAAGTCGCGGCAGACGAGCGTGAAGTGGTGCCGGTCGTCGAGGTGCCGGATGGCGCGGATGCGGTCCAGCCCGTCGCGGTTGCCGAGCTGGCAGCCCAGGGCGTAGGCGGAGTCGGTCGGGTAGACGATCAGGCCGTCCTGCCGCAGCAGGTCGACGATCTGGCCGATCGACCGGCGCTGGGGGTTGTCCGGGTGCACGTCGAAGTACTTCGCCATCCCCAGAGCTTAGGATCTTGCCTCCCGGCCCGCCGACAGAGGCGAAAGACCCGAGCCCGCAGGGCCGTTCGGCACGTTCTGCGTCCCGGTTGTCGACTCTCCGTGTCGATCACACAGCGTGGTGAAGTGTGACGTGCGTCACTATCTGTTCGGGCTAATGACCTGCTCCGAACTTCCTATATGCCGGTCATGTTGGTGACTCCTCGTCATTCGGTGGGCCGGGACCGCGTGGTCGTCGTGATCCCGGCGCACGACGAAGCCGCGAGCGTCGGCGCGACGATCGACTCCGCGCTGGCGCAGACCGTCCCGCCGGACGCGATCTTCGTCGTCGCCGACAACTGCTCCGACGACACGGCCGCGATCGCGGTGGCGCACGGCGCGCGGGTGCTGGAAACCGTCGGCAACACCGACAAGAAAGCCGGCGCGCTGAACCAGGCCCTCGAGGTCGTCCTGCCCCAGCTCGACGGGGACGACCGCGTCCTGGTCATCGACGCGGACTCGCTGCTCGCTCCGGAGTGGATCGAAACCGCGCTCACCGTGATGGAGCGGCCGGGGGTCGGTGCGGTCGGCGGCATCTTCTACGGCGAGGGGCGCGCGGGGCTGATCGAACAGTTGCAGCGCAACGAGTACGTCCGCTACGCCCGGGACGTGCTGCGGCGTGGCAAGGGTGTCTGGGTGTTGACCGGCACCTCCACGTTGTTCCGGGTGTCGGTGCTGCGCGAGATCGCCGCGGCGCGTGGTGCGGTGTTGCCGGGGCGGGCTGGGGAGTTCTACGACCGGCGCGCGCTGACCGAGGACATGGAGATCACGCTGGCGAGCCTCAGGCTCGGCTACCGGTGTGTGTCGCCGGCGCGGTGTGCGACGACGACCGAACTGATGCCGACGTGGCGGGACCTGTGGCTGCAGCGTGTGCGCTGGCAGCGCGGCGCGATCGACAACCTGCGCTCGCACGGCGTCAACCGAGTCACGTTGCCGTACCTGGGGCAGCAGCTGTGGGCGGTGCTGGGGTTTCTGGTGATCGTGGGCTACCCGCTGCTGCTGGGCCTGTCGCTGGCGGCCGGGATGCCGTTGGTGCTGCACCCGTTCTGGCTCGCGATGGGCGTGGTGTGCCTGGTCGACCGGGTGGTGACGGTGCGGAAGGCGGGCTGGCGCGGGATCGTGCTGACGCTGCTGTTCCTGCCCGAGATGTACTACGACTTCTTCCGCCTGGCCGTGTACCTGGCCGGGTGGCGGGACGCGGTGCTGCGGCGTACGGCCGGATGGCACCACCTGACGGCTGTGAGGGGGTGAAAGACATGTACGGAAAGGGTTTCACCGCCGCCGGTTCCGGTTCGGCCGCGCTGGCCTACACCGGGTTCGGCACGGCGTGGACGATCCTGGCGGGGCTGATGCTGTTGCTCGCCGGAGTGGCGCTGGTCAAGCTGGTGCCGCGCAAGGGGCAGGCCTGAGTGGGTGCAGCGCGCCCTGGCTGGCGTCGTTCTCCCCGTCGAAACTGGATTTCGACGGAAAGGAGAACGGAAATGCCGGTCATCGTCATCACGGGAGCGAGCAGCGGAATCGGGCGGGCCACCGCGGAGGCGCTGGCGGCGGCGGGGCACCAGGTCTTGCTGGGCGCGCGCCGGGAACAGCGGCTGAAGGAGCTGGCCGCGCGAATCGGGGGCTCGTACCGGAGGCTGGACGTGACGGACGCGGAGGACGTGCGGTCCTTCGTGGACTGGGCGGTGGCCGAGCACGGCCGGGTCGACGTGATCGTCAACAACGCCGGCGTGATGCCACTGTCCGCTTTGGACCGGCTGAGGCTGGACGAGTGGAACTGGATGATCGACGTGAACATCCGGGGCGTGCTGCACGGGATCGCCGCGGGGCTGCCGGTGATGCGCCGGCAGGGCGGCGGGCACTTCGTGAACGTGGCGTCGATCGGGGCGCACGAGGTGGTGCCGACGGCGGCGGTCTACTGCGCGACGAAGTACGCGGTGTGGGCGCTGTCGGAGGGGCTGCGCCAGGAGACGGGCCCGGACATCCGGGTGACGACGATCTCGCCGGGCGTGACCGAGTCCGAGCTGGCGGACAGCATCACGGACGCGGAGGCCGCCGAGGGAATGCGAAGCTACCGCGCGAAGACAATCCCCGCCGCGGCGATCGCCCGCGCGATCGCGTTCGCGATCGAGCAGCCCGCCGAGGTGGACGTGAACGAGATCATCGTCCGCCCGGCGGCTTAGGCGTAATCCAATCGCGACGTTGAACAGTGTTGCACCGAGCCGGTGACTCCCGATCCAACTGACGTCTCCACGGCACGCAAGTTAGGGGCAGTCGGTGAAATCGAGAACTCGCTGGGAAATCGGCGTCGCGGTGGTCGGTGCGCTGGTGGTCGCCGGTGTGACGGTCGGCGTGACGGCTGCCCTCGACGGGACAGACGCTCCTCGCTCGGCCGGCTCGCCGGCGACCACCACGTCGCGGTCGCCGGTCTTTTCGTCCACGGTGACGGCCGCGGCGCCATCGAGCACGCCCGTAGCGCCGCTCATCCGGTCGCACGTGACCTCGATGGCCGCGGTCGATGACGCGGCGATCATGGACCTCGTCCGGACGATGTGCACGAAGCTCAGTAGCGGCGCAGATCCCAGGGCCCTGTTCGAAAGCGGGGTGAGCTCCGGCTTCTCGGAGAGTGACTGGCAGGCGTTCATGGCCATGTCGGCGGCGCTGCACTGTCCCGCGAACAGCTCGAAGGTCACCTACGACGCGGTGGGCTGGCACCCCGGCGACAAACCCAAGTCCAAGAAATCCATTTCGGAGGGCACGTTCGAAGTCGGGGTGGACATCGAAGCGGGAAAGTACAAGGGAAACTGCCCCAACGGCGGGTATTGGGCCCGCTACGCCGACGATTCCGGCAATGACATCATCGCCAATGACCTCACCGAAGGGTCCTCCACGATGCAGTTCACCGCCAGGAAGGGCGAGTTCGTGTCGGTCAGTCGCTGCACCTTCACCAAGGTGAACTAGTTACCGCAGCAAGGAACCCAGTCGCTGGGCCGCGTCGACCACCGTGCGGCCCAGCGACTCCTCGTCGGGTGCGGAGAACAGTGACAGGCCGATGCTGACGTCCCGTCCGGGCACCACCGCGGAGATCCCGATGATCGACGGCGCGATTTCGCCGTAGGACACGGCAAATCCGCGCTTGCGGGCCAGTGCGACCTCCTCCCGCTCGCCCTCCGCCGCCGGCGCCGCGGACAGCAGCGCCAGGCCCGCCGAACCGCGGTCGATCGGGTCCACCTGGCCGGGCCGGAAGCTCACGTGCATCCGCGCCTGCCGCGGCTCGACGATCATCAGCATCCGCACCTCGTCCGCGCCCTCCCGCACCACCAGGTGCGCCGTCGCCTGGGTGAGGTCCGTCAGCTCCTCCAGCACGGGCCGCGCGAGCGTCCGCAGGTCCTGCTCCACCGGCTCGGCCAGCCGCACCAGGCCCGTCCCGAGCGAGATCCGCTTGAACCGGTCCCGCCGGCACAACCGGTGCGCCTCCAGCGTCCGCACGAGCCGGTGCGCCACCGTCCGGTGCACGCCCACCCCTTCGGCGATCTCCGTCAGCGTCATCCCCTGCGGGTGCGCGACGAGCAGTTCCAGGATCTGCAACCCGTTGTGCAGCGTTTTCGACATCCCCGAGTCGACTTCGGACACGCGGGCACCCCCTTGACGACGAACCGGACCGCGACCTACTGTTTCCGTAGTTCGCACGCTGCGTGCGATAATAGCACGCCGATCGCAGCGCGCAAGCCCCCGGAGGAGGTCATCGTGGACGTGGAGACGCTCGTGCTCGTGCACCAGCTGTACGGCGCGCAGAGCCACTACATCGACGAGGGCCGGGCCACCGAATGGGCGCACACCTTCACCCCGGACGGGGAATTCCACTCACCCAGCTATCCGGCTCCGGTGATGGGCACGGCGGCACTCGCGAAGTTCGCCGAGGACTTCGCCGCGCAACAAGGCGTCACCCGCCACGTCCTCACCAACCTGCACGTCACGCCCGCGGACGACGGCCTCACCGCGCGCGCATACCTGCAGATCGTGCGCACCCTCCCGGACAGCCCGCCCGAACTCCTCCGCCTGACCACGATCACCGACCACCTGGTCCGCCACGCGGGCACGTGGCGCATCCGCCGCCGGACGGTGCGCCGCGACGACACGAAGGAGAACCGATGAGCGACACACGCGCCCAGCACGAACCGATGACGGCCGTCTACCCGGAATTCGCGGGCAAGGTCGCGGTCGTCACCGGCGCGGCCCGCGGCATGGGCGCGCGCTTCACGGCCGCGCTCGCCGGCCGCGGCGTGCACGTCGTCGGCGCCGACATCAACGAAGAGCAGATGCTGGCGACCGCGAACGAACTCACCGCGGAACTCGCCGGCAGCGACAAGCCGGGCCAGATCGTCGGCGCCCGCATCGACGTCACCAAGCCCGAGGACCACGAAACCGTGGCACAGCTGGCGCTGGAGCGGTTCGGGCGCATCGACTTCTGGGTCAACAACGCCGGCATCTTCCCGTTCGCTCTCGCCGACGAGATCACGCCGGAGCAGATCAACGCGACCCTGTCGGTCAACGTCGAGGGGGTCCTCTACGGGGCGCAGACCGCGGCGCGGCACATGGAACCCGGCAGCGCGATCGTGAACATGTCGTCCGTGTCGGCGGTCCGCGTCCGCCGCGGCCGCGCCGCCTACTGCACCTCCAAGGCCGCCGTCGCGCACCTCACCGAATCGCTCGCCGTCGAGTTCGGCGACCGCGGCATCCGGGTCAACGCGATCGCCCCCGGCTACATCGACACCGAGATGACCCGCTGGGTCAAGGAGGACCCGGCCGCGCTGCGGCACGCGCTCGACGTCGTGCCGCTGCACCGGCTCGGTTCGCCCGAGGAGGTCGTCGGCCCGCTGCTGTTCCTGCTCTCCGACAGCGCCCGCTACGTGACCGGCCACAGCATCGCCGTCGACGGCGGGTCGCGGCATGTCTGAGTACCCGGACACGGTGCTCGTCACCGGGGCCGCCGCCGGCATGGGCGCCAGCCACGCCCGGGCCCTGGCCAAGCTCGGCACGCACGTGTGCCTCGCCGACGTCGCCGACGCCACCCCGGTCGTCGAGGAGATCGCGAACGACGGCGGCTCGGCGTCCGCGCACGAACTGGACGTCACCGACCCGCGGGCGTGGGCCCGCGTCGTCGACGAAATCCGGAAAGCGCGCGGCCGCCTCGACGGCCTCGTCAACAACGCGGGCATCTCGCGCCGCCTGGAGTTCCTGGACACCACCGACGAGGTCTGGGAGCAGGTCCTCCGCATCAACCTGTTCGGCCCGTTCTACGGCATGAAGGCCGTCGCGGAGCTGATGCGCGACTCCGGTGGCGGTTCGATCGTCAACATCTCGTCGATCTCCGGCCAGATCGGCTACTTCTCGCCCGCGTACAGCTCCAGCAAGTGGGGCCTGACCGGGCTGTCCAAGTCGGCCGCGGGCAACTTCGCCAAGTGGGGCATCCGGGTCAACTCCGTCCACCCCGGACTCGTCGAGACGGCACTGCTCGCCGGGGCCGATTCGTTCGTGGAATCCGCGGTGGCCAGCATCCCGGCCGGGCGCATGGCGCGGCCGGCGGAGATCACCGAGGCCGTGTTGTTCCTGCTGTCCAGCAGGTCCAGCTACATGACCGGCAGCGAGGTCACCGTGGACGGCGGCCTGGTGTCCAACGGCCTCTACCACCGCATCATCGCCGAGACCGGAGGAGACCTGGCATGAACGACGACTGGGACGTGGTGGTCGTCGGAGGCGGCGGCGCCGGGCTCGCCGCGGCCACCTCCGCCGCCGAGCGGGGCGCGTCGGTGCTGCTGTTCGAGTCGGAGACCGAGCTCGGCGGCTCGACCCAGCTGTCCGCGGGCATGTTCACCGCCGCCGGCACGAGCGTGCAGGCCGCGCTGGGCGTCGAGGACTCCGCGGAGCGGTTCTTCCAGCACTACATGGACCTCAACTCCTGGCAGCTCAACCCCGGGCTGATCGAGGCGTTCTGCCGCCACTCCGGCCCGACGCTGGAGTGGCTGATCGGCCTCGGCGTGGAGATCCCGGCGAAGGTGTCGGGCAACGCGCACACGCCGGGCCTGTGCCAGGCCGGGGTCGAGGACGTGTGGCGCGGCCACGTGCCGAAGGACCAGGGCTACGGCGTGGTCCAGGTGCTCGCCAAGGCCGCCCGCGCCCGGGGCGTCGAGATCGTCCTCAACACCCGCGTCGAGCGGCTCGTCGAAGACGACGGCCGGGTCTGCGGCGTCGTCGCCGACGGCATCGAGGTGCGCGCGGGCGCGGTGGTGGTCGCCAGCGGCGGGTTTGCCCAGGACCCGGACCTGCTGGCCCGCTACTACCCGGCGGCGCTGCGGGCGGGCGAGGACCTGTTCGTCGTCGCCGCCGACGGCAGCCGCGGCGACCACCTGCGCTTCGGCGAGCAGGTCGGCGCGGGCGTCACCGGCGACGGCTGGGGCCTGCTGCTGCCCACCGCCTACTTCCAGCGACTGCACCACTGGCAGTCCGGGTTCCCGCCGAAGTCGCGGATCTACGTCAACGCGGCCGGCCGCCGGTTCATGGACGAGGACGCCTCCTACGCGGTGTCCAGCGGCATCATCGAGCGGCAGGGCGGGAGCGCGTGGGCGATTTTCGACGAGCGCGCCCGCCGCAGCCTGCCCGCGGGGTACGCGCACTGGGACGCCGGCCACGTGCTGGCCGAGGCGGAAGCCGGGCGCACGCTGCGCGCCGGTAGCCTCGAGGAGCTGGCCGGCAAGGCCGGGATCCCCGCCGACGCGCTGGTCGCGACCGTGCGCCGGTGGAACGAGCAGCTGCCGTCCGGGCACGACCCGGAGTTCCTGCGGCACCGCACGCTCGCCAACAAGGGCTCGGCCGGCCACCTGGACCCGATCGGCGAACCCCCGTTCTACGCGGCGCGCCTGCTGCCCGCGGAGCTGGTGTGCACGCACGCCGGACTGGAGATCGACGCGCGCGCCGCGGTGCGCGACGAACGCGGCGAGGCCATCGCGGGCCTGTTCGCCGCGGGCGAGGCCGGAGCCGGCGTGCTCGGGCAGCGCTACGTCGGGGGCGGCAACGCCGTCGCCAACGCCCTGACCATGGGCCGCCTCGCCGGCGTCAACGCCGCGGCCTGACTTCGCACACTCAACGAGGAGAGACATGAGCGAAACCACCGCTGCCGGGGAACTCGGCAGCCGCACGATCCGCAAGGTCAGCAAGAGAGTCCTGCCGCTGGTCGCGCTGCTGTACGTGTTCAACTACATGGACCGGTCGAACATCAGCTACGCCCAGCTGGGCATGCAGCACGAGCTGCTGATCACCACGGCCGTGTTCGGCACCGCGTCGGCGATCTTCTTCCTCGCCTACGTGGTGTTCGAGATCCCCAGCAACATGATCATGAAGAAGATCGGCGCGCGGATCTGGCTCGCGCGCATCGCCATCAGCTGGGGCATCGTCACCGCCGTCACCGGGTTCGTGCAGAACATCCCGCAGCTCTACATCGCGCGGATCGTCCTCGGCGTCGCCGAGGCCGGGCTCTACCCGGGCCTGCTGCTGTACCTGACGCTGTGGTTCCGCCCGAAGGAACGCGGCCGCGCCATCGCGACGCTGGCGATCGCGCAGCCGGTCGCGATGATCCTCGGCAGCCTCACCGGCGGCCTGATCCTCGACCACATCAACTGGTCCGGCCTGTCCGGCTGGCGCTGGGTGTTCATCCTGCAGGGCCTGCCCGCGGTGCTGGTCGGCCTGGTCGTGCTCGCGTATCTGCCGAACAAGCCCAGCCAGGCGCGTTTCCTCTCGCGCGAGGAGAGCGAGTGGCTGGAAACCGAGATCAACAAGGACTACGCGCCGGAGCAGAAGGAGACCTTCCTCGGCCAGCTGCGGGTCATGAAGGACCGCAAGGTGCTCTACATGGCCTTCGCGAACCTGTTCGCCGCGTGCGGCCTGTACGGGTTCACCTTCTTCCTGCCGCAGATCGTCAAGCAGATGGACCCGTCCTACTCGGCGACCAACATCGGTTTCCTCGGCGTGATCCCGTGGATCGTCGGCGCGGTGGGCATGCTGCTGGTCGCCCGCAACTCCGACCGGACGGGGGAGCGGCGCGGGCACGTCGTCGCGATGATGCTGCTGGCCGCGGTCGGCCTGTTCGGCACGATCCAGTTCCGGCACACCCCGGTGGCGGCGCTGATCTGCCTGTCGCTGGTCGCGATCGGCGTGCTCGGCTACCTCGCGCCGTACTGGGCGCTGGCCTCGCGGGTGCTGTCCAAGGAGCACACCGCGGTCGGGCTGGCCGCGATCAACTCGATCGCCGCGCTGGGCGGGTTCTTCGGGCCGTACGTGATCGGCAAGAACGCCACCGCCGACGACGTGTCGGTGGGCCTGTACTTCCCGATCGCGTGCCTGGTCATCTGCGCGGTGATGCTGTCCTTCCTCAAGGTGACGAAGGAACGGCGTGGCGCCGCGGCGGCCCACGAGATAGTTTAGATATTAACTACTTCCTCCGGCGATAGGGTTGCGGTCATGGCGGATGGCGAGCTCGACTTCTGGTCCTTCGTCGAGCTCGCCAACCGCAGGCTCGCCGAGGAGTTCGGCTTCCGGCACCAGCTCGCCACCGAGGTGCTGCTGACGCTGAACCGGGCCTCCAACATCGTCACCTACGACCTGGAGGCCAGCGTCCACCGGCCGCGCGGCCAGTCCTGGTCCGGCTTCCGGCTGCTGTTCGTCACCTGGCTGGCCGGTCCGCTGGAGGCGAAGAAGGCCGCCGAGCTGACCGGCATGAGCCGCGCGGCGGTGTCCAACCTGTCCAAGACCCTGGTGGCCGACGGGCTGCTGGAGCGCACGCCCGGCGAGCACGACGGCCGCTCGGTGCTGCTGTCGCTGTCCGAGCGCGGGCGCGCCGAGATGGTCGAGGTGTTCCGCGAGCACAACGAGCGCGAGCACGAGTGGACCAGCGTGCTCACCGAGGCCGAGCAGCGGATCCTGGTGATGCTGCTGGACAAGCTGATCACGAACCGCGACCAGTTCGACGTGCGTGGCCGCAACTGACCCTTGCGCACGAGCGAAGTAGTACATACATTTACTACATCGGACCGGCAAGGAGGCGAGGTCATGGCGTACTACCGGCAGGTCGGTGCGGTTCCGCCGAAGCGGCACACGCAGCACCGCACCCCCGAGGGTGGCCTGTACTACGAGGAGCTGATGGGGGAGGAGGGCTTCTCCAGCGACTCGTCGCTGCTCTACCACCGCAACATCCCGTCGGCGATCGTCGACTCGACGGTCTGGGAGCTCCCGGACCTGACCACCGAGGCCAACCACCCGCTCCGGCCGCGGCACCTCAAGCTGCACGAGCTGTTCCCCGGCGAGGAGTGGAAGTCCAACGACGTCGTCACCGGGCGCCGGCTCGTGCTCGGCAACGGCGACGTGCGCATCTCCTACGTCGTGGCGGGCGAGGCCTCCCCGCTGTACCGCAACTCGATCGGCGACGAGTGCGTCTACATCGAGTCCGGTGAGGGCGTCGTCGAGACCGTGTTCGGCGTGCTGCCGTTCCGCCAGGGCGACTACGTGATCCTGCCGCGCGCCACCACCCACCGCTGGGTGCCGGACGGCCCGGTGCGGGCGTACGCGATCGAGGCGAACTCGCACATCACGCCGCCGAAGCGGTACCTGTCGAAGTACGGCCAGCTGCTGGAGCACGCGCCGTACTGCGAGCGCGACCTGCACGGGCCCACCGAGCCGCTGCTGGTCGAGGGCACCGACGTCGAGGTGCTGATCAAGCACCGCGGCAGCACCGGGATCGTCGGCACCCGGTTCGTGTACCCGCAGCACCCGTTCGACGTGGTCGGCTGGGACGGCTGCCTCTACCCGTACACGTTCAACGTCAGCGACTTCGAGCCGATCACCGGCCGCGTGCACCAGCCGCCGCCGGTGCACCAGGTGTTCGAGGGCGACAACTTCGTCGTCTGCAACTTCGTGCCGCGCAAGGTGGACTACCACCCGCTGTCCATCCCGGTGCCGTACTACCACTCCAATGTGGACTCCGACGAGGTCATGTTCTACTGCGGCGGCGACTACGAGGCGCGCAAGGGCTCGGGCATCGGGCAGGGCTCGATCTCGCTGCACCCGGGCGGCCACTCGCACGGCCCGCAGCCGGGCGCCTACGAGCGCAGCATCGGCGTGGAGTTCTTCGACGAGCTGGCGGTCATGGTCGACACGTTCCGCCCGCTGGAGCTGGGTGAGGGCGGCCGCGCGGCCGAGGACCCGAACTACGCGTGGACCTGGGCCGGGCGGGGGCCGAAGTGAGTGTGTTCGCCGGCTTCCTCGACGACGCGGCGGTGTTCCCGCCCGGTCTGAAGCCCCTGCCGCAGGCGGTGCCGGACCACGCCGCGCACCTCGCGTCGGGCTACGGCGAGCTGGTCGGCCCGCTGGTCCTGGCCGCGCCGGCGCTCGCGGAGCTCGGCGCGGTCGCTGCCGAGCCGCTCGATCTGTCGGTGACCGCGCCGGGCGGCCCGGCCCAGCTGCCGGACGCTCTGGGCCGGGCCGCCGACCTGCCGGTGCGGCTGGCCGGGTTCGAGGTCGCGGTGCCCGCGGAGTCGTCGGTGCCGGAGTTCTTCCGCGCGCTGGAGGTGGCCGGTGACGTGCCGGTGTTCGTCGAGGTGCCACGAGACTCCCGCCGGGCCGAGGTGATCGCGACCTGCGCGAAGACCGGGCACGCCGCGAAGTTCCGGACCGGCGGGGTGAAAGCCGAGCTGTACCCGGACGAGGCGGAGCTGGCCGCGGCCGTGCACGCCGTGGTGCGGGCGGGGGTGCCGTTCAAGGCGACCGCCGGGCTGCACCACGCGGTGCGGAACACGGACCCGTCCACCGGGTTCGAGCAGCACGGGTTCCTGAACCTGCTGCTGGCGACGGCGGCGGCCCGCTCCGGCGCGGACGAGGACGAGCTCGTCGCGTTGCTCGCGGAGCGGGACGGCGCGCGGGTGGCCGAGCTGGTGTCCGAAATGGACCCGGCGGCGCGTGAGTCGTTCCGGTCGTTCGGGACCTGCAGCATCGACGAACCGGTGGCCGAACTGGTGGACCTCGGACTGGTCCCGGCTTCGGCGCTGGAAGGAGGAGTGACGGCGTGACCACGATCGACATCCCCGAGGGGTCCCTGTTCGGGCTGGACAACCTGCCCTATGGCGTGTTCTCCACGGCGGGGACGCAGCCGCGGGTCGGCGTGCGGGTGGGCGATTCCGTGGTCGACCTGGCGGTGGCGCTGGGCGACGACGTGTTCGCGCGGCCGTCGTTGAACGCGTTCATGGCGCAGGGCTACGACCGGTGGGTAGAGGTGCGGGCGCGTATCTCGGAGCTCGTGCGGGGTGAGGTGCCCGCCGAGGCGGTCTTCCCGGTGTCCGAAGTGGAGCTGCACCTGCCCGTCGAGGTCGCGGACTACGTGGACTTCTACGCCTCCGAGCACCACGCGGCCAACCTGGGGCGGCTGTTCCGGCCGGACGCCGAGCCGCTGATGCCGAACTGGAAGCACCTGCCGGTGGGCTACCACGGGCGGGCCGGGACGATCGTGGTGTCCGGCACGGACATCGTGCGGCCGTGCGGGCAGCGCAAGGCGCCGGACGAGGACGCGCCGTCGTTCGGCGAGTCGCGGCGGCTGGACATCGAGGCGGAGCTGGGGTTCATCGTCGGCGTCCCGTCGCCGCTCGGTTCGGGTGTCCGGACGGAGGACTTCGCGCGGCACGTGTTCGGCGCGGTGCTGGTGAACGACTGGTCGGCGCGGGACATCCAGGCCTGGGAGTACGTCCCGCTGGGCCCGAACCTCGGCAAGAGCTTCGCGACGTCGATCTCGCCGTGGGTGGTGCCGCTGCTGGCGCTGGAGGCCGCGCGGGTCCCGACGCCGGAGCAGTCGCCGGAGCCGTTGCCGTACCTGCGGGAGTCGTCGCCGTGGGGGCTGGACATCGCGTTGTCGGTGTCGTGGAACGGGCAGGAGGTCAGCCGCCCGCCGTACCGGGAGATGTACTGGTCGCCGGCGCAGATGCTGGCGCACATGACGGTCAACGGGGCGTCGTCGCGCACGGGCGACCTGTACGCGTCCGGCACGATCTCCGGCCCGGAGAAGAACCAGCGCGGCGCGTTCATCGAGCTGACCTGGGGCGGCAAGGAGCCGGTCGAGGTCAACGGCGAGCCGCGAACGTTCCTCCTGGACGGCGACGAGGTGGCGATCACGGCGACCGCCCCGGGATCGGCAGGCCGCATCGGTTTCGGCGAGGTGCGGGGGCGGATCCTGCCGGCCACTGAAGCCAAGCGCTGACGCGCCGGGCTCCGGCCTGGCGCGTCAGCGCTCGGCCGGAGCCCGCACTGTCACAGCACCCGCCGCCGCACCCGCCACAAGCCGGCCGCCAGGACCAGACCGCCCAGCACCACGTGGATCCCGCTCTCGATCCCCTGGAAACGCCAGAACCGGTCGGCGGGGTGGAACGCGGCCCGCTGCGCCGCCACCCCCTGGTTCTCCAGGCAACTACGCGCGGTGTCGGCGGACGTGCAGGCGGACGGTTCGAACGCGACCTCGTGGCCGCTCGCGTCGTAGTACGCCGCCCCGAGCCGCCAGGCGTCGTACGGGACGGGGTTCGTCGCGGCGACGGAGGCCGTGGCCTGGGCGGGCTCGGCGAAGCCCGGCCTGGCCAGGTTCGCGACCCCGACCACGACCACCAGGTAGACGAGCAGTGTCGCCGCCATCGCGGCGAGCGTGTTGCGGAAGAACAGCCCCGCCGTCGCGCCGACGGCGAACGCGAGCACGGTGTAGGCGCCCAGGACAGGCCCCTGCGTCTCGAAGCCCGGTGTCATGATCGCACCGCGAGTCACGTAGTGCAGCGGTTCGAACGCCCAGGCGCTCACCAAGCCGAGCGCGAACATGCCGAGGAGGATCGGCGTACCCACCACGAGCAGCTTGCTCAGCCACCAGCGGAACCGGCTCACCGACTGCGTCAGCCCGAGGATGTGGGTCCCCTGCTCGAATTCGCGCGCGAACAGCGGAGCGCCGGTGAACATGCCGAGCAGCACGGGGAGGCCGAGAAGCACCATCGGGAAGTTGCGCGCGAAGCTCTGGAACTCGTCCTCGAACGCCGCCATCGCCGGGGCGGTGCACCGTCCACTGTCGACCACCTGGCACCCCTCGATGCCGTGGGCCGCCAGGTAACCGGTCGCCTGCACGTGCTCGACGACCAGCACCACCGCGACGGCCGCGGTCAGTCCGAGACCGAGCAGCAGCTGCAGGCGGTGCAGCCGCCAGGTCACCCAGGTCACGCGGCCACCTCCCGCGCGGGTGCCGCGGCGCTGCCCGCCCGCAGGTGCGCCATCACCAGTTCCTCCAACGTGGGTTCGTGTGATTCCCAGCCGGGAGCGGGCGCCGGCCCGCGCCCCCGCACCAGGGCCGTGACCTGCCGTGCCGTCTTGCGCCGCTCGACCACCGTGTCCGGGGCGAGGTCACCGTCCGCGGGGCCGACCAGAAGCCGGTGCCCGGCGAGCAGGTCCGCCACGTCGCCGCACAGCCGCGTCCGCCCGTCGGCGAGCAGCAGCAGGTGATCGCACACGTTTTCGAGGTCCGACAGCACGTGCGAGGAGAGCAGCACGGTCATCCCGGTGTCGGCTGCTTCGGCCATCAGCGTCCGCATGACCTCGTCCCGGGCGATCGGGTCCAGATCCGCGAGCGGCTCGTCGAGCATGAGCACGCGCGGACGCCGGCCCAGAGCCATCGCGAGCGCCACCCGCGTGCGCTGGCCCCCCGACAAGGTCCCGATGCGCGCGGCGCGCGGGACACCCGCCTCGGAGAGGAGCCGCTCCGCGTAGGCCTGGTCCCACGTGGTGTTGAGCGCCCGGCCCGCACGCAGCATGTCCGCCACCGTGAACCCGCGGTACAACGGCTTGTCCTGGGCGAGGAACGCCAGGTCCGCGGGAATCCCCCGGCTGTCCGGCACGCGACCCATCACCCGCACCTGCCCCTCGGTCGGTTCGAGCAGGCCGGTCGCCAGCGCCATCAACGTCGTCTTGCCCGCGCCGTTGGGGCCGACCAGCGCGCTGATCCGGCCGTGTGGCACGGAAAAGTCGCAGTCCCGCAGCGCCCAGCCCCGGCGATACCGCTTGCCGAGACCGGTCGCCGTCAACGCGTCGCTGCTCGCCATGCCCCCTCCTTCACGTCCAGTGGTGTTCGTCGAGTACCGACTTGACCAGCGCTTCGACGTCCTCCCGCTCCAGCCCCGCCGCGCGCGACTCCCGGATCCAGCTCTCCAGCTTCTGGCGCAGCAGGGCGCCGTCCACCGCGTCGCCGTGCCCGAGCGAACGCCGGACGAAGGTGCCGAGCCCGCGCCGCGCCTCGACGAGGCCTTCGCGTTCGAGTTCGCGGTACGCCTTGAGCACCGTGTTCGGGTTGATCGCGATGCTGCTCACCACCTCCTTGGCGGTGGGCAACCGGTCGCCCGGCTGGAGCCGGCCGAGCCGCAACGCCTGTTCGACCTGCTGCACCAACTGCAGGTACGTGGCCACGCCGCTGCGCCGGTCGATCCGGAACTCGATCACAAGAACCCTTTCACTAATCAAGTAGTGAAAGGGTAGTACACGGCGGCTCCGCCGAGCCACCGGTGTGCCCGGTCAGCGGCCGGTGAACTTCGCCTTCCCCGGACCCTCCGCCAGGAAAGACCGCACCGCGTTGCGCAGGTCTTCCGTGCGGTACAGGTCCGCCGCGAGCGACGTGATGTGCTTGTTCGCCTCGGCGACGCCGCCGTTCGCGAAGTGCGACAGCACCTTCTTCGTCGCCGCGTGGGCGCGCGTCGGGCCCTCCGCCAGCGACGCCGCGAAGGACCGGGCGGCCTCGTCGAACCCGGCGTCCGGCAGCACCCGGTTCACCACGCCCCACCGCGCCAGCTCGGCCGCCGGGTAGCGGTCGCCCGTCATCACGAACTCCGCGGCCCGCCCGACGCCCGCCCGCGCGGCCAGGCGCTGCGTGCCGCCCATCGTCGGGGTCAGGCCGACGACCTTCTCGACCAGGCCGAACGACGCCCGCTCCGCCGCGAGGATCAGGTCGCACGCCACCGCGACCTCAAAAGCCCACGTCAGGCACAACCCGTGCGCCGCGAACACCGTCGGGATCTCCAGCGCCGCGATCCGGTCCGGCAGCGCCAGCATCCGGTCGAACAGCTCCTTCGCCTGCCCGGGCGTCTCCTGCGCGGCGAACAGCGACACGTCGACCCCGCCGCTGACGATCTTGCCCTCGGCACGGATCAGCAGCGCCCGCGCATCCCCGAGGCGGTCCAGCGCGGCGTCGAAGTCCGCGTGCAGCTCGAGCGTGTACAGGTTGAGCGGCCCGGCATCGATCGTCAGCACGGCCAGTCCGGTGGGCTCGAGATCCAGGCGCACAGTCACAAGGCCGCAGACTAGACGGCCGCGCCCGGACGCACAGTGATCACCGCCGCATTCCCGACCGCCACCCGCGGCACCGCGGACCCCGACACCGGGTCCACCCCGGTCGTCGCCACGCGGATCGGGCCGCCGTGCGTCACCACGACCAGCTCCTCCCCGGCGTGCCGCGCCGCCAGCCTGCCCAGCGTCCGCCGCACCCTCAGGTGCAGGTCGGCCACGCTCTCCCCGCCACCGGGCGGCAGCCGCAGCGGGTGCGCCCACAGGCCGTCGATCACCGGCTGCACCTCGGCGAACCGCCTGCCCTCCAGCGCGCCGAGCCGCTGCTCCCGCAATCCGGCGTCGACCAGCACCGGCAACCCCAGCCGGGCCGCGATGATCTCCGCCGTCTCCCGCGCCCTGGGCAGATCGCTCGACACGAGCACCGTCCCGGTCACGTCCAGCGCGGCCGCCTGCGCCCGCCCCGCCGCGGTCAGCGAACCCGCCCGCGGCGACTGCCCCTGCACACGGCCGGCGACGTTCCACGCGCTCTGCCCGTGCCGTACCAGGTGCACGGCCATCAGTACTGCAACCGCGGGTCGTCGTAGTTCTTGAACTCCAGCACGTTGTTCGACGGATCCACCAGGAACAACGTCCGGTGCTGCTCGGCCGTCCCCTCGAACCGCAGCGACGGCCCGGACAGCACCGTCAACTTCCGGTGCTCGACGACCCGCACCAGCCGGTCGAAGTCCTCGGCCCGCGCGAAGCTCACACCGAAGTGCCGCGGGTAGGCCACCGCCTCCGCGGGCACGTTCTCCGACAGATGGCACACGAGCTGGTCGCCGAAGAAGTCGAACGTCACACGGTCGTCGTAGCGGCGGGCCAGCTTCGCGCCGAGTCCGAACACGTAGAACTCGACGGCCTCGTCGAGGTCGCGGGCCGGGATGGCGACGTGGCAGGCATCGCGAGGGTCACGCATGGACGGTTCCCTTCAGGGGCGGGGTGAGCTGGATGAGGGTGTCGGCGCGCAGCCCGCGCCGCAGGGTTTCCACGCCGAGCACGTCGGTGGTGGCGATGTTGCCGAGGTTCACCGACGGCCCGAGCGTCTGGATCAGTTCGACCTGCAGCTCCTTGGTCGGCGCCTCGAACAGCAGGCGCCGGTGGTCGACCGCGGAGATCACCGCGTGCAGCACGTCCTCGCGCACGTGCCCGTCCGGCCGGGCCAGGCCGCTGCGGCCGCTCTCGCGCGTCTCGGTGATCACGAAGTCCGCGCCGGCCGCGAGGTCCTCGGTGATCGCGCCGACCCAGTCCGCCGGCCCGAGGCACGCCGAACGGCCCGCGTCCTTGTAGCCGACCTCGGCGAGCACCGGCCGGTACCGGGTCATCCGCTCGACGTAGGACGCCTTGTCGTGCTGCGACAACGGGATCGTGCCGTTGGACACCTCGATGTGCGTGGCGCCGGCGTCGTCGACGAACGCGAGGTAGTCGTCCAGCCGGTCGCGCACCAGGTAGTGCTCGAACAGCGTGCCGCCGAAGTAGCAGCCGATCCCGGCTTCGCGCAGCACGGCGACCTTGCGGTGCAGGTCCCTGGTCACCAGTGCGGTGCCCCAGCCGAACTTGAGCAGGTCGATGTGGTCGCCGTGGCTGGTCACCAGGTCGGTGAACGCGCCGGTCGGCAGACCGGGGTCGATCACCATGGTCACACCGGTGTTCATCGGGTTCCTCCTGTGGGGACGAGGGCGGGTGCGGGCACGCGTGCGCGCATCCGGGCCCGCCCGGTGAGGGCGAGGCTGGCCGGGGTGCGCCGCGCCAGTGCGGTGACCAGGCCGGACACGGAGTAGACGAGCGGGACGACCGCCAGCACCAGCACGGGCAGCAGCACCGCGTCCGGCGGCTGCGCGGGGCCGGCGGCGGCGACCGCGAGGAGCAGGCCCTGCAGCAGCAGCGGGTGGATCAGGTACACGCCGAACGACGCGTCGGAGGTCGCGCGGACCACGCCGCGCCACGGCGTCCCGCGCTCCGTCCACACCAGACCAAACGCGAGGAACGCCCAGGCCACGGCGAAACTCTCCACCGCGACGACGGGCTGGAACACGATGCTCGCCACCAGCGGCGGTTGCCCGGCCAGGTAGACCTGTCCCGAGTAGACAGCCACGCCGAGCGCCAGCACCGCCGCGCACCCGCCGAGGACCACCCGCACGTGCGCGCGGGTCCACGCCACAAGCCGTTCCCGGTGCGTCCCGGCCAGCGCGCCGACCAGCACGTAGCCGAGGTAGCTGGGCAGCCAGGCGTCCGGCGCGTGCACCCACCCGGACAACCCGCCGAGGTTCCACTGCTGCTGCACGGCGAGCGAGAACACCAGCTGGAACGCCACCGCGAAGGCCAGCAGTGCCCAGTGGTACCGCCGGGTCACCGCGATCAGCCTCCGGACCGCCGGCCACACCAGGTAGATCTGCATCGACACGAGCAGGAAGTACAGGTGGTAGCGCGCGGTCCCGGTCAGCAGCTCGCTGAAGAACGCCACCGCCGAGTACGGCCCGCCGTCCGCGAGGAAGTAGACGACCGTCCACAGCAGATACGGCACGACGACGAACAGGTAGCGCCGTCGCCAGAACTCGCGCCACCGCGGCTTGCGCGCCGTGCTGTAGGTGAGCACGAACGCGGTCAGCAGGAAGAACACCTCGCGGCTGACGTGGAAGACGACGATCAGTCCGCCGATCGGCACCCCCGGTGCGAACGGCGCCAGCGCCAGCACGTGCAGGCCGATCACCAGCCCGACGGTCAGGACGCGCACCAGGTCGACGTAGTGCAGGTGCTCGCCGCGCCGGCTCACCGCCCGCCCGCCGCGGCGCGCAGTTCACGGCGCAGCACCTTCCCGGTCGGGCCGAGCGGCAGCGCCGCCGTCACCTCGATCACCGACGGCCGCTTGTAGCGGGCCAGCCGCTGTTCGCACCAGCCGTGCAACGCCCGCGCCAGCCCGGGTTCCGGCCGTCCCGTCACGAACGCGACCGGCACATGGCCGAGGCGCTCGTCCGGCGCGCCGACGACCGCGACCGCGGTGACCGCCGGGTGCGCGAGCAGGACGTCCTCGATCTCGTGCGGGTAGATCTTCTCGCCGCCGCGGTTGATGACGTCGTCCACGCGCCCGGCGAGCGTGAGGTACCCGTCGTGGTCGAGGACGCCGACGTCACCGGTCGGCAGCCAGCCGTCCGGCGTCCGGGCCGGGCGGATCCGTTCGCCGAGACCGTCCAGTTCCAGGTACCGGCTCACCACCTGACGGCCGCGCAGCCGCACCTCGCCGCGTTCGCCGGGCGGCAGCACCTCGCCGTTCGGCCCGGCGACGACGAGACCCACCCCGACGGGCAGACCGACCGAACCGGCGCGGCGCAGCCAGGGGTCGAGCGGGTTCGCGGTGATCTGCCCGGCGGCCTCGGACATCCCGTAGGTCTCCAGCACACCGACGCCGGTTCGCTCGGTGAAGCGCCGCGCGATCTCTGGTGACAGCGGCGCCGACGCCGAGCGCGCGAACCTGATGCGGCGGGCGACGTGGTCCGGCGGCGCGGGCTGCCGGGCGAGCGAGGCGAGGATCGCGGGGACAGTGTTGAGCCAGGTCGGCGACCAGCGTTCGACGAGGTCCCAGTAATCGCCGGCGCTGAACCTCCGGTCGAGGACCAGCGAGCCGCCGCTGATCACCGTCGCCAGCAGGCCCATCACCTGCGCGTTCACGTGGAAGAGGGGGAGCGGCGTGTACCCGCGCTCGCCGGGGCCGAACCGGTGGTGTCGCGCGACGCGGCGGGCGGTGCGCACGAGCTGCCATTCGCTCAGCGGGATCCCCTTGGGCGCTCCGGTGGTGCCGGAACTGGTCAGCAGCACCGCGGGCCGCAGCGCGGCGCCGTCGGCACGGATGCGAGCGGTCCGGACGGGGCGCGGCCCGTCGCGGTCGAGTGCCCAGGTCGGGCGGCCGGGCACGAGGTCCGGCCGGTCGGTCGCGACGACGGCGGCGCGCACCCGGTCGAGCGCGGTGCCCAGTTCGGCCGTGGTGAGGCGGGGGTCGACCGGCGCCGCGGTCAGGCCCGCGGCGAGGCAGCCGAGGTAGGCGGCGGTGAACGCCAGCGGATGGGCCGCCACCAGACCGATCCGGGTGCGGGGCGGCAGGTCCCTGGCGAGTTCGCGCCAGCGCCGCGCGGCAGCCGCGACCGAACGCCAGGTCAGCTCGCGCCCGTCCGCGCCGTCGAGGAAGGCTACCTCGTCCGGCCGGTCCTGGGCGCGGACCTCCAGCATCCGGGAAACGACGGCCATCTGCACTCCTCCGGTTCGGCGAACGACCCGGCCGAGTGTCGTCCCCCTTTCTGGGCGGCCGGTGAGAACCGCCTGAGAAAACGCTGTGCGCACCCCCGTGCTCCCGGTGACGGTCCGGTATGGACTGCACGATTTCGCTGTGCGGCAGGGAACTTCGAGGGCAGCATAGGCGGAATACTCTCATTCCGGACTGCCGTTTCTGGCCGTGTTGCACGGTCGCGGAATGAATGTCCGAAAAATAGCGAGCCGGACCGGTTTTCTGCGGTTCGCGGAAAATGAGCACGCCGATATCGTGTATCCGCCTAGGACGTGCGCGAACCACGCCGCGGCGGGGTTGTCCGCGCTCGTCGCCGCGGGGACCGCGGACCGGATCCTCCAGCACGGCGCCCAGGTGGTGCAGCACGCCACTGCGACCTGGCGGGCCCTGAACTCCTGGCCGCCGCACTCCTCCGCCCGGCGGACCGGCCCGGCGGTGGTGACGAACACGGAGGAGATGTGTCATGCCTGCTTCCACCTCAGGCGTGCAGCGTCTACGTCGACGGCCGCCTCGTGGTCAACCTCTGGGACGGCCTCGCCGATCGCGAGGCGAACCGGCCGTGGCGCGCGAACACCATCGCGCAGGTCGCCTCGACGACGAAGGGCGCCACCGCGGTTTGCGCGCACCTGCTGCTGCAGCGCGGTCTGCTGGACCTGGACGCGCCGGTCGTCCGGTACTGGCCGGAGTTCGGCGCGCGCGGCAAGGACACGATCCCCGTGCGATGGCTGCTGTCCCACCAGGCCGGCCTGCCGGTCCTGGACGGGCCGCTGACCTTCGCGGACGCGTGCGCCTGGCACCCGGTCATCCGGGCGCTGGAAGCGCAGCCACGCGGACACGGTCACCGCGTGGGTGACCGCCCGAGCTCGGCGGCGCCTTCGACAACACGACCAGCTACTTCACCACGCGCGCCTGGCGTGCGGCGGAGTTCCCGGCCGCGAACATGGTCGCCGACGCGCACTCGATCGCCCGGATGTACGCCGCCACCGTCAGCCGCGTTGACGGTGTGCGGCTCCTCCAGCCGTCGACCGTCGGGGTGACGGTCCTGCCGCCCGGGTGTGCCGCCGGTCAGGCGCACGGCTGCACGACCGGCGCGGGCGCCCGGCGGTGCAGCAGTTCGGGCAGCACGGTCAGCAGGCCGAGCGCCGCGAGACCGGCGCCGAGCCACAGCGGTGCGCGCAGTCCGGACGTCTCGATCACCAGCCCGCCGAGCGACGACCCGAGGATGACGCCGAGCGTGATGAACGACGAGTGCACGGTGTTGACCAGTGGCCGGGCGTTGCCGGCGCGCTGCACGCGGGTCACCATCGCCGGGTTCATCGTGACGCCGACCAGCCCGATGCCGAGCATCGCCACCAGCGCGGGCGCGGGCAGGTCGGCGAGCACGGCGAACGCGGCGAGGAAGACCAGGTTCAGTGCGAGGCCGGCCACCAGGACGGGCACGGTGTGCCGGTCGGCGAGGCGCCCGACGACGACGTTGCCGACAACGGTGGCCGCGCCGTAGGCGACGAGCAGCAGCGGCACGGTGCCGCCGTCGAACCCGGTGACCTCGGTGAGGATCGGCGTGAAGTAGCTGAACGCAGAGAACGTGGCGCCGATGATGAGCGTGCTGGTGGACAGTGCCAGCCACAGCCGCGGGGCGCGGAACACGCCCAGTTCCTCACGGAAGGTGCCGCCGTCGGCCGATGCGGCGAGCGCGGGCACGCCGGCGAGCGTGGCCAGCGCCGCGACCACGGCCAGCACCCCGATCGCCCAGAACGCCGCGCGCCAGCCGAGGTTCTCGCCGACGACCGTGGCGAGCGGCAGGCCGAGCAGGGTGCCGAGCATCAGGCCGTTCATCACCACGGCGATCGCGCGGCCGCGGACCTCCGGGCGGGTGAGCTGCGCGGTCAGCGAGATGCCGATGCCGAAGAACGCCTGCGCGGCGACGCCGGTCACGACGCGGGCGACCAGCATCGTGCCGTAGCCGGTCGCGGTCGCGGCCAGCACGTTGCCCGCCAGGAAGACCGCGAACAGCAGCATCAGCGCGGTCTTCGGCGCGAGCCGCATCAGGGCGACGGTGAGGACCGGACCGCCTGCCGCCATCGCGACCGCGAACGCGGTGATCAGGTAGCCGATCTGCGGCACCGTGACGCCGAGCCCGTCCGCCAGCTGGGGCATCAGCCCGGCGACGACGAACTCGCTCGTGACCATCGCGAACACGCCGAGGCTCAGCACGTAGATCGCGCGCGGCATGCGCACTCCCTTCATAGACAACCGTACGTTCCAGAATCAGGTCAAGCCGCGAGGGCTTTCAGGCGAGCAGCGACAAGGCCTGGTCGACGGCCTCGTCCAGGCGGCGGGCGTCGTCGGTCTTGCCGACCACGCGGATGCCCTGGATGAACGTGACGAGGAACCGGGCCAGCGCCCGCGGGTCCTTGTCCGGCGGGAGGTCGCCCTCCTGCTGGGCGCGGGAGAGAGTGCCTGCCAGCGCGGCCTCCAGCTCGCCGAAGGCGATGTCCACCCGTCGGGCCGCCTTCGCGTCCCGGGGCAGCAGCTCGGTCGCGGTGTTGGTGACCAGGCAGCCCTTGCTTTCCGCGTCCTCGTGGCATTCGGTGACGTAGGAGCGGATGAAGTCGCGGACCGCGTCGAGCGCGGGGCCGGGCCGGTTCAGCGCGGTCATCGTCTCGATGCCGCGCAGTTCGCAATAGCGGTCCAGGGCGCGCAGGTAGAGGTCGTGCTTGCTGCCGTAGGTGGCGTACAGGCTGGCGCGGTTGACGCCGACGTGGTCGACCAGGTCCTGCATCGAGGTGGCTTCGTAGCCCTGCCGCCAGAACAGCTCCAGTGCTGCGTGCAACGCGACGTCGGGATCGAACTCCTTGGTCCTCGCCATGATCGGCAGCGTAGCGCATTGCCAACCGATCGTTCCAGTAACCCTGGTCTGTGAGCGCCCCTGCTGCCCGATTATCGAGTTGATCGTCAACCAAGAGAGGCGCGAATGTTGCACAATCGAATGATGCATCCGCCCGGTGGGGCGGTGACCGGAAGTCATCGGGAGGCGTGAACTGATGAGCCGCACGGGGCAGGCCGCGCGTGAAGCGGTACCGCCCGAAGCGGTGCTGACCCCTGCCGCGGTGGCGAGCAGGCTCGGTGTCGCGGTCGCGACACTGCGCAGCTGGGACCGCAGGCACGGGCTGGGGCCGAGTTCCCGCGAACCGGGTCGGCACCGCCGGTACACGGTCGGCGACCTGCGCCGCCTGGAGCGTGTGGTGCACCTGGTGCGCCAGGGCGTGCCGGTGGCGAGCGCGGCCGCGAGCGTGAGCGCGGGTGCGGCACCGCCGATCGCCCCGCCCGGTCAGGTGCCCGACCGGGTGGCGAGCCGCCGGCGGCGGTCACTGCGCGGAGCCGCCGAGAAGCTCGACCCGGACGCGTTCCGCCGCATAGTGGTCGGCTTCCTCGACCGGCACGGCACCGTCGACACCTGGCAGAAGCTGCTCGTCCCGTTCCTGCAGGAGCTGGGCGAGCGGTGCGCCGAGCCGGGCGGGCCCGTCGAGGTCGAGCACCTCGCCACCGACGGGATCATCGCGGCACTGCACGCGGTCCCGCCGGGCGGCACCGGTTCGGCGTCCGTGCTGCTGGCGTGCGCGCCGGACGAACAGCACTCGCTGCCGCTGGAGGTCCTGCGGCACGCGCTCGCCGAACGCGGTCGCGGCGCGATCTCGCTCGGCGCGCGGGTGCCCCCGCGGTCCCTGCTCACGACCGTGACGGTGCGCAAGCCGGCGGCGACGGTCGTGTGGGCGCACACGCCCGAGCTGGCCCGCCAGGTCCCGGCGGACGAGCTGACCGGCACCCGGCTCTTCGTGGCCGGCCCCGGCTGGGACGGCCTCGCCCTCCCCGACGGGACGCGGCACCTGCGCAACCTGGCCGAGGCGGTCGAGGCCCTGGCCTGAGCGTCAGGGGTTGACGCCGGTCAGCGCGAAGAACTCCTGCCGGGACCGGGCGTCCTCGCGCAGCGTGCCGAGCAGTGTCGAGGTGACGGTGCTCGAACCCACGGCCTGCACGCCGCGCAGCGTCATGCAGGTGTGCTCGGCCTCGATCACCACCCCGACGCCCTTCGGGTGCACGTGCTCGGCGAGCCAGTCCGCCACCTGCTTGGTGAGCCGTTCCTGCACCTGCGGGCGCCGCGCGAAGTGCTCGACGATCCGGGCCAGCTTGGACAGGCCCAGGATGCGCTCGCCGGGCAGGTACCCGACGTGCGCGACGCCGACGAACGGCAGCAGGTGGTGCTCGCACACCGACCGCACCGGGATCCCCCGCGCCAGCACCAGCTCGTCGTACCCCTCGTCGTTGGGGAACGTGGTCAGGTCGAACGGCCGCGGCGAGAACAGCTCGGCGTAGGCGCGGGCCATCCGGCCGGGCGTTCCGCGGAGGCTCTCCGACTCCAGCGACACGCCCAGGGCTTCGAGGAACTGGGCGGCGTGGAGCTCGGCGGCGGCGAGGTCGACTCCCTCGGCGGGCTCGTGGACGACTCGCAGGGCGGTTTCGGACTGCACGGACGTGCCTTTCGGTCGGGTTGGGTCAGTGGGCGGGGCGGGTGCGGTGGGCGGGCCGCGGGCGGTACCCCTCGGCCTGCACCTCCTCGGCGGCGACGCGGACGCCGAAGCGGTAGGCGAGCTTGCCGCCGAGGTAGCCGGACACCGCCAAGGCCGCCAGCGCGGCCGCGGACAGCACCAGCGGGCCGATGCCGACCCGCCCGTCGAGCTCGCCCTGCCGCCAGAAGAAACCGGCGGCGAACGCGCCGGTGACGGTGAGGTTGAGCCCCATGTGCGTGAGCCCGGTCCGGAAGGCCCGGGTGCCGCGCGGCACCGCCAGCAGGTCGAGCGCGCCGGTGGCCGCGGCCAGCAGTGCGCCGACGATCCCGATGGCGATGAGCCAGACCGATCCCCGTGTCAGGAACCCCGGCCCGGCGACGATCCGGGACCCGATGTCGAACACCAGGCTGCTCACCCACGCCCCGATCGGCACCGTCACCAGGATCGGGTGGAACGGGTGACCGTAGGGCCCGGCGAGCGCGGCGCTCGCCGGCCGTTTCGCGTCTGCCATGACGACCTCCGGCTACTCGGTTTTCGCCAATGAAGTTTGGTCTTATTGCTCGTGAACGTCAAGAGCAGGCAATTGCACAGGTGAGATTGGGTGATATCGTGACACGATGAGCGAGGGGCCGATCCGGGCGCTGGCCGCGCTCGACGACGAGCTGCGGCGCAGCATGTACGCCTTCATCCGCCAGGCGCGGCGCCCGGTCACGCGGGACGAGGCCGCCGCCTCCGCCGGCATCTCGCGCAAGCTCGCCGCGTTCCACCTCGACAAGCTCGTGGCGGCCGGGTTGCTGCGGGCGCGCTACGAGTTCGTCGGCGAACGCCGGGGCGCGGGCCGCACTCCCAAGGTCTACGAGCCCTCCGGCGAAGAGGTGCGGGTCAGCATCCCACCCCGCCACCACGACCTGCTCGCCGACATCCTCCTCGGCGCGGTCCTGGACGAAGGCGAACGCGAGACCGCCCGCGACGCCGCGCTGCGCGTCGCCCGTGAGCGGGGCCGGGCGGTCGGGACCGCCGAGCGCGAGCGGACACGGCCGGGGCGCCTCGGCGCCGAGCGGGCGCTGACCGTCGCCACGGAGGTCGTGGAACGGCACGGCTTCGAACCCAGCCGCGAGTCCCCGGTGTGCGTGCGGCTGCGCAACTGCCCGTTCCACCCGCTGGCCGCGCGCGAACCGGCCGTGGTGTGCGGGATCAACCAGTCCTTCCTCGGTGGACTGCTGGACGGCCTCGACGCGGCGAGCGTGGAGGCGGCCCTGGAACCGCGCGCGGGGGAGTGCTGCGTGGAACTGCGCGCCAGGTCCTGAGCAGCCGATAGCGGCGCCCGGCCGGTCGGCTCGCGTGACACTCGGCTGAGTGACACGCACGGGGGGTTGTGACAACGTGGCGGCATGGTCGAACCTGCCGTCCGGGTCGAGCGCAGCGGCCCCGTCCACACCGTGATCCTGTCCCGCCCGCAGGCGCGCAACGCCGTCGACGGCCCGACCGCGCAGGCGCTGCTGGAGGCCTTCGAGGCGTTCGACGCCGACGACTCCGCCGCGGTCGCCGTGCTGTGGGGCGAGGGCGGCACGTTCTGCGCGGGTGCCGACCTCAAGGCGATCGGCACCGAGCGCGGCAACCGGCTGGGCGAGGACGGCCCCGGCCCGATGGGGCCGACGCGGCTGCGGCTGGGCAAGCCGGTGATCGCGGCGATCGCCGGGCACGCCGTCGCGGGCGGGCTGGAACTCGCGCTGTGGTGCGATTTGCGGGTCGCCGCCGAGGACGCGGTGTTCGGGGTGTTCTGCCGGCGCTGGGGGGTGCCGCTGATCGACGGCGGGACCGTGCGGCTGCCCCGGCTGATCGGGGTGAGCCAGGCGATGGACCTGGTGCTGACCGGTCGCCCGGTGCCGGCCGAGGAGGCGCTGCGGATGGGCCTGGCGAACCGGGTCGTGCCTGCGGGCACCGAGCGCGCCGCGGCGGAGGAGCTCGCCGCGGCGATCGCCGGGTTCCCGCAGACGTGCCTGCGGGAGGACCGGCTGTCGCTGCTGGAGCAGGACGGGATGGACGAGCAGGCCGCGATGGCGAACGAATGGCGGCACGGCATGGTCTCGCTGGCCGCCGACGCGGTGCGCGGCGCACAACGCTTCGCAGCCGGCGCGGGGCGGGGCGGTTCGTTCGAGTAGCGCAGCCGCGCGGAGCACCACCCAAGGGTGGCGGGCGCTCCGCGACGTGGCGGGCCGTCAACTGGCGCAGTCGACCGGCACCGTCGCGGTTCGGGTCGGCCCAGGCACGTGGAGCACCACCAGCGGACAGCGGGTGCGCTCGTGCCTCTTTCCCCGTCGGGGCGATGGGCCGGGCGCGGACGCGGAGCACCACCAGCGCGCCGGCCTGATCGGCTAGCCGTTCTCGTTGATCGCGTTGTTCGTGCCTGTCACGAGCCAGCGCGCGACCTCGTGCAGCTTGCGGTTCGTGTTCTGCGAGGCGCGGACCAGCAGGTCGAACGCCTGGTCGTCGGTCACCTGGTGGCGTTCCATCAGGATGCCCTTGGCCATCGAGATGACGTCGCGCGACTCCAGCGCGTTGCGCAGCTGCGCCTGTGCGCGCGACCCGGCCAGCGCGACGGCCGCGTGCGCGGCGAACAGGCCGGCCACATGCTCGGCGGAGTCGTCGAACGCGCTCGGTTGGGTCGAGTACAGGTTGAGCGCGCCGAGCAGCGTCTTGCCGGTGAACAGGCGCACCGCGAGCATCGAGTTGATGCCGAGCTCGGCGGCGGCGTAGCCGAACTTCGGCCAGCGCTCGTCCGCGGCGATGTCGGAGGTGCGGTAGACGATGTCGGTGAACACCGCGTCCACGCAGGGGCCCTCGCCCAGCTTGTGCTGCAGCTGGTCGAGCTGCGAGACCCGCTCGCTGGACGGGGCGACGGACTTCAGGCTGCCCGACTCCAGCAGGGAGATGCCGGCGTCCTCGGTGCCCGGGACCGTCGCCGCGACGGCCTGCACGATGTTCGCGACCGTCTGCTCGACGTCCGGCTCCGGTTCGAGCGTGCGCACGACTGCGCTGAGCGCGTCCGCGAGCTCGAGGTCGGCCGGCTTGATGAGTTCGTCCGTCACCTGGACAGTCTCATGCATGGCCCCCCGGCGGCGACAGGGGCAGCCCCCTCCTATCAGATTCCGGGGTCCCTCGGTGGGTTGACGCGGTCCCGACGGAAGGCCGCCGCGACGCAGGCCGCGGAGGCGAGCACGAGCACCCCGGCCAGCGCCCACGCCCAGGCCGCGCCCATGGTGACGGCCAGGTAGACCTCGGCCGCGGCGGTGCCCGCGAAGGCGAGCGCCACGAGCAGCCAGAACCACCGGATGGCGGATGCGCGCATGGGAACCACTCCTTGCCGGGTTGCTTCGCCTATCGCGCCCCGGCGGTGCGGGGTTACCTGCGTTGCTATTCGCAGTACTTGAGCAGCGGCAGGATCGCCCGTTCCGGCAGCTCCGCCGGTTCCGCGCACGCCGCCAGCCGCGACAGCAGGTCGTCCTCGTCGAGGCCGGTCCCGATCAGCACCAGGCGCGTGGCCGGGGCCTCCGCGCCCCACGGCGACCGGTGGAACCGCAGGTACGGGCCGACGGTCTGCAGCAGGAACCGGTCGTCGTAGCCGGGCACAGCGAAGCGCACCGGCCCCTTCATCCGGTACAGCCCGGCAGGCCGCTCGGTCAGGAACGCCAGCAGCCGCCGGGGGTGGAGCGGTGTGTCGCACGAGAACTCGACGCTGCGGTAGGCGTCGTGCAGGTGTTCGTGGACCGCGCCGTCGGAGTGCCGCAGGTCGTCGAACGACAACTGCCGCGCCACCGGCTTACGCTCCCGCGCGTCGAACAGCAGCCCGGGGTCGATCGCGCCGAACGCCGACCGCACCACCGGCCGCCCGTCGCTCACCTTGCGCACCAGCTCGACCAGGCCGGGATCGTCGCGCCGGTCGGTCTTGTTCAGCACCACCAGGTCGGCGAAGCGCAGGTGCTCGTCCAGCTCGGGGTGGCGCACCCGGTTGGCCTCGAACTCGACCCCGTCCACCACCTCGACGAGCCCGCCGTAGGCGACGCGCGGGTTCTCGCTGGACAGCAGCATCCGGACCAGGTCGCGCGGCTCGGCGAGGCCACTGGCTTCGATGACGATCGCGTCGATGCCCAGCTCCGGCTCGGCGAGCCGCTCCAGCATCCGGTCCAGGCCCGCCGTGTCGACCGCGCAGCACAGGCAGCCGTTGCCCATCGGCAGCATGGCGTCGACCTGCCCGGCGACGGCCAGCGCGTCCACGTTGACGCGGCCGAAGTCGTTGACGATCACGCCGATGCGGTGGTCGCGGGCGTGCGTCAGGAGGTGGTTGACCAGTGTCGTCTTGCCCGAGCCCAGGTAACCGGCGACCAGGACCACGGGAATCGCCTCGGAAGTGCTCACCGCGCGACACCCTAGCGCGCGGTGGGTCGCGTCAGTGGGATCGCCGCCCCGGCCGGTCGCGGTGGGGGTACGAACTCAACCGCGCCAGTGGTACTGCCGCTCCGGCCGCCCCGTTCCGCCGTAGCGCAGCCGCACCTCCGCCCGCCCGGCGGCCACGAAATGCTCTAGGTACCGCCGCGCGCTGGGCCGCGACAGGTCGGTCACCCCGGCGCACTCGCTCGCCGACAGGCCGTCCGGATGCGCCTGCAACGCCTGCCGCACCAGGTCGGCCGTCTGCTCGGTCAGCCCCTTCGGCAGCGCTTTCGGCGTGCGGGCCCCGAAGACCGCGTCCACGTCCTCCTGCCCGGCCGTGCTGCGCTGCGCCAGCCGGTGCAGCTTCCGCCGCAGCGTGGCGAACTCCTCCAGCTGCGCCTGCAGCGCCGACGACGAGAACGGCTTGATCAGGTAGTGCAGCGCGCCACCACGCAGGGCGCCGCGCACGGTCTCCACGTCCCGCGCGGCCGTGATGATCAGGACGTCGATGTCCTGCGTCGCCGGGTCGGCCCGCAGCTGCCGCAGCACCGACAGGCCGTCCACATCGGGCAGGTAGATGTCCAGCAGCACCAGGTCCGGGTGCAGCTCCCGCGCCGCGCGCAGCGCCTCGGCCCCGGTGTGCGCCACCCCGGCGACGGTGAACCCGGGCGCGCGCGACACGTATCCACTGTGGACCTTCGCGACCATGAAGTCGTCGTCCACCACCAGGACCCGCATCACCGGGGCACCTCCGATCGCGTCGGCAGGACGGCGGTGAACACCGCGCCGTCAGCGTTGTGCACGGCCACCGAACCGCCGCGGCGCAGGCAGGTCTGCCGCGTCAGCGCCAGCCCGAGCCCGCGCCTGCCGCCGTGCTCGGCCGCCTTCGTGGTGAACCCGTGCGTGAACACCTCGGTCGCGATCTCCGGCGCCACCCCCGGCCCGGAGTCCCGCACCACCACCGAAACCGCGTCCGCGTCCTGCCGGATCTCGACCTCGATCCAGTCGCCGTCCCGCCCGGCCAGCGCGTCCAGTGCGTTGTCGACGAGGTTGCCGACCACGGTCACCAGGTCCGCCGACAACCGGTCGTCCACATCGTCCAGACCGGTGCCCGGCGCGAGCCGCAGTCCGACGCCCCGCTCGGCGGCCAGGCTGGCCTTCGCGATGAGCAGCGCCGCGACCGCCGAGTCGGCGATGTGCGCGGTGACCTCCTCCTGCCACTTCGTCTGGGCCTCGCTGACCAGGTCGACGTAGTGCCGCACCTCGTCGTACTCGCCCAGCTCGATCAACCCGGCGATGGTGTGCAGGCGGTTGCTGAACTCGTGGGCCTGCGCGCGCAACGTGTCCGTGGCCCGCGACGTCGCCTCCAGCTCCTCGCGGAGCGCGGCCAGCTCGGTGCGGTCCCGCAGCGTCACGACCGCGCCGCGCGCGATCGGCATCCGGTTGAGCGCCAGCACCCGCCCCGCCCGCAGGCCGATCTGGTCGACGCCGTGCGCGCGTCCGGTGAGCACGTCGGTGAGGCGCTCGTTGAGCCCCAGTTCCGCGACCGGCCGCCCGACGCAGTCCGCCGGCAGCGCCAGCAGGTCGCGGGCCTGGTCGTTGACGAGCGTGACCCGGTGCTGGGAGTCCAGGCCGAGCACACCCTCCTTGATGCCGTGCAGCAGCGCTTCCCGGTGCTCGGCCAGCGCGGTGATCTCGCGCGGTTCCATGCCCAGCGTCTGCCGTTTCACACGCCAGGTGAGCAGCAGCGACCCGGCGACCCCGACCACGGTCGCGAGCCCCAGCATCGTCAGCGCCGCGCTGGGCGAGTTCGCCACGCCCTCGAACAGGCCGGGCGTCTCGGTGCCCGCCGCGACGATCCCGACGATCTGCCCGGCGTCGCCGATCACCGGCACGTGCGCGACCAGCTGTCCGGAGATCTCGCCGACCCACGCACGCCCCTGCAGCACGGTGCTCGCGCCCAGTGGCAGTTCGGTGCGCAGCTGGTTCGGGTCCGGGGAGGTGAGCACGATCCGGTCGGGCGCGGCGATGATCACCGAGTCCGCCCCGGACAGTGTCCGCGCGGACTCGGCGAAGGCAGGCAGCGCATCCCGCCGGACCGGGTCGGCCAGGCTCGCCCGCACCCCGGCGGTCGCGGCGACCTGTTCGGCGACGGCGAGCAGCTTGCGGCCCTGCGTGTCGGTGAACGTCCGGTCGGACTGCACGGCGGAGTAGCCGAACACGCACGCGAGCAGGGCGAACACGATGATCAGCTGCCAGCCCAGCAGCTGGCGGGCCAGCGATCCTTGCGCACCCACGCCCTCACTATCGCATCCGCGACGCCGGATCGTGCCGTGACCACAATGACCACAACGACCGATAGGTGCCTAACGGGTGACAGCGGCGCGGCCCCGGTGCACGATGCCGGGCAACGAAGGTCCACAACGAGGTGCGCTGATGAAGAATCGCAAGGGCTGGCTCGCCGTTCTCGGCGCGGCCGTGGCTCTCCTCCTCGTCCCCCCGCTGGTGTCGGCGGGCGGCGAGGAGACCGGGCCCCAGATCAGGGGCCTGCGGATGATGGTCCCCAACTCGCCCGGCGGCGGCTACGACATCACCGCCCGCACGGCCGTGAAGGCGGTCGAGGACGCCGGGCTCAACGGCAACATCGAGGTGTTCAACCTGCCCGGCGCGGGCGGCACCGTCGGCCTGGGCCGTTTGGTGAACGAGCGCGGCAACGGCAAGCTCGCCATGTCCATGGGGCTCGGCGTGGTCGGCTCGGTCTACACCAACAAGTCGCCGTCGTCGCTGCAGGACACCACCGCGATCGCGAAGCTGACCGAAGAGGCCGACATCGTCGTGGTCAGCAAGGACTCGCCGTACCAGACGATCCAGCAGCTGGTCGAGGCGTGGCGCGCCGATCCGGGCAGCGTCCCGGTCGGCGGCGGCTCGGCGCCCGGCGGGCCGGACCACCTGGCGCCGATGCTGATGGCGCAGGCGGCCGGGATCCCGCCGACGCGGGTCAACTACATCCCGTTCGACGGCGGTGGCGAGCTGATGGCGTCCGTGCTGGGCGGCAAGGTCGGGTTCGGCGTCTCCGGCATCGGCGAGACCCGCGACCAGATCGCCTCCGGTGCGTTGCGGGCGCTGGCGGTGACCAGCCCGCAACGGGTGCCGGGCATCGACGCGCCGACGCTCCAGGAGTCCGGTGTGGACGTCTCGTTCACCAACTGGCGCGGCATCGTCGCGCCGCCGGGTCTGTCCGACAGCGACCGGGAACGGCTCATCGGGCTGTTCACGCGACTGCAGGACACGCCGCAGTGGCGGGAAGCGTTGCAGCGCAACGGGTGGACGCCGGCGTTCCAGCCGGGTGACGACTTCGCGGCGTTCCTCAAGACGGAGAACGACCGGGTGGCCGCGGTGCTGAAGGAGCTGGGGCTCGCATGAGCGTGATCGAGGAGAAGACGGCCTCCGCGCCGAAGTCCTGGTGGCGCACGCACTCCGAGCTGGGTGTCTGCGTGTTCCTGTTCGCCGTCGGCGTGCTGGTGCTCGTCGACGCGCTGAGCATCCCGACCGACTTCACGCAGCGCGGGCCGGTCGGCCCGAAGGCGGTGCCGATCCTCGTCGGCTCGCTGCTGCTGCTCGTGTCGCTGCTGCTGGCGCGCGACGTGCTGCGTGGCGGCCGGGGCGAGGCGGAGGCGGGGGAGGACGTCGACCTGGACGCCCCCGCGGACTGGCGCACGGTGCTGCTGCTGTCGGGCGCGTTCTTGGCGAACGCGGCGCTGATCGACACGCTCGGGTTCCCGCTGTCGTCGGCGATCATGTTCTGGGGTGCGGCCTACGCGCTGGGCAGCAGGCACCTGGTGCGGGATCCGCTGATCGCGGCCGGCGTCTCGCTGGTCACCTGGTTCGTCTTCACGGTGCTGCTGGGCGTTCCGCTGCCCGGCGGCCCGCTGATGGGGGTGCTGTAGCTCATGGACCTGTCCAACCTGTGGGCGGGCTTCGCCACCGCGCTGACCCCGTCGCACCTGATGTTCGCCGCGATCGGTGTCCTGCTGGGCACCGCGATCGGCGTGCTGCCGGGCATCGGCCCGGCGATGGCGGTGGCGCTGCTGCTGCCGGTGACCTACGGCCTCGACCCGACCGCGGCGTTCATCATGTTCGCCGGCATCTACTACGGCGGCATGTTCGGCGGCTCGACGACGTCGATCCTGCTGAACACCCCGGGGGAGAGCGCGGCGGTGGTCACCGCGATCGAGGGCAATCCCATGGCACGCCGGGGCCGCGGCCCGCAGGCGCTGGCCGCGGCGGCGATCGGGCACTTCACCGGCGGCATCATCGGCACGATCGCGCTGGTGCTGCTCGCGCCGCTGATCGCCGACCTGGCCGTGGACATCGGGGCGCCGGACTACTTCGCGATCATGGTGTTGTCGTTCGTCGCGGTGACCTCCGTGCTGGGCAAGTCCCGCGTGCGCGGGTACGCCTCGCTGCTGATCGGGCTGACGATCGGCCTGGTCGGGCTCGACGAGATGACCGGCCAGTCGCGGCTGACGTTCGGTGCGCTGCACCTGGCGGACGGCATCGACGTGGTGATCGTCGCGGTCGGCCTGTTCGCCGTCGGCGAGTCACTGTGGGTGGCCGCGCACCTCCGGCACAGCCAGGCCGAGGCGATCCCGGTCGGGCGGCCCTGGCTGTCCCGGTCGGACCTGCGGCGGACGTGGAAGCCGTGGCTGCGCGGGCCGGTGATCGGGTTCCCGTTCGGCGCGATCCCCGCCGGTGGCGCGGAGATCCCGACGTTCCTGTCGTACGTGACCGAGAAGCGCTTGTCCCGCAGGCAGGACGAGTTCGGCAAGGGCGCGATCGAGGGCGTCGCCGGGCCGGAGTCGACGGCGAGCGCGTCGGCGGCGGGCACGCTGGTGTCGATGCTGACGCTGGGCCTGCCGACCACGGCGGTCGCCGCGGTGATGCTGGCGGCGTTCCAGCAGTACGGCATCCAGCCGGGGCCGCTGCTGTTCCAGCGCGAGTCGGCGCTGGTGTGGGCGCTGATCGCGAGCCTGTTCATCGGGCTGGTGCTGTTGCTGCTGATCAACCTGCCGATGGCGCCGGTGTGGGCGAAGCTGCTGCGGATCCCGCGGCCCTACCTGTACGCCGGGATCCTGTTCTTCGCCAGCGTCGGGGCCTACGCGGTCAGCGGCTCGGTGATCGACCTGGTCCTGTTGTACGTGATCGGGGTGATCGGGTTCGCCATGCGGCGCTTCGGGTTGCCCGTGCTGCCGGCGATCATCGGCGTCATCCTCGGCCCGGCCGCGGAGCAGCAGATGCGGCGGGCGCTGCAGATCAGCGACGGCGACCTGACCGGGCTGGTGAACTCGCCACTCGCGATCGGCGTGTACGTGCTGGTCGCGGTGCTGCTGGCGTGGCCACTGGCGCGCAAGCTGGTGCGCCGCCGCGAGCCGGCGAAGGTGTGAGGTCCGGGAGGGCGGCCGGGGGTGCGGCCGCCCTCCCTCGTGTTCAGCTGTAGTTCTCACCTGGTGCGGCGCCGGGAATCGGCTTGGCGATGAGCGCGACCGGGACGAAGAAGCAGATCTGGGCGATCACCAGGGTGAGCGTCCACAGTTCCCGTTCGTCGTAGTGGGCGGCCGCCCTGGCGAACAGTTCGTCGGGAACGCGCTCGCCGGACGGGTTCGGGGTGAGCACGGCCTCGGTCAGCTCCAGCGCGACCCGCTCCGCGTCGGTGAAGTACGGCGCGTTCCGCCACGACGCCACCGCGGTGATGCGCTCCTCGGTCTCCCCGGCTTTGCGCAGCTGCTCGGTTTGGCCGATGGTTTGGTAGGTGCTGCCGACCAGCTGACCGGCGCGCAGTTGCACCAGGTGGATCGTGGTGTCCGGGACGGCCCCGTTGTGGATGGCCTGCTGTGTGGCGCCGGCGATCGTGCCCACTTCGGGGATGTAGCGGGCGGGGTCGGGCAGGCGCGAGCGAAGAGTGGTCATCGGCTTCCTTTCTCGATGGTTGCTGGAAGTCCGACGACGCGGCGGCCGCGGATGTGAGGTGCTACGGGCGCAGGGTGGCCACCTTGCCGGTCTCGAGCGCGACCCACACCTCGTCGTCCAGGACGGTCAGGCCGTGGGGTTCGGAGCCCGGGGTCGGCAGCGGGTGGTGGTCGAACTCGCCGTCGGCGGTGATGTGCCCGACGCGGTTCGCGCCCCATTCGGTGAACCAGCAGCCGCCGTCGCCGTCCGGGACGATCGCGTGCGGGCGCGCTTCGCGGTCGGGCAGCGGGAATTCGGTGACCTCGCCGTCCGGCGTGACGCGCCCGACCTGCCCGGCGCCGATCTCGACGAACCACACCGCCTGGTCGTCCGCGGTGATGCCGACCGGGGCGGCCTTTTCGGTGGGCAGGGCGAAATGGGTGACCGCACCGCCGGTGGTGACGCGCGTGATCGTGTCCGCCTGGTTCAGCGTCACCCACAGCGCGCCGTCCGGCCCGGTGACTATTGTGGACGGATAGGAACCCTTGACTCCCAGGGGGAATTCCTCGATGGCGCCGTCGGCGAGGCGGCCCACGCGGTCGGTGTTCATCTCGGTGAACCACATCGCGCCGTCCGGGCCCGCGGTGATCCCGTACGGACCGCACTCCGGCGGGAGTTCGACGGAGGTCGCCGTGCCGTCGGTGGTGATCCGGCCGATGCGGTGGTCGTGCAGGCGGCTGAACCAGAGCGCGCCGTCCGGGCCGGGGGCGATGACGGCCGGCCCGCAGCCCGGGGCGAGGTCGAAAACCCGTGTGCCGCCGGAGATCCGCGCGATCTGGCCACTGTGGACGAGCGTGACCCACACGGCGCCGTCCGGCCCGGCGGTGATCCCGTAGGGCCCCTTGCCCGGGACGGTGAGTTCGTCGATCTGCACGTGCCGCCTCCCTAATGCGACGATTGTCGCGCTAAGATGATGGCATGAGCGACTCGGCACCCGCAACCGGATTGCGCAGGCCCGGCGGCCGCACCGCCCGCACGCGTGCGCTTGTGCTCGACGCCGTGACGTCCCTGCTGGTGGAGGTCGGGTACGACGGGCTGAGCATCGACGCGGTGGCGGAGCGTTCGGGTGTGCACCGGGCCACGGTCTACCGGCGGTGGCGGGACGTGGGCGGATTGCTGGCGGACGTGTTCGACGCGGCCGCGGGGGACGAGTGGGTCCCGGCCGACACGGGTTCGCTCGTCGGCGACCTCATCGCGCTCAACCAGGAGGTTTTCGAGTCGTTGCGGGACGAGACGTCGGTGACGCGGGCGCTGATCGCCGCGTCGTTCCGGTCCGCGCAGGCCGCGGCGGCGTTGCGCGAGTTCTGGCGGGACCGGTACCGGCGGTGCGAGGTGGTCGTCTCGCGGGCTCGGCGGCGCGGCGAAATCGCGGGCGAGGTGGACGCGCACCGGTTGCTGGTGGCCGCGACGGCGCCGCTTTACCACCGGCTCGTCCTGATGGGTGAACCGCCGCAGGCGGAAATGGCCGAACAGGCCGCGCGGGACGCGGCCTGTTCGGCTTTGCCGGTTATCGGTGGACCCGGTTACCAGGCCCGTCCGACGGAGTAGGAACTGGTCCAGATGTTCTGCAGCCGGACCGTGTCGCCGGATTCGGGGGCGGCCCAGATCTTGTTGTTCCCGGCGTAGATCCCCACGTGGTAGACGCTGCCACCGCTGGAGAAGAACACCAGGTCACCGGGTCGCATGTCCGACTTGGACACACTGCGCACGGCGGCCCGCTGGTCGCGGGCGGTGCGCGGCAGATCGATCCCGACCTGCTTGTGGGCGTACTGCGTCAGGCCGGAGCAGTCGAACCCGCCGGGTGTCTCACCGCCCGATCGGTAGGGCGTCCCGGCCTGCGCAGCGGCCGCGTTCACGATGCGATCACCGGTGGACAGCTGGGTCGCGCCGGCCGGCGCGGTGAACCCCAGCAGGGCGGCGGTCGCGATGGCGCAGGTGATCGGAATGGCGATCATCCTGCGTATTCGAGTGGGCACGGTATGAACCCCTCCTTCAGTCCTTGAAGGCATTTCGGTTCTTCTTTCCGGAACTGACCCACCGGCCGGAGTCAGAACCAGCGACCGAATTCCCAGGGCACCGATCACGAAACGGTATACACCCGGAATGGTGAATTAGAACACCATCGGCTTGCGGGTTTCGCAGGCGTGCGTGCGGCTACGTGTTGTAGCAGGGGTTTCACTGCTGGTCTTCGGCCGGTGTCGCGCGAGGGAACCTGTCGGGCGTACGAGCGGGCCACTCGCAGCGGTGCGGGTGGTCATCTCGCGGCTCGGCAACGGCACGACTGCCCCCGGCGAAGGCGAATGGGGCCGGCGGCGCGCAATGCGGCCTGGCAGTGCGAACCTGCGTGGGCGCTACGGGCGAACCCCGGGCCGGCCGCCCGTGCGGACTCGCGCCGGCCGCCCGTGCGGACTCGCGCCGGCCGCCCGTGCGGACTCGCGCCGGCCGCCCGTGCGGACTCGCGCCGGCCGCCCGTGCGGACTCGCGCCCGCCGCCCGTGCGAACCCGCGCCCGCCGCCATGCGGACTCGGGTCGCCAGGCGCGCGAACCCTCGCCACCAGCGTGGGAACCCGCGCCGACAGCCGTGCGGACCCGCGCCGCCGACCGCGACCCCGCGCCACCAGTCACGCGCACTCGCACCGCGCGCCGCGCAAACCCGCCCTCGCTACACAACCGACCGCCGCCGAGCGCTCAAACCCGCGCCGGCTCCGCCAGGTCGAACCGCACCTGCAACCCCGGCCGCGCCTGTGCCGCCTTGTCGACGTCCTCCGCCACCACCACCGCGATCACCGGGTAGCCGCCGGTCACCGGGTGGTCGGCGAGGAACAGCGTCGGCTTCCCGGACGGCGGCACCTGTAGCGCCCCGGTCACCATGCCCTCGCTCACCAGCTCGCCGTGCCGCGCCCGCGGCAGCACCGGGCCCTCCAGCCGAATTCCGATCCGGTTGCTCTCCGACGTCACCGCGTACGGCTGGGCCAGCAGCGTCCGCAACGCCGACTCCGTGAACCAGTCGTCCCGCGGCCCGGGCAGGATCCGCAACGCCAGTTCGTCCGACGGGGGCGCCGCGACCGGCGTGAAGCGTGGCGGCAGCGGCGGCGCGACGGCCGCCCCGATCGGCAGCAACACCCCGCGCCGCAACGGGTCCGGGCCCAAGCCGGACAACAGGTCGGTCGCCCGGGAGCCGAGCACCGGCTCCACCGCGATGCCGCCCCGCACGGCCACGTAACTGCGCAACCCGGTCGCCGGCCAGCCCAGCCGGAACTCGGCCCCGGCCGGGATCCGCAGTGCGGCGTTCATCGGCGCGCCCATCCGGTCGATCGTGATCGGGCACGGCGCGCCGGTCACCGCGATCGTCACCTCGGTGGTCGCGCGCGCCGCGAAGCCGCCGAAGGTCACCTCGATCCCGGCGGCGCCTTCGTCGTTGCCCGCCAAGCGGTTCGCCAACCGCAGCGAGGCCCGGTCAGCGGCGCCGGACTCCGTCACGCCGATGTCGGCGTACCCGGGCCGGCCCAGGTCCTGCACGGTCGACAACGGACCGCTGTCGACGACCTCGAGCACGGCGGCCATGACAACTCCGATTCGTTTCGGGTGCCGTGACCGTACAGATTGTTGAACGATCCTGCAAGAGGAATCTGTGACAGATGAACCCGAAACGTCAAAAACCGAAGAGGTCGTCCTGCCTCCGCGGGGCCGGCCTGCACCGGGGGCACGGCGCCTCGCGCGAAGTGATCAGACCGGTCACGGGATCGACGTCGGTCTCCAGGATCCAGCCCCCCGAGTCCCCGCACGTCCGGCAGAGGGTGCTCGTGTCAGCCATGGTCAGCCTGCCCATCTTCCCCCTCGATGGTCGTTACCCGATCGAGTGTGCGCCGCGGCGCTGGCGGATCGACCGCACCCGCCTGACCGCCCGCGAAGATCGAAACCGCAGGTCAGAAGGTCCGGTACGGCGTGACCACGGCGGGGCTGCGGGTGTCCACGACGGACTCAGGAGACGTAGGCCTGCAGCCGCGCGGTGCGCGATTCCTCCCGCAGCTTGCCCAGCGTCCGCCGCTCGATCTGGCGGATCCGCTCGCGCGTCACGCCCAGCTCGCGCCCGACCTCCTCGAGCGTGCGCTGACGGCCGTCGTCCAGACCGCAGCGCAGCCGGATCACCTGCTGCTCCCGTGGTTTCAGCGTGGACAGCAGCTCGTCGATCTCCCGGCGCAGCACGTGGTAGGACGCGGGCACGCCGGGCCGGTCCGGGTGGCACAACAGATCCGCGAGCACGCTGCTGCCGTCCGTGCCGACGGTCTGGTCGAGGCTGATCGGCTCTTCGTTGTAGGAGAGCAGCTCGATCACCTGGAACGGCGTCAGGCTCAGCTCCGCGGCGATGTCCTCGTGGCCCGGCTCCCGGCCCAGCCGCGCGGCCAGTTCGCGGCGCGCGGCCAGCACGCGGTTGACCTGTTCGGCGAGGTGCACCGGGATGCGGATGGTGCGGGACTGGTCGGCCAGCGCGCGGCTGATGGCCTGCCGGATCCACCACGTCGCGTAGGTGGAGAACTTGAAGCCGGGCGTGTAGTCGTACTTCTCCACGGCGCGGATCAGCCCGAGGTTGCCCTCCTGGATGAGGTCCAGCAGCGACATGCCGCGGCCGGTGTAGCGCTTGGCGATGCTCACCACCAGCCGCAGGTTCGCCTCCAGCAGCCGGTTCTTGGCCTCCCGGCCCTCCTCGGCGATCGTGAGCAGGTCGGCGCGCCGCTGCGGATCGAGCACCCGCGTGGTCGCGAGCAGGTGCTGGGCGTAGAGCCCGGCCTCGATCCGTTTGGCGAGCGTGACCTCCTCCTCGATGGTCAGGAGGCCGGCGCGGCTGATGCCGGTGAGGTACGCGCGGACCGGATCGGCCGGCTCGAAGAGCGGTGGGGTCACCTGCCGTTGCCTCCGACAAGCCAGGGGGAGTCTGCTACGCCTGACAGAGTGGCCGAACGCGCTGGCACGGAACCGACAGCCGGGCGGCGTGCGTCGAAGCGGAAAAGGCCAGGTCATCGGAAACCCGGTCGCGCCGGAGTGCGGTACGGTGCGGGTCGGCTACGGGACCGCCGTGCGCACCGCGGATTTTCGCCGGGTGATCACGGCCGGGTCCGGGGATATCGTTGGCTGGTGGAAGGGGCTCCGCAGGTGATCACGACTGGCCAGCAGCCGCAGGCAGCCGCGCAGTTCGACGCGCGCGGCGGCGGCTCCGCCGAGCTGCGCGCCCAGGCCAGAGGGCAGGCGTGGTTCCGGCCCGTGCGCGGCCGCGGGCGGCTCGGTGTGGTGAGCCTCGCCCGGCTGCTGGCGTTCGAGATCGTGCTGGTGGTCGTCGCCGCGGTCGGCGTGCAGGAACTGTGGGCGCTGATCGCCGCGGGCGTGATCGGGCTCGCGGTGATCGTCGGGATGTTCGGCCGCTCGAAGGGCCGCTGGTGGACCGAGAGCCTGATGCTGTGGATGGGTTTCCGGTCGCGCCGCGGCACTTCGGGGGAGAAGCGGGACGACCCGCGGCTGACCGCGCTGTGCGAGCTGGCCCCGGACCTCGTCGTCGAGGACATCGACGGGCCGGGGGAGACCAAGCTCGGCATGGGCAGTGACGAGGCGGGCTGGTTCGCCGTGCTCGAGGTGTCCGGCGGCGCGGACGTGGCGACCCCGCCGGTGCCGCTGGCCGCGCTGGCCCGCACCGCCGCCGAGGCCGAGCAGGCGGGCGTGGTGATGCAGGTCGTCACACACTCGGTGCCCGGCCGCGAGCCCGGGACGCGTGACCGCGCCCTGTGGGTCGCGGTGCGCCTGGACGCGCGGGCCGTCGCCGAGTCGATGATCGATTCGCCGGGCGGGCGCCTCGACGTGCCCGCCGTGCTGGCCGAGATCACCCGCCGCGCCGAGCGCGTGCTGCGCCGGCGCGGGCTGCGGGCGCGGATGCTGACCGCGGACGAGGTCGTCGACGCGCTCGCCCGCTCCTGCGACCTGCTGCCCGGTGGCGGCCCGGCGCGGGTGCACGAGGCCTGGGAGTCGTGGCACTCCACGCGCCTGACCCACGGGTGCTTCTGGATCCAGTCCTGGCCGGACCCCGACCGCGGCACCGGGCTGCTCGCCGCGCTGGCCGAGCTGCCCGCGGACCTGGTCAGCATCGCGCTGCTGCTGGAGCCGTCGTTCGACGGGACCACGCTGCGCTGCCTGGTCCGGGTCGCCGCGACGGCGCAGCGCTATCCGCAGGTGTGCGACCTGGTGAAGACGCTGGCCGGGCGCAACGGCGCCCGGGTGTCGCGTTTGGACGGTCAGCACGGCCCGGCCGTGTATGCTTCGGCACCGAGCGGGGGAGGTGCACGATGAACGCCGGACAGTACCCACCGTCGCGGCCGCAGCCGCCGGCGCAGGCGATGCCGCGGCCCATGCCGCCGGCGCAGGCCCAGCCCGGCCCGCCGCCCGCGCAGCAGCAGCAACACCAGCAGCACCAGCACATGCCGCCCGGTCAGGCCGTGCTCGGGGCGCCCGCGATGCCGCAGGCGCCCGCCGTCGTCAACGTGGCGGCCCCGGCGCCGCAAACCCAGCAGGCAGGCACGGCCGAGGCGGCCACCGCGACGACGGTCGAGGTCGCCCGTCCCGCGCTGGCCGTCGGCGTGCCGACGCCGATGCCGCCGCAACCGCCCGGTCCCGGCCCCGCCGGCCCGGCCGCGGGCGCGGCGCGCGAGCACCGCGACTGGCGCACCCGGCGGCACCGCTCGATCCCGCGGCTGCGCATCGGGGCGCACCACGCGTCCGACGCGGCGCTGGAGTTGCTCCAGGTGTCCGCGTCGTCGGTGGGGCTGCCGCTCGGGCGGGACCAGAACGGGTTCCCGGTGGCGCTGACGTTGTTCCGCCCGGAGCCGGTGTCGGTGAGCCTGATCGGCGGCGCCTGGGCGGCGCGGCTGATGGCGTACCGCGCGTTGCGGGCCGGCGCGCGGCTGCTGGTGTTCTCGCAGCACCCGGCGGACTGGGTCCAGCTCGGACAGTCGGCGACCGGCCGCACCGACCGGGTCGCCGTGGTGGCGCCGGGTTCGCCGCCCGCGGTCACCGCCAGCGCCGACGCGCCCGTGCTGTGCCTGCACGACGCGCCCCAGTCGCAGAGCGAGCCGGAGGCGTGGCAGACGCGGGTGCTGCTGCACCGGCGGCTCACGCCCGAGCGGGTGGGTGCCGTGCCGGGCTCGGACCTGGTGCTCATGCAGCGGCTCACGCCCAACGAGGCGTCGCTGCTCGCCCCGGCGCTCCGGCTGGCCCAGCGGACGACCCAGCAGTTGCAGATGCTGCGGGACGACATGCTGGCCGTGCTGGCGGGGGAGACCAACCACTACGTGTGGGTGGACCCGGCGCCTGCCGAGCGAGCGCGCCTGGGACGGCCCGGGCGGTACTGACTCCGGGCGGGGAAGGCCGACCCGCCTGCCGGTCTTCCCCGCCCGGTCCCTTGCGGCTGGGTCTCGGATGCCGACCACCCCCGCCCCCGATTTCTTGTGGCTGGGGGCCGACCGCCTCCCGCTTGGTCCCTTGTGGCTGGGGCGACCACCCCCGCCCCCGATGCCTGATTGTGTTTCAGTCGCCGAGCAGGGTTGTCAAGGCGGGAAAGCGTGCCTTGACAACCCTGGTCGGCGACTAAAGATCGGCTGTGGATCGGGGGCGGGGGAGGTCTGGTGGGGTGGTCGGTGCTGTTGCGTTGCCGGCTTGCGGCCGGGCCGAACTGCGCGGGCAATGCTGCGCGGCCGCACTCACCCCCAGGAGAGTGCGGCCGCGCAGTTCCGGAAGGTCTACTTGGTCCAGATCAGCGGGGCGTCGCTGTACTCGTCGTCGTCGAACTCGGCTCCGGCGATCTGCGCGCCGTCCTGCGTGGCGG
>NZ_JBHZEN010000065.1:0-90402 GCF_050958625.1 Amycolatopsis sp. 3B14
GTGGCGCGGCCGCCGAGGGCGGCGCGGCGGCGGTGGCCGGCAGGTTGCCGGTGCGGCCGTGCGACCGCTGACCACGATCCCGCGCGGTTGCCGCCGCGCCCGCGCGGTTGCCGCCGCGCCAGCGCGGCAGCTGGTCGGCAGGCAGCCAAACGCCGCGCAGCCGGTAGCGGCCGCGCGCCCATCGCTCACCGCAGGCGCTGCAACCGCACCGTCAGGCCGTCCACCGGCACCGGCAGCGACACGTAGTCCCACTTGATGCGGTATCCCTCGGGCACCGACCAGCGGTACGTGCGCAGCATTTCGTGCATCAGGAGCTTCACCTCGTTGTTCCCGAAGTGCATCCCGATGCACTTGTGCGCCCCGCCGCCGAAGGGCATCCACGCGAACCGGTGCGACTTGTCCTCCCGCCTGCCCTCCGCGAACCGCTCCGGGTCGAACGCCCGCGGGTTCGTCCAGTGGTCCGGCGAGTAGTGGTTGGTGTTCGGCGAGACGCTGCACATCGTGCCGGCCGGGATGTAGTGGCCCAGCACCTCCGTGTCCTTCACCGTCTTGCGCGGCAGCGACGGCACCGGCGCGGTCAGCCGCAGCGCCTCCTTGATCACCAGGTCCAGCGTCTTCAACGACTCCAGCGCCTCGAGGTCCGGCAGCTCGTCACCCAGCGCCAGCGACTCCTCCCGCGCCCGCTCCTGCCACGAAGGGTGCTTCGCCAGGTGGTAGGCGACCGCGGAGCTGGTGATCGTCGCCGTGTCGTGGGCCGCCATCATCAGGAAGATCATGTGGTTCACGACGTCGTCGTCGGTGAACTCGGCCCCGTCGTCGCCGCGCGCGTGGCACAGCGCCGAGAACAGGTCCGCGCCCTCGCTGCCCCGCTTCGACGGCAGCTTCTCCGCGAAGTACCGCTCCAGCACCCGCCGCCCGTGCAGGCCCGCCGCCCACCGGCCGCCCGGCACCGGCACCCGCACCAGCGCCGTCGCCGCCCGGACCGTGCCCACGAACGCCCGGTTGATCGCGTCGGCGTCCGCGCCCGGCGGCATGTCCATGAACACCCGCGACGCCACATCCAGCGTGAGCCGCTTCAGCAGCCAGTACAACCGTGGCCGCTCGGCGCCCGCCCAGGCTGCCACACCGGAGCGCAGCACGGGCGCCGCCTGCCGCATGTAGCCGGCGAGCTTGTCCCGCGTGAACGCCTCCTGCATGATCCGCCGGTGCAGGTGGTGCTCCTCGAAGTCCAGCAGCATCAGCCCGCGGTGGAAGAACCGCTCGATGAAGAACTGCCAGCCCTCCTGCGAGAACGCCTTGTCCTTGTTCACCAGCGCGGTCTGGGTGGCGTCCGGGCCGGCCAGCACGACGATCCGCTGCCCGAACGCCCCCATCCACGACACCGGCCCGTACTTTTCGAAGCGGTGCAGCGCGAAGTCCAGCCCGAACCGCATCGACTCGATGGCGTGCCCGATGATCGGCGCGCCCGCGTCACCCACGATCGGGGACAGCCCGCTGCCCGCGGGTGGCGTGGCGAGCTCCCGCACCGGCCACCGCTGGTCCATCAGGCGGCGGTCGACGGCCCGGGGGAGGGGGATGGCGGTCAGGGGTGGAACACGTTCCCGGAATGCCCTGACGACGGCACTGGTCACGATCGCGCCTCCTTGCGACAACACGTGTGATCACACCGTCCCGCACCACCCCCACTCCCGGCAAGGGTGAAATTTAGCGAGCGCTCAGTCCCAGGCGAGCGACCCGCCCGTCTGGTACTCGGTCACCCGCGTCTCGAAGAAGTTCTTCTCCTTGCGCAGGTCCATCGCCTCCGACATCCACGGGAACGGGTTCTCGTTCTCGCCGAAGATCGGGGCCAGTCCGAGTTGCTGGGCACGCCGGTCGGTGATGAAGCGCAGGTACTGCTCGCACAGCGCCGCCGACAGCCCGAGCATCCCGCGCGGCATCGTGTCCCGCGCGTAGGCGACCTCCAGCTCGCACGCCTCGGTCAGCATCTGCCGCACCTCGGCCTGGAACTCCGGCGACCACAGGTGCGGGTTCTCGATCTTGATCTGGTTGATGCAGTCGATGCCGAAGTTCAGGTGGATCGACTCGTCGCGCAGGATGTACTGGAACTGCTCGGCGATCCCCACCATCTTGTTGCGCCGCCCCAGCGACAGGATCTGCGCGAACCCGGTGTAGAACCACATGCCCTCGAACACCACGTAGAACGCCACCAGGTCACGCAGGAAGTCCTGGTCGGCGGCCGCCGTGCCGGTCGCGAAGTCCGGGTTCTCCAGGTTCCGCGTGTACTTCAGCGCCCACGCGTCCTTGTCGGTGATCGACGGGACCTCGCGGTAGGCGTTGAACAACTCGCCCTCGTCCAACCCGAGGCTCTCGCAGATGTACTGGAACGTGTGCGTGTGCACGGCCTCCTCGAACGCCTGGCGCAGCAGGTACTGGCGGCACTCCGGGTTGGTGATCTGCCGGTACACCGCCAGCACCAGGTTGTTCGCCACCAGCGACTCGGCCGTGGCGAAGAACCCGAGGTTGCGCTTGACCATGCGCCGCTCGTCCTCGGTCAGCCCGTCCGGCGACTTCCACAGCGCGATGTCGGCCTGCATCGCCACCTCGGTCGGCATCCAGTGGTTCGTGCAGCCGGCCAGGTACTTCTCCCACGCCCAGTGGTACTTCAGCGGCAGCAGCTGGTTGACGTCGGCGCGGGCGTTGATCATCGCCTTGTCGTCGACGCTGACCCGGTCCGCGCCGCGGCTGATCGCGCCCAGCCCGGTGGCGTCGGTTTCGGTGGTGTTCACTGGCAGGCCTCGCAGTCGGGGTCGTCGATCCGGCACGCGGCGAACTCGGGCTCCGGCACGGCAGCGGGCACGGCAGCCGGAACCGCGGCGGGCACCGCGTTGAGCTTGCCGTCGGTGCCACGCAGGGTGCTCTTCTCCACGCTCGTGGCGGCCTTGGCACGCAGGTAGTAGGTCGTCTTCAGGCCCTTGTGCCAGGCGTACCGGTACAGCTCGTCGAGCTTGCGGCCGCTCGGCGCGGCGATGTAGAGGTTGAGCGACTGGGCCTGGTCGATCCACTTCTGCCGGCGCGACGCCGCGTCCACCAGCCAGCGGCTGTCGATCTCGAAGGCGGTCGCGTACAGCCGCTTCAGATCGGCCGGCACCCGGTCGATCTGCGCGAGGCTGCCGTCGAAGTACTTCAGGTCCGCCACCATCGCCTCGTCCCACAGCCCGCGCTCCTTCAGCGCCGCGACCAGGTGCGGGTTGACCACGGTGAAGTCGCCGGACATGTTCGACTTGACGTAGAGGTTCTGGAACAGCGGCTCGATCGACTGCCCGACCCCGCAGATGTTGGAGATCGTCGCGGTCGGCGCGATCGCCATCACGTTGGAGTTGCGCATCCCGCCGCGCACCACCGCACGCAGCGCGTCCCAGTCCAGAGTGGACGACGAGTCGACGTCCAGCGCGTCACCCTGGCGCGCCTCGGCCAGCAGCCGCAGCGAGTCCAGCGGCAGCACGCCCTGGCTCCACAGCGAGCCCTCGAACGTCTCGTAGGCGCCCCGCTCCTGGGCGAGCTGCGCGGACGCGGCGATCGCGTGATAGCTCAGGTGCTCCATGCTGCGGTCGGCGAACTCCACTGCCTCCGGGCTGTCCACCGGCAGGCCGAGCGTGAACAACGCGTCCTGGTAGCCCATCAGCCCCAGCCCGACCGGGCGGTGCCGCAGGTTGGACCGGCGGGCCTCCGGGATCGTGTAGAAGTTGATGTCCACGACGTTGTCCAGCATCCGCACCGCCGTGCGCACCGTGCGCTCCAGTTTCGCGGTGTCCAGGCCGTCGGCCGTGACGTGCCGGGCCAGGTTGACCGAGCCGAGGTTGCACACGGCGACCTCGTCGGCGCTGGTGTTCAGCGTGATCTCGGTGCACAGGTTGGACGAGTGCACCACGCCCGCGTGCTGCTGCGGCGAGCGCAGGTTGCACGGGTCCTTGAAGGTGATCCACGGGTGCCCGGTCTCGAACAGCATGGTCAGCATCCGCCGCCACAGCTCCACCGCCCGCACCCGGCGGAACACCCGGATCTCGCCGCGATCGGCCGCGGCCTCGTACTCGCGGTAGCGATGGGCGAACGCGTTGCCGTAGAGGTCGTGCAGGTCCGGGGTCTCGTCGGGGGAGAACAGCGTCCACTGCGCGTCGGCCTCGACACGGCGCAGGAACTCGTCGGGCACCCAGTTGGCGGTGTTCATGTCGTGGGTGCGGCGCCGGTCGTCGCCGGTGTTCTTGCGCAGGTCGAGGAACTCCTCGACGTCGATGTGCCAGGTCTCCAGGTACGCGCACGCCGCGCCCTTGCGCTTCCCGCCCTGGTTGACCGCCACCGCCGTGTCGTTGGCGATCTTCAGGAACGGCACCACGCCCTGGGAGGTGCCGTTGGTGCCCTTGATGTGGGCGCCGAGGCCGCGCACCGGGGTCCAGTCGTTGCCCAGCCCGCCGGAGTACTTCGCCAGCAGCGCGTTGTTCTTGTAGGACTGGAAGATCGCGTCCAGGCTGTCCTCGACCGTGGTGAGGAAGCACGACGACAGCTGCGCCCGGGTGGTGCCGGAGTTGAACAACGTCGGCGTGGAGGCCATGAAGTCGAAGCTGGACAGCAGGTCGTAGAACTCGACGGCACGGGCCTCGCGGTCGTCCTCACGCAGGGCCAGGCCCATCGCCACCCGCAGGAAGAACGCCTGCGGCAGCTCGAACCGGGTGCCTCGCTCGTGCAGGAAGTACCGGTCGTAGAGGGTCTGCAGCCCGAGGAAGCCGAAGTCCAGGTCGCGCTCCGGGCGGATCGCGGCGGTGACCTTGTCCAGGTCGAAGCGGGCCAGCTCCGGGTCCACCAGCTCCAGCTCGATCGCGTGGCGCAGGTAGTCGCGGAAGTAGGCGGGGTAGTCCAGCTCGGCCTGCGACGCCTGGCGCGGCTCGCCCACGAGGTGGCTCAGCGCCTCGCCGCGCAGCTTGTCCAGCAGCAGGCGGGCGGTGACGGCCGAGTAGTTCGGCTCCCGCTCGACCAGGGTGCGGGCGGCCATGATCAGCGCCAGGGCCAGCTCGTCGGCGCTGATTCCGTCGTAGAGGTTGCGCTCGGCCTCGGTCAGCACCGGCTCGGCCGCGACGTCGGCGATCCCGGCGACCGCCTCGCCGACGACGCGGGCGATGCGCTCGCGGTCCAGCGGGCGCAGCTCGCCGTCCGGGTGCGTGACCCTAATCGCCGCTGGTGGGGGCGTGGTTTCGCGGGCCTTGGCGTGCTCCTCGCGGTAGAGCACGTAGGCGCGGGCGACCTTGTGGTAGCCACCGCGCATCAGCGCCAGCTCCACCAGGTCCTGGATCTGCTCCAGGTGCACGGCGTCACCGGTGGCGTGGCGGCGCAGCGAGGCCTCGACCTGCGCGGTCAGCTCGGCCACGACGTGGTGGATCCGCGACGACGCGGCGGCCCCGTCGCCCTCGGCCGCGAGGAAGGCCTTGGTCAGCGCGACGGAGATCCGGCTCGCGTCGAACGGCGACGCCTCGCCGTCCCGGCGGATCACCCGCAGCGTGGCTGCCGGCGCCGGGGAGGTTTCCACAGACATGCATCACTCCGTTTTCGGGCGCGTTTCATCGGCACACCGGCCTGGGTGCCGGCGTGCTGGGGGTGGGCACGACTCGTACCGGACGGGCCCGCGCTCGCTTCCCCAGCCGTCGGACCCTGCCGGTGATCGAAGACTACATCTTGGGGTCGCCCTGTCCAGATACCCCAAGATGCGGGCGTGTCGGCGTGGCGTGCTAGCCAAAACAATCAAGCGTGCTTGATTTTTCCGCGGACTGGTGCCAGGCTCGCCTCCAAGCGTGCGCGAGGAGGCGATGGCGTGGCGGACCCCGGACCGATCCTGCGGGACCTGGCCGACGAGAGCCGGGAGCTCGACGACCTGGTGAGCGAGGCGAGGTGGTCGACCCCGACCCCGGCGAAGGGCTGGACGATCGCGCACCAGATCGCGCACCTGGCGTGGACCGACGCCAAGTCGCTGATCGCGGTGCGCACCCCGGACGAGTTCCCGGCCGAAGTGCAGCGGGCGCTGGCCGCGGGCGACGAGTTCGTCGACCAGGGCGCGCGGGAACTGGCCGCGAAACCACGTGACGAGCTGCTGGCGATGTGGCGGTCCGGGCGCGACGAGCTGGCCCGCGAACTGGCGCGCGTGCCGGAGGGCCAGAAGCTGCCCTGGTACGGGCCGCCGATGAGCGCCGCGTCCATGGCGACCGCGCGGCTGATGGAAACCTGGGCGCACGCGCAGGACGTGTACGACGCGCTCGGCCTGCGGCGGGAGCCGGCCCGGCGGCTGTGGCAGATCGCGCGGTTCGGCGTGCGCACCCGCGACTTCGCGTTCTCGGTGCACGGACTCGCACCGCCCGCCGAGGAGTTCCGCGTCGAACTGTCCGGTGTAGACGGTGAGGAGTGGACGTTCGGCCCGGCGGACGCGGCGCAGCGCGTCACCGGGTCCGCGCTCGGGTTCTGCCTCGTCGTCACGCAGCGGCGGCACCCGGCCGACACCGACGTCGTCGCCATCGGGCCGGACGCCGAGAAGTGGCTGGAGATCGCGCAGGCCTTCGCCGGGCCGCCCGGCGCGGGCCGGAAGGCGGGGCAGTTCGCATGAGCGACGTGCTGCGCATCGGCAACGCCTCCGGGTTCTACGGCGACCGGTTCTCCGCCGTGCGCGAGATGCTCACCGGCGGCCCGCTGGACGTGCTGACCGGGGACTACCTCGCCGAGCTGACCATGCTGATACTCGGCCGCGACCGGCTCAAGGACCCCAGCCGCGGCTACGCCAAGACCTTCCTGCGCCAGATGGCGGACAACCTCGCGCTGGCCAAGGAGAACGGCGTCCGGATCGTCACCAACGCGGGCGGACTCAACCCGGCCGGACTGGCCGCCGCGATCCGCGAGCTGGCCGGGGAGCTGGGCCTGGACATCGCCGTGGCCCACGTCGAGGGCGACGATCTGCTGTCCAGAGTGGACGAGCTGGGGCTCGGGAAACCGCTGACCGCCAACGCCTACCTCGGCGCGTGGGGCATCGCCGCGTGCCTGGAGCGCGGCGCGGACGTGGTGGTCACCGGCCGCGTCACCGACGCCTCGCTGGTCGTCGGCCCGGCCGCCGCGCACTTCGGGTGGGCCCGCGACGACTACGACGCCCTCGCCGGCGCGGTCGCCGCCGGGCACGTCATCGAATGCGGCGCCCAGGCCACCGGCGGCAACTACGCGTTCTTCACCGAACACGACACCGGCACCCCCGGCTTCCCGATCGCGGAGATCGCCGCCGACGGCTCCAGCGTGATCACCAAGCACCCGGGCACCGGGGGAGCGGTGACCGCGGGCACCGTCACCGCCCAGCTGCTCTACGAGATCGCCGGCGCCCGCTACGCCGGGCCCGACGTCACCGCCCGGTTCGACACGCTGACGCTGACCGAGGACGGCCCGGACCGGGTGCGGATCTCCGGCACCCGCGGGGAGGCGCCACCACCGACGCTCAAGGTCTGCCTGAACACCCTCGGCGGCTTCCGCAACGAGACCACGTTCGTGCTGACCGGACTGGACATCGAGGCCAAGGCGGAGCTGGTGCGCGACCAGCTCGAAGACGCGCTGAAGGACCGGCCGCCCGCCGAGATCCGCTGGACGCTGGCCCGCACCGACCACGAGGACGCCGACACCGAGCAGCGCGCCAGCGCGTTGCTGCACTGCGCGGTCAAGGACGCCGACCCCAAGGTGGCCGGGCGCGCGTTCAGCGGCGCGGCGATCGAACTGGCCCTGGCCAGCTACCCCGGCTTCCACGTCACCGCGCCGCCCTCGGACGCCTCGCCGTACGGCGTCTACACCGCGGCCTACGTGGACGCCGCCGAGGTGCCGCACGTGGCCGTGCTGCCGGACGGCTCCCGGGTGGACATCGCCCCCGCCTCCGACACCCTGCCGCTGTCCGAAGTGGACGAGCCGGAACTCCCGGAACCGCTGCCCGACGGGCCGGCCCGCCGCGTGCCGCTGGGCACGATCCTCGGCGCCCGCAGCGGCGACAAGGGCGGCGACGCCAACCTCGGCGTGTGGGCACGCTCCGACGACGCGTGGCGCTGGCTCGCGCACCACCTGACCGTCGAGGAGTTCCAGCGGCTGCTGCCGGAAACCGCGGACCTCACCGTCCGCCGGTACGCGCTGCCCAACCTGCGTGCGCTCAACTTCGTCGTCGAAGGACTGCTCGGCCAGGGCGTCGCGGCGCAGGCCCGGTTCGACCCGCAGGCCAAGGCGCTCGGCGAGTGGCTGCGCTCCCGTCACGCCGACATCCCGGAGGTGCTGCTGTGACCGACCCGTTCGCCACGCCCGAGCGGACCGCGCTGCGCAAGACCGTGCGCCGGTTCGTCGAGGCCGAGGTGCTGCCGCACCTGGACGAGTGGGAGCGCGCCGGCGAGCTGCCGCGCGACCTGCACCGCAAGGCAGGCGAGATCGGCCTGCTCGGGGTGTCGTTCCCGGAGAGCGCCGGCGGCGGTGGCGGCGACTTCCTGGACGCGATGACCGTCACCGAGGAGATCCTGTACGCGGGCGGATCGGGCGGGCTGATCGCGTCGCTGTTCACCAACGGCATCGCGCTGCCGCACATCGTCACCGCGGGCGACCCCGAGCAGATCGAACGCTGGGTGCGGCCGACCATCGAGGGCCGCCTCATCGGGTCGCTGGCGATCACCGAGCCCGACGGCGGCTCCGACGTCGCCGGCATCCGTACCACCGCTCGCCGCGACGGCGACCACTACGTCGTCAACGGCGCCAAGACCTACATCACCTCCGGCACTCGCGCTGACTTCGTGACCACCGCGGTGCGCACCGGCGGCCCGGGCGCTCACGGCGTGTCGCTGCTGGTGATCGAGCGCGGCACACCGGGGTTCACGGTCAGCCGCAAGCTGGAAAAGATGGGCTGGCACTGCTCGGACACCGCGGAACTGTCCTTCGCGGACGCCCGGGTGCCCGCGACGAACCTGGTCGGCGAGGAGAACACCGGGTTCATCCAGATCGCGACCCACTTCGTGACCGAGCGGCTCTCGCTCGCGGTGCAGGGCTACGCGACTGCCCAGCGCGCGCTGGACCTGACGCTGGAGTGGTGCCGGCTGCGGCAGACGTTCGGCCGTCCGCTGATCTCCCGCCAGCTGGTGCAGCACAAGCTCGTGGAAATGGCCCGGCGGATCGACCTCGCCCGCGTCTACACCCGGCACGTCGCGCAGGGGTTCGTCGCCGGTGAGGAGGTCATCGCGGAGGCCTGCTTCGCGAAGAACACCGCGGTCGAGACGGCCGAGTGGGTGGTCAACGAGGCGGTCCAGCTGCACGGCGGCCTCGGCTACCTGCGGGAGTCCGAAGTGGAACGGCACTACCGCGATGTCCGCATCCTCGGCATCGGCGGCGGCACCAACGAGATCCTGGCGGGTCTCGCGGCGAAACGATTGGGGTACACGGCTTGAGCGTGATCCGGTCCGGAGTGGACACAGGGAGCGCGGAGTTCGCGGCCAACCGGGAGGCGATGGCGGCCAAGCTCGCCGAACTCGAGGCCGAGCACGCGAAGGCGATCGCGGGTGGCGGTGAGAAGTACGTGGCGCGCCACCGCAAGCGCGGCAAGCTGCTCGCGCGCGAGCGGATCGAGCTGCTGATCGACGAGGACTCCCCGTTCCTCGAACTGTCGCCGCTGGCCGCCTGGGGCACCGACTACACCGTCGGCGGCAGCGTGGTCAGCGGCATCGGCGTCGTGGAAGGCGTCGAGTGCATGATCGTGGCCAACGACCCGACCGTGAAGGGCGGCGCGAGCAACCCGGCGACGCTGAAGAAGAGCCTGCGGGCGGCGGAGATCGCGGCGGAGAACTGGCTGCCGACGATCAACCTGGTCGAGTCCGGCGGCGCGGACCTGCCCACCCAGAAGGAGATCTTCATCCCGGGCGGGCGCACCTTCCGCAACCTGACGAACTCCTCGGCCGAGCGCATCCCCACCATCGCGCTGGTGTTCGGCAACTCCACCGCGGGCGGCGCCTACCTACCCGGCATGTCCGACTACGTGGTGATGGTCAAGGAACGCGCGAAGGTGTTCCTTGGCGGCCCGCCGCTGGTCAAGATGGCGACGGGGGAGGAGTCCGACGACGAGTCGCTGGGCGGCGCGGAGATGCACGCGCGCACCTCCGGCCTGGCCGACTACCTCGCGCACGACGAGCAGGACGCGATCCGCATCGGCCGCAGCATCGTCAAGCGGCTGAACTGGCACAAGCAGGGCCCGTCCCCGAAACCGGACTACGACGAGCCGCTGCTGGACGCCGAGGACCTCCTCGGCATCGTGCCCGCGGACCTGAAGGTCCCGTTCGACCCGCGCGAGGTGATCGCCCGCGTCGTGGACGGCTCCGACTTCGACGAGTTCAAACCGCTCTACGGCACCAGCCTGGTCACCGGATGGGCGAGCCTGCACGGCTACCCGGTCGGCATCCTCGCCAACGCGCAGGGCGTGCTGTTCAGCGAGGAGTCGCAGAAGGCGACGCAGTTCATCCAGCTCGCCAACCAGACCGACACGCCGCTGCTGTTCCTGCACAACACCACCGGCTACATGGTCGGCAAGGAGTACGAGCAGGGCGGCATCATCAAGCACGGCGCGATGATGATCAACGCGGTGTCCAACTCGAAGGTGCCGCACCTGTCCGTGCTGATGGGCGCGTCCTACGGCGCCGGGCACTACGGCATGTGCGGGCGCGCGTACGGGCCGCGGTTCCTGTTCGCCTGGCCCAGCGCGAAGTCCGCGGTGATGGGCCCGGCGCAACTGGCCGGTGTGCTGTCGATCGTGGCCCGGCAGGCCGCGGCCGGGCGCGGCCAGCCCTACGACGAGGACGCCGACGCCGCGATGCGCGCGATGGTCGAGCAGCAGATCGAGGCCGAGTCGCTGCCGATGTTCCTGTCCGGCATGCTCTACGACGACGGCATCATCGACCCGCGGGACACCCGGACCGTGCTCGGGCTGTGCCTGTCCGCCATCCACAATGGACCGATCAGGGGCGCCGAGGGCTTCGGCGTCTTCCGGATGTGAGTGACGTGATCGACAACGTTCTGGTCGCCAACCGCGGGGAGATCGCCCGCCGCGTGTTCCGCACCTGCTCGGCGCTGGGCATTGCCCGGACGGCCGTGTTCTCCGACGCCGACGCCGCGTCACCGCACGTGGCGGAGGCGGACGCGGCGGTCCGGCTGCCCGGCAACACGCCGTCCGAGACCTACCTGCGCGCCGACCTGCTGGTCGAGGCCGCGCGCTCGGCGGGCGCGGACGCCGTCCACCCCGGTTACGGGTTCCTGTCCGAGAACGCCGGGTTCGCGCGGGCGGTGATCGACGCCGGGCTCACCTGGATCGGCCCGCCGCCGTCCGCGATCGAGACCATGGGCTCCAAAGTGGAGTCCAAGCGCCTGATGGACGCCGCCGGGGTGCCGGTGCTGTCCGAACTGGACCCGTCCGCGGTCACCGAAGGCGATCTTCCGGTGCTGGTCAAGGCATCCGCCGGTGGCGGCGGGCGCGGGATGCGCGTGGTGCGGACGCTCGGTGAACTCGCCGAGGCCGTGCGGAGCGCGAGCGCGGAGGCCGCGTCGGCGTTCGGCGACCCGACGGTGTTCTGCGAGCGGTACCTGGAGACCGGGCGGCACATCGAGGTCCAGGTGCTCGCCGACACCCACGGCACGGTGTGGGCGCTGGGGGAGCGGGAGTGCTCGATCCAGCGGCGGCACCAGAAGGTCGTCGAAGAGGCGCCGTCGCCCCTGGTCGACGACGCGATGCGGGCCGAGCTGTTCGACGCCGCGCGCAAGGCCGCGAAGGCGATCGACTACGTCGGCGCCGGCACCGTCGAGTTCCTCGCCACATCCGACGGGCGGTTCTATTTCCTGGAGATGAACACGCGCCTGCAGGTCGAGCACCCGGTCACCGAATGCGTCACCGGCCTGGACCTGGTGGCTCTGCAGATCCGGATCGCCGAGGGCGAGCGGCTGCCCGCCGAGCCGCCCGCGTCGCGGGGGCACGCGATCGAGGTGCGGCTGTACGCCGAGGATCCAGCCGCCGGGTGGCAGCCGCAGAGCGGCACGCTGCACCGGTTCGAGATCCCGGGCGTGGACGCCGAATTCGCCCTCGGCGGCGAGGCCGGGCTGCGGCTGGACGCGGGCGTGGTGGACGGCTCGGTGGTGGGCGTGCACTACGACCCGATGCTCGCCAAGGTGATCGCCTGGGCCCCGACGCGCGCCGAAGCGGCACGGCGCCTGGCGCGGGCGCTGGCCGGCGCACGCATCCACGGGTTGCGCACCAACCGTGACCTGCTGGTCAACATCCTGCGGCACGAGGAGTTCCTGGCCGGCAAGACAGACACGGCGTTCCTGGACCGGCACGGGCTGGACGTCCTGTCCCGGCCCGCCGCGGACGCCGCCGGCGTGCGGTGGTCGGCGACCGCGGCGGCGCTGGCCGAGGCCGCCGCCAACCGGGCATCGGCGCGGACCCTCGGCAGGCTGCCCGCCGGGTGGCGCAATGTGGCCTCCGCGCCGCTGCGCAAGCGCTACCTCGCCGGGGACACCGAGGTCGAGGTCACCTACCGTCCCGGGCTCCGCCTGGACGACGCGGAAGTCGTGGAGGCCACCCCGGACCGGGTGGTGCTCGACGTCGACGGCGTCCGGCGCGTGTTCCTCGTCGGCCGGTACCGCGGGCTGGTGTGCGTCGACTCCGCGCTCGGCGCCGTCGACCTCGTCCCGGTGCCGCGGTTCACCGACCCGGAGGCGGCGCTCGCCGCGGGTTCGCTGGTCGCGCCGATGCCGGGCACCGTGCTGCGGATCGCCGTCGCGGCCGGGGACACCGTCGCCGCCGGTGACCCCCTGCTGTGGCTGGAAGCCATGAAGATGGAACACCGGATCACCGCGCCGGCCGACGGCGAGGTCACCGACCTGCCCGTGACGGTGGGGCAGCAGGTCGAACCGGGCACCGTTCTCGCCGTCGTCACGCCGAAGGAGCAAGCATGAATTTCGTCGAGTCCGAAGAGCGGATCGCGCTGCGCAAGGCGGTCGGCGACCTGGCCCGCGCCTACGGGCACGAGTACTACGTGAAGGTCGCGCGCAGCGGCGGCCACACCAGCGATCTGTGGAACGAGGCCGGGCGGCTGGGGTACCTCGGGGTGTCGGTGCCCGAGGAGTACGGCGGCGGTGGCGCCGGGATCGGCGACCTCGCCGCGGTGTGCGAGGAGTTCTGCGCCGCGGGCACGCCGATGCTGCTGATGGTGGTGTCCCCGGCGATCTGCGCCACGGTGATCGCCCGGTACGGCACGGACGAGCAGAAGCGCTCGTGGCTGCCCCGGTTCGCCACCGGCGAGGTGCGGATGTCCTTCGCCATCACCGAACCCGACGCGGGGTCCAATTCGCACCGTCTCAAGACGACGGCACGCCGGGACGGCGCCGACTGGATCCTCAACGGGCGCAAGGTGTTCATCTCCGGTGTCGACGAGGCCGACGCGGTGCTCGTCGTCGGCCGCACCGAGGACGCCAAGACCGGCAAGCTGAAGCCGGCGCTGTTCATCGTGCCCACCGGCACGCCCGGGTTCGAGTACAAGCAGATCGAGATGGACCTCGTCTCGGCCGACAAGCAGTTCGGCCTGTTCCTCGACGACGTCCGACTGCCCGCCGAGGCGCTCGTCGGGTCCGAGGACGCGGCGCTGGCGCAGCTGTTCGCCGGGCTCAACCCGGAGCGGATCATGGGCGCGTCGTTCTCCATCGGCATCGCCCGGTACGCGCTGGAAAAGGGTGTGGCGTACGCGAAGGAGCGCAGCGTGTGGGGCGCGCCGATCGGCACCCACCAGGGCATCGCGCACCCGCTGGCGCAGGTCAAGATCGAGCTCGAGCTGGCCAAGCTGATGACCCAGAAGGCCGCCGCGCTGTACGACTCCGGCGACGACTTCGGGGCGGGCGAGGCGGCGAACATGGCCAAGTACGCCGGCGCCGAGGTCGCGATCAAGGCGGTCGACCAGGCGATCCAGACCCACGGCGGCAACGGCATGGCGTCCGAATACGGGCTGGGTACGCTGCTCGGGGCCGTCCGCGTCGGCCGGATCGCCCCGGTCAGCCGCGAGATGGTCCTCAACTTCGTCGCCCAGCACTCCCTCGGCCTGCCGAAGTCGTACTAGGAGGAAGACCCGTGCCGGAGCCCCGTCAGGAGCGCAGCCGGACCACCCGTCGCAAGCTCATCGACGCAGCCGTGGACTGCATCGGCGAGGTCGGGTGGGCCGGCACCACCGTCGCGCTCATCGCGCAGCGCGCCGGGGTCTCGCGCGGGGCCGCCCAGCACCACTTCCCCACGCGGGAGGACCTGGTCACGGCCGCGGTCGAGTACGTCGGCGAGGTGCAGATCGCCGAGATGCGGCGCGGCGCCGAGGGGCTGCCGTCCGGGCGGTCCCGCATCGAACCGGTCGTCGACATGCTGCTCAACCTCTACACCGGCCCGATGTTCCGCGCCGCGCTGCACCTGTGGGTCGCGGCGTCCAGCGATGAGTCCCTGCGGGCGGTGCTGGTGCCGCTGCAGGCCAAGGTCGGCCGGGAGGCGCACCGGCTGGCGGTCGACCTGCTCGGGGTCGACGAGGCGCGGCCCGGGGTGCGGGAACTGGTCCAGTCGACACTCGACCTGGCCCGCGGGCTGGGCCTGGCGAACCTCCTCGCCGACGACACCTCCCGGCGGCGCCGGATCATCCGCCAGTGGGCCCGGGTCCTCGGCCCCGCCCTGCCCGAGCCGGAAGTCACCGCGGTGGGTGGTTGACGGCGTGTCGCGGGACCGGTCGTTAACACTAATGGACCAGTGTGCGATAACAGAGGCAACAGCAGGTGACGACGCAAGGGGGTAGATCCCGGTGTCCGGTACAGGTGAAGAGTTGTCCCATCGGGCGATGGCGATGCTGCGAGCGGTGGCCCAGGGCCGCGCCGTGATGTCGTCCAGCGTCGAACCGGACCTTTTCATCGACGGAGTCGCCTGCTGCGACCAGATGGCCGCGCACGCCCTCGCCCACGGCGGCTACATCCGCCCGGACGGCGACGGGGAGCGCCTGGTGCCCGCGGTGCTGACCGAGGCCGGGCGGGCGGTGCTGGCGCCGGCCGTCGGGCACGTCGCCTGACCCGAGCCACGACTCCGGGGCGCCTTGGTGCGCCCCGGCAGGTTGATCACGGTGGTGCTGACCCGAGGCGCGCCTCCGGGGCGCTTTGGTGCGCCCCGGCAGGTTGATCGCCGTCGTGCGGTGCTGGGGAGCGCTTGGTGCCCGGGGTGCTGACCGGGGCCGGGCGGGCGGTGCTGGTGTCGGCCGTCGGGCACGTCGCCTGACCCGAGCCGTGATACCGGGCGTGGTGCGCTCCGGCTGGCTGATCAGGGCCGCGCTGACCCGAGCCACGACTCCGGGGCGCTTTGGTGCGCCCCGGCAGGTTGATCGCCGTCGTGTGGTGCTGGGGAGCGCTTGGTGCCCGGGGTGCTGACCGGGGCCGGGCGGGCGGTGCTGGTGCCGGTCGTCGGGCACGTCGCCTGATCCGAGCTGCGGCGCCGGGCGTGGAGCGCTCCGGCTGGCTGATCAGGGCCGCGCTGACCCGAGTCACGACTCCGGGGCGCCTTGGTGCGCCCCGGCAGGTTGATCACGGTGGTGCTGACCCGAGGCGCGGCTCCGGGGTGCCTTGGTGCGCCCCCGGCACCGGCTGATCGCCGCCGCGGTACCGGGTCGGAACTCCGGCGCTGAGTTGCCGGCGCCGGTCCCGCATGATCGGGGCCGCGGTCAATCCGCGGTCAGCAGCTTTCCGAGCAGCGCCGCGAGCTGATCGCGTTCCCCCGCGGACAGCGCCGCGAACGTGCGGTCCAGGAACCCGGGCGTCGCCGCCTCGGCTTTCGCCAGCGCCTGGCGCCCGCCGGCGGTGATCGTCACCGCGTACGCCCGCCGGTCCCGCGGATCCCGCTCCCGCCGGACGTGGCCGGCCTTCTCCAGGTCGTCGGCGATCCCGACCATCACGCTGCGGTCGATCCGCAGTTCCTCGCTCAGCACCTGCTGCGAACACGGCCCCACCGCCGCGAGCATCTTCAGCACCAGGTGCTGCCCGACCCCCAGTCCCTGCTCGCCCGCGGCCTTCTCCGCCGCCCGGGCCACCGACGCCGACGCGCGGCACAGCGCGATGTCGAGCCGTTCCGCCGCGAGCCGCGGGAAGTAGGACTCCTCCGATCTGGCCGCCATGACGCGCACACTACCACGAATCGTCTGCTCGCCAATTGTTTGACAGCAGATCAATCACAACCGTATGGTCGCAAACAATCTGCTGACAGACGATCTGGGAGACACTGATGACGCTCGATCTGACCGCCGACGAGGTCCTGTCCACCACTCGTGCCGTGCGCAAGCGCCTCGACTTCACGCGGCCCGTGCCGCGCCACCTGATCGAGGAGTGCGTCGACCTCGCCACCCAGGCCCCGACCGGACGCAACCGCCAGCGCTGGCACTTCCTGGTCGTCACGGGGAAGGCCCAGCGCGCCGCGGTGGCCGGCATCTTCCGGCGCGCGGTCCAGCTGGCGAGCGGCCGGCCGCTCACCGACAAGGACCTGCGCCGCATGACCGCCCACCCCGGATCGATGCGGCGCATCGGCGAGGGCGCCCAGTACCTCTACGACAACATCCACCGGGTGCCGGCGTTCGTGATCCCGGCCGTCGAGGGCCGCACCGACCACGCGCCGGTGCTGGACCAGGCGATGACGTGGGGCTCGATCCTGCCCGCCGTCTGGAGCTTCATGCTCGCCGCGCGCAACCGCGGCCTCGGAACGGTCTGGACCACCGCACACGCGCCGCTGGAGAAGGAACTCGCCGCCACCCTCGGCGTGCCGCACGACGAGGTCATGCTGGCCGCGCTCGTGCCGCTCGCCTTCACCCTCGGCACCGAATTCCGGCCCGCGCCGCGCATCGACCGGCGCGAGGTCCTGCACTGGGACCGCTGGTGAGCCTCAAGCGCGCGCCCAGCGACGGCCCACCGCCGCGTACAACCCGGCCGCCAGCGCGAACCCGACGAAACACGTCACGTCGCCCACCTCCGGCACCGCCCGCGGCACCGGACCCGCGTACAGCGTCTGGTTCGCGAACAACGCGATCGACACCACCGCCGCGACCAGGAACGCCACCAGTCCCTGCCAGCCCCACCGCCGGGTGTCCGGCAGCAGGCGCGCCAGCCCGGCCTGCCCGCGCCGCATCAACTGGTCGGCGAACACCACACCCAGCCACGGGCTCACCCAGTACGCGATCACCAGCAGGAAGTGCTCGTAGGCCGTCCCCGCGTCGGCGAGCCCCAGCCACGCCAGCACGAACCCGACGACGCCGAACGCGACCGCCACCATCGCCCGCCGCCACGCGAGCGGCAGCTCCACGCCCAGCGTGAGGAACGCGAGCGCTCCGGAGTAGACGTTCAGCGCGTTGGCGGCCACCGCTCCGAGCGCGATCGCCAGCAGCGTCAGCGCGGACAACCAGCCCGGCATGTGCCCGGTGAACGCCGCCGTCGGGCTGCCGTCCCCGCCGCCCAGCGTGGCCGACGCCGCGCCCGTCGCCATCAGCACCGTCGTCGCCACGAACAAGCCGCTGCCCGCGGCCCAGCCGACCGCCCGGCCGCTCACCGACTCCGGCAGGTACCGCGTGTAGTCCGCCGCGTAGGGGTTCCAGCCCGCGGTGTACCCGAACGCCGCGCCGACCGTCAGCAGGAACCCGCCCACCCCGCCGGTCCCGCCGACCGCGCTCGGCGACGCCTGCGCGAACGTGACCACCGCCCCGATCGCGAACACCACCGCCAGCACCCCGAAGATCCAGCGTTCGTAGGCCTGCACCAGGTTGTGTCCGAAGAACGCGATCCCGATCTGCAGCACCACCACGATCACCAGGCACAGCAGCACCGGCATCCCGGTCAGCGTGTTCAGCGCGAACGCCCCGCTGACGCTGTTGACCGCGAACCAGCCGATCCCCGCCGTCACCGACATCAACGCGGCGGGCACCGCGTTGCCGCGGTAGCCGAACGGCAGGCGGCTCAACACCATCTGCGGCACCCCGAACCGCGGCCCGCGCGCCGACAGCACGCCGTGCGACACCGCGCCCAGCCCGTTGCCGATCGCGACCGCGACCACCGCCTGCGCGAAGCTCAGCCCGAACGCCGACACCGCCAGCACGCCGACGAAGATCGTGGCGAACTCCAGGTTGGGCGAGGCCCAGGTCCAGAACAGCTGCCGCGGCCTGCCGTGCCGGTCCGCGACCGGCACCGGCTCGACACCGCCCGGTTCGACCGCGACGACTTTTTCGCCGTATTCGCCTGTTTTTCGCCCTGTCGTGGTCGCCATGGCAGCACCGTAGGCAGTCGATGTTGCGTCCGTGTTGCACCATCGGGTGAACGGCGGAACTATCCCGGGCGGCCCGGCGACCAGGACGGCGAACCACCTCCGAACGGAAGGGACACCACAATGGAGACGCCGGGCAACTGCAACTGCGGCAACTGCTGTGACTGCGGCGGGGAGTACGGCCGCAACTGACGTCGTGGCGCCCCCTGGCCCACCCGGGTCAGGGGGCGCCACGGTGATCGCGTCGAGCTTGCCGCGCAGGTACTCCGACGCCACGACCTCCGGGTACGCCGTGCGGCCCAGCGGCGGCGCGAGCGAGGCGATCCGCGCGTCGTGGTCGGTCTCGTAGAAGAAGATGAGCGACACGAGGTCCTCGTCCGGCGCGTCCGCCGACGGCGGCAGCACCCGGTGCCGCGTCGAGCGCCACCGGTCGCCCGTCCAGCGGGCCATCAGGTCCCCGATGTTCACCGTGAACGCCGCCGGGTCGAACGGCGCGTCCACCCACTCGCCGTCACTGGTGCAGACCTGCAGCCCGCCGACCCCGGCCTGCCGGTCCAGCACCGTCACCGTGCCGAAGTCGGTGTGCGGCCCGATCCGGAACTGCCCCGGTTCCGGCGCGCCGACCCGGTTCAGCGCCGGGTACCAGTTGATGTTGAACGTGTATGTCGGGTGCCCGGTGTGCCGCGTGAAGTGGTCTGCGGGCAGGCCGAGCGCGGCCGCGAATACCGTCAGCAGCTCGTCCGACAGTTCCCGCATCCGCGCCATGTACTCGCGTGACGCGGCCGCGAACTCCGGGACCTCCGACGGCCATACGTTGGGCTGGAACCAGAACTCGTCGACCTCCGGCACGCCGACCGCGGCGTCCGCGCCGACCGAGTAGGACTCCTTGAGGTCCGGCGGGGTTTCGGTGCCCTCGGCGTACCCGTTGGCCTCCACCCCGGGCGGCAGCCAGCCGCGCCCGCCGACCGTCACCGCGTACCGCCGCTTCACCTCGGCGGGCAGCGCGAAGAACTCCCGCGCCCGCGACCGCACCCGCGCGCGCAGCTCGTCCGGCACGCCGTGCCCGGTGATCAGCAGGAAGCCGGACTCCCGCAGCGCGCGATCCACCTCGGCGGCCACCCGTTCGCGGCCGGTGCCGTCGAACCAGGACGTCAGGTCGATCAGCGGAACGGACGGTGACATGGCAGCTCCTCAGGAAGTTTCGACCCCGATGTCCTCGAACCACAGATCCGGGCGCTCTTCGATGAACTCCGTCATCAGCGTGACGCACGCGGGGTCGTCGAGGATCGTGATGCCGACACCCAGCCCGGCCAGCCAGTCGTGGCCACCGGAGAAGGTGCGGGCCTCGCCGATCACCACGTGGGAGATGCTGAACTGCCGCACCAGACCACTGCAATACCAGCAGGGGGAGAGTGTGGTCACCATCACCGTGTCCCGGTAGTGCGGGCGCCTGCCCGCGTTGCGGAAGGCCGCGGTCTCGGCGTGCATCGACGGGTCGTCGTCCTGGACCCGCCGGTTGTGGCCCCGGCCGAGCAGCTCACCGTCCACAGTGAACAGCGCCGCGCCGATCGGCACGCCGCCCTCGGACTTGCCGAGCAGGGCCTCTTCGCGGGCGACGGCGAGCAGCCGGCCGGGATCGGGTTTCAGCATGCGCCCACTCTAGAGCGAAGCGAAGAACGCCAGGACGTCTTCGGCGAAGAGGTCGGGTTCCTCCATCGCCGCGAAGTGCCCGCCCCGGTCGAACTCCGTCCAGCGCACGATGTTGTTGTCGCGCTCGGCGAGGCGGCGCACGGGGAGCACGATGTCGTGCGGGAACACGGCGACGGCCATCGGCACGTCGAGCCCGGGCTGCCTGCCCCAGCTGCGGGCCGACTCCCGGTACAGCCGCGCCGACGACCCGGCCGTGCCGGTCAACCAGTAGATCATCACATTGGTCAGCATCAGGTCCCGGTCGACCGCGTCCTCCGGGGTGCCGTCCGAATCGGTCCACTCCTGGAACCGCTCGACGATCCAGGCGAGCTGACCGACGGGGGAGTCGTGCAGCGCGTAGGCCAGGGTCTGCGGGCGCGTGGACTGCAGTTTCATGTAGCCGGACAGCTCACGCTGGTAGTGCTCGCGTCGTCCCAGCCGCTCCTTGTCGGCCAGGGACAGCTCGTCCAGTTCGGCGGGGTTGCCGGACGGGGCGGTGCCGAGCATGTTGACGTGTACGCCGGCGACGTGAGCGGCGTCGTCGATTCCCAGCTGCCGCGAGATCGCCGAGCCCCAGTCGCCGCCCTGTGCGCCGTAGCGGTCGTAGCCGAGGCGGCGCATCAGCTCGGCGAACGCGCGGGCGATGCGCGGCACGTCCCAGCCGGTGTCGGTGGTCGGGCCGGAGAATCCGTAGCCGGGGATGGCCGGGATGACCAGGTGGTGCCGCGCCGACAGCGCCTCGATCACCGGCAGGAACTCCACGACCGAGCCGGGCCAGCCGTGCGTGAGGATGAGTGGCAGCGCGTCGTCGTCGGCCGCGCGGACGTGCAGGAAGTAGATGCGCTGGCCGTCGATCTCCGTGGTGAACTGGCCCAGCTCGTTGAGCCGCTTCTCGTACGCGCGCCAGTCGTAGCTCGTGCGCCAGTACCGGGTCAGCTCCTGGACGTAGCCGAGCGGGATGCCGTAGCTCCAGCCCACGCCCGGCAGCTCGTCGGGCCAGCGGGTCAGGTCGATGCGCGCGTGCAGGTCGTCGAGCTGGGACTGCGGGACGTCGAGGTGGAACGGGCGGATTTCGCTCATGCCGTGACGGTAGCGCCGATCACGCCGGGAACGAGGTTACCGACCGCTTAGTATGTGGGGTACGGTGGCCGTCGTGGCACCGTCGCTGTCAGGGTTGCGCGCCGAGCATGCGCAGGGTGAGGTCCGCGTACTCGCGGCCGAGCGCCTTGGGCGTCTTGCCGGTGCGCTCGCTGTACCAGCGCGCCACGTCGACGCCGAGCGACAGGACCGCTCGCGCGGCGGTCTTGACGTCGGCGACCACGAACTGCCCCTGCGCGACGCCGTCCTCGATGACGCCCCGCACCAGGTGCTCGATGCGGCGCCGCAGGTCGGCCACGACCTGGTACTCCTGCTCGGGCAGCGCCTGCAGCTCGTACTGCACGACGCGCGCCACGGTGTGCCGCCGCGCGTGCCAGGCCACGAAGTCGGCGACGATGCGGCGCATCCGCTCGGCCGGCTCGTCGGCGCGCTTGGCGACGTCCTCGACCAGGTCGAGCGTCTGCTGGTGCCCGCTCTTGCTGATCGCGAACAGCAGCGCGGCTTTCGACGGGAAGTGCACGTACAGCGCCGCCGGGCTCATGCCTGCCGCGCTCGCGATGTCGCGTGTCGTGGTCGCGTGGTAGCCGCGGCGGGCGAAGGACTCGACACCGGCCAGCATCAGCCGCCGTGCCGCGTCCGGCTGCACCTCCGGCCAGAGTTCGGCGGACAGCGAGATCGTCATGGCGGAATCCTCCCAGTAAGGAACCGCCTGGCGGGAGACTTGACACGGCGGTCCGGCCGTTCCCATTGTAAGCGAGCGCTTAGTCAAGGTGGACAGGAGACAGGAGCCCGATGGTGAACTCGTTCAAGGACCGCGTCGCGATCGTCACCGGGGCGAGCCGGGGCATCGGCCTCGGCGTCGCCCGCGAGCTGGTGCAGCGCGGCGCGCGGGTGTGCATCACCGCCCGCAAGCCCGAGCCGCTCGCCGACGCGGTGAACGAGCTGGGCGGGCCGGGCGTGGCGATCGCGGTGCCCGGCAAGGCCGACGACGCGGCGCACCAGGAGGAGGCGGTCGCGAAGACGGTCGAGACCTTCGGGCGGCTGGACATGCTGGTCAACAACACCGGCATCAACCCGGTCTACGGCCCCGTGCTGGACATCGACCCCGCGGCCGCCGCGAAGATCCTCGCCGTGAACGTGCTCGCGCCGCTGGCCTGGCTGCGCCACGCGCGCGACGCGTGGATGGGCGAGCACGGCGGGTCGGTCGTCAACGTCGCCTCCATCGCCGGGCTGCGTGCCTCGCCCGGGATCGGCATGTACGGCGTGAGCAAGGCGGCCGTGATCCGGCTGACCCAGGAGCTGGCGGTCGAGCTGGGGCCGAAGATCCGGGTCAACGCGGTCGCCCCGGCCGTGGTGAAGACGAAGTTCGCCACCGCGCTGTACGAAGGCCGCGAGGAGGAGGTGTCCGCGGCGTACCCGATGAAGCGGCTGGGCGTGCCGGAGGACATCGCGGGCGCGGTGGCGTTCCTGCTGTCCGACGAGGCCGGGTGGATCACCGGGCAGACCGTGGTTCTCGACGGCGGCGTGACCCTGGGAGGCGGGCTGTGAGCTTCGAACTGGACGGCGCCGGGGTCGTCATCACCGGCGGTGGCGGCGGGATCGGGGCGGCGCTGGCGCGCCGGTTCGCCGCGGCGGGCGCGCGGATCGTGGTGGCGGACCTGGACGGCCCGGCCGCCGAGGCGGTGGCCGCGGAGGTCGGCGGGGTCGCGGTCGCCGGCGACGCGGCCGGGGTCGACGGGGTGGCGGCGCTGATCACGCGGGCGTCGGCGGAGCTGGGCGCGATCGACCTGTTCTGCGCCAACGCCGGGATCGCCCCGCACGGCGGGCCGGAGGTGCCCGAGGAGGTGTGGGCGCGGGCGTGGGACGTCAACGTGATGGCCCACGTCCGGGCGGCTCACCTGTTGTTGCCCGGGTGGCTGGAGCGCGGGCGGGGCCGGTTCCTCGCGACGGTGTCCGCGGCCGGGCTGCTGACCAGCCTGGGGTCCGCGCCGTACTCGGTCACCAAGCACGGCGCGCTGGCGTTCGCCGAGTGGTTGTCGGCGACGTACCGGCACCGGGGCGTCACGGTCCAGGCGATCTGCCCGCAGGGGGTGCGGACGAACATGCTGGCCGCGACGGGCGTCGGCGGGCAGCTGATCATGGGCGCTTCGGCGATCGAGCCGGACCAGGTGGCCGACACGGTGATGGAGGCCTTCGTGGACGACCGGTTCCTGATCCTGCCGCACCCCGAGGTCGCCGAGTACTACGCCACCCGCGCGACACAGACGGACCGGTGGCTGGGCGGGATGAACAAGCTGCAGCGCAAGGTGGAGTCCGCGCTGGGCGAGTGACGGTCGGCCCCGGTCGCACCCGGGAGGTGCGACCGGGGCCGCGGATATGCTGTGCCGGTCGAGGAAGGACGTGCGGATGACCGAGGAGCCGGTGCCGGCGAGGCTGCTGTCGGCGGCGACGCGGTTGTTCGCCGAGCGGGGGTTCGACCGCACGTCGGTGCAGGAGATCGTCGCCGCGGCCGGCGTCACCAAGGGCGCGATGTACCACTACTTCGGCTCGAAGGACGACCTGCTGCACGAGATCTACGGCCGCGTCCTGCGGTTGCAGACCGAGCAGCTGGAGAAGGTCGTGGCCAGTGGCGAGCCGGTGAGCGCGCGCCTGCACGCGGCCGCCTCGGATGTTGTCGTGAGCAGCATCGACAACCTCGACGACACGACGATCTTCTTCCAGTCCATGCACCAGCTCAGCCCGTCGAAGCGCAAAGCGGTACGCGCCGACCGGCGGCGCTACCACGTGCTGTTCCGGTCGCTGATCGAAGAGGGCCAGCGCGAGGGCGTGTTCCGGACGGACAAACCGGCGGACATCGTGGTGGACTTCTTCTTCGGCTCCGTGCACCACCTGGCGGTCTGGTACCGCAGCGACGGGCGGCTGAGCGCGCAGGAGGTCGGCACCCACTACGCCGATCTGCTGGTCGATTCGCTGCGGCCCTGACCTTGCCACGGGGTGGCACGCGAGATGGCCATCGGTGGGGCCGCATGGTGTCCACTGGTGGGGCCGTGAGGTGCCCATCGGTGCGGTCGCGAGGTGCCGGTGCGCGGTGGGGCCGCGAGATGCCCATCGGCGCGGACGTGAGATGTCCATCCGCGCGGCGCGGCCATGAAATGTCCGTTCGTGTGGCCGTGACATGACCGTTCGCGCGGCCATGAGGTGTCCATTCGTGTGGGGTGGCCACGAGATACCCGCTCGCGCGGCGCGACATGTCCGCTCGTGCGGCGCGAGGTGCCCACTGGTGTGGCTGCGATTGGACCAGCATCGGATCACGATCGCCATGACTGCCCCACTCGCTCGTAACCGGGCAACCGGGTTTGTCGCCTGAACGACCGCGCGATTCGCGGCCGCACGATCCGGCTCACCGTTCCGCCACCCCGCGAACGGCCCCCAGATCAACAAAAACGGGGGCCGGCACCACCGGCACCGGCCCCCGAAACCCGCGAACCCCGCAACTCACGCGGGCGGCAGATTCACCAACCCCGCCAACGCAGCACGGTGCCGCCCCGGCGTGCCGAGCGCCAGCTCGCTGCTCTTGGCGCGCTTGAGGTACAGGTGCGCCGGGTGCTCCCAGGTCATCCCGATGCCACCGTGCAGCTGCACCGACTCCTCGGCGGCGTGCAACGCGACCGCCGAGCACGTCGACTGCGCCACCGCCACCGCGACCGGCACATCCGAATCACCCGTAGCCAGCGTGTCCGCGGCATAACGCGCCGTCGCGCGGGCCGACACGATCTCCAGGTACAGGTCCGCCAGCCGGTGCTTCAGAGCCTGGAACGAACCCACCGGCCGCCCGAACTGGTAGCGCTGCTTCAGGTACGCGACCGTCTCATCCAGACACCACTGCGCGACCCCGACCTGCTCCGACGCCAGCAACCCAGCGCCCACCAGCAACGCCTGCCGCAACGCCGACTCCGCGCCCGGCCCCGAAGCCAGCAACCGCGACGACGCGTTGTCGAACGACACGTCCGCCAGCCGGCGCGTCAAATCCAGCGACACCGCCTCGGTCACCGTCGCCCCGGCCTTTTCCACCGCGTACAGCCCCGGGCCGTCCGGGCCCACCGCGGGCACGACCAGCACGTCCGCCACCGACGCGTCCGCCACCGTCCGCACCGAACCGCTCAGCGCACCTTCGGTGTTGGCCGACACGCCACCCGGAAACCCAGCGTCCGGCGCCGTGGTCAGCGGCACCGCCAGCGCCCCGATCAGCTCACCGCCCGCCAGCCGCGGCAACAGCTCGGTGTCACCGGCCGCCAGCAGTGCCGCCGTCGCCAGCACCGCGCTGCCCAGGAACGGCACCGGCGCCACCGACCGCCCGAGCTCCTCCAGCACGACCGCCACTTCGCGGTACGACGCGCCCTGCCCGCCCAGCTCCTCCGGCACCGCCAGCCCGGCCAGCCCGAGATCCGCGGTGAGCGTGCGCCACAGCTTCAGGTCGTACGGTTCGGCGCTTTCGGTGCGCGCCAGCACGGACGTGAACCCGGCCCGGTCGGTCAGCAGGTCACGGACACTCGCCCGGAGGTCCTCCTCGACCTCGGAGTACAGCAGATCGCTCACCGCGGCAGGTCCTTCCACGCGACGTCCTTGTCCACCCGCGGCTCGGACGGCAGCCCGAGCACGCGTTCGGAGATGATGTTGCGCAGCACCTCGGAGGTGCCGCCCTCGATCGAGTTCCCCTTCGCCCGCAGGTAGCGGTACCCGGGCCCGCGGCCGAGCATGTCGACCTTCTCCGGCCTGCGCAACGTCCAGTCGTCGTAACGCAGACCGTCCTCACCGGACAGTTCGATCTCCAGCCCGGTCAGCGCCTGCTGGAGGTTCGCGAACGCCAGCTTCATCGCCGAGCCCTCCGGACCCGGCGCGCCGACGGCCAGCTGCTGGCGCAACCGCGTGCCGGCCAGCCGCGCCGCCTCGGCCTGCACCCACAACTTCAGCAACCGGTCGTGCAGCTCCGGCGTGCGCAGCTCCGGCCGGTCCCGCCAGGTCTTCGACACCATCCCGATCAGGCCGCCCTCGCGCGGGATCGCGTTGCCGCCGATCGCCACGCGCTCGTTCATCAGCGTCGTCTGCGCGACCTTCCAGCCCTCGCCGACCGCGCCGAGCCGGTTCGCGTCCGGGATCCGCACCCCGGACAGGAACACCTCGTTGAACTCCGCCTCACCGGTGAGCTGCCGCAGCGGCCGCACCTCGACACCGGGATCGGTCATGTCGCAGATGAAGTACGTCATGCCCTGGTGCTTGGGCACGTCCGGGTCGGTGCGGGTGACCAGGATGGCGAAGCGGGCGATGTGCGCGACCGACGTCCACACCTTCTGCCCGTTGACCACCCACTCGTCCCCGTCGCGCACCGCGCGGGTGCCCAGCGCCGCGAGGTCCGATCCGGCGCCCGGCTCGCTGAACAGCTGGCACCACACCTCCTCGCCGGTCCACAGTGGACGCAGGTAGCGCTGCTTCTGCTCGTCGGTGCCGAACCGCAGGATGGTCGGCGCCGCCATGCCCAGCCCGATGCCGATACGGCGCGGGTTGTTGTCCGGCGCGCCGGCCTTCGCCAGCTCGGCTTCGACGACGTTCTGCAGCTCACGCGGCGCGTCCAGGCCGCCGAGGCCGGCCGGGTAGTGCACCCAGGCCAGCCCGGCGTCGAACCGCGCCCGCAGGAACTCCAGCCGGTCCGTGCTCGCCGGCGGGTGGGCGGCGAGCAACTCACCCACCCGCGCGCGCAGGTCGTCGGCGGTCAGCGTGCTCATCGGGCCTCCGATCGGTACTTCTTCAGCTCGCGGTGGGCGAGCGAGCGCTTGTGGACCTCGTCCGGTCCGTCGGCGAAGCGGAGCGTGCGGATCCCCGCCCACATCTCGGCGAGCGGGTAGTCCTGCGACAGCCCGCCCGCGCCGTGCGCCTGGATCGCCTTGTCCAGGATCCACTCCACGGTCTTCGGGGTGGCGATCTTGATCGCCTGGATCTCGGTGTGCGCGCCGCGGTTGCCGACGGTGTCCATCAGCCACGCGGTCTTGAGCACCAGCAACCGCAGCTGCTCGACCTTCACCCGGGACTCGGCGATCCAGTCCTGCACCACGCCCTGCTCGGCGATCGGCTTGCCGAACGTGGACCGGCCCAGCGTGCGGCGGCACATCATCTCGATGGCCCGCTCAGCGATGCCGATCGAGCGCATGCAGTGGTGGATCCGGCCGGGGCCCAGGCGGGCCTGCGCGATGGCGAACCCGTCGCCCTCCTCGCCGATCAGGTTCTCCGCGGGCACCCGCGCCTCGTCGAAGACCACCTCGGCGTGCCCGCCGTGCGAGCCGTCGGTGTAGCCGAACACGTTCATGCCGCGCTTGACGTGCACGCCCGGCGTGTCCCGCGGCACCAGGATCTGGCTCTGCTGGCGGTGCGGCTCGGCATCCGGGTCGGTCTTGCCCATCACGATGAAGATCTTGCAGTTCGGGTTCATCGCGCCGGTGATGTAGAACTTGCGGCCGGTGATCACGTAGGAGTCGCCGTCGCGGCGGATGCTGGTGCCGATGTTGCGCGCGTCCGAGGACGCCACGTCCGGCTCGGTCATCGCGAACGCCGAGCGGATCTCACCGTCCAGCAACGGCTGCAGCCACTGCTTGCGCTGCTGCTCGGTGCCGAACATCGCGAGCACTTCCATGTTCCCGGTGTCCGGCGCCGAGCAGTTCAGCGCGACCGGCGCCAGGTGCGGGCTGCGGCCGGTGATCTCCGCCAGCGGCGCGTACTGCAGGTTCGTCAGCCCCGCGCCGTGCTCGCCCGGCAGGAAGAAGTTCCACAGGCCCCGCTTGCGCGCCTCGGCCTTGAGGTCCTCGACGACCGGCGGGAAGGTCCACTCGTTCTCGCGCTCGGCCAGCTGCTCCTCGTAGACCGGCTCGGCGGGGTAGATGTGAGAGTCCATGAACTCGAGAAGCCTCGTCCGCAGCTCCTCAGTCTTGGCGTCGAACGTGAAATCCATGATCAGTCCTTGAGGGTGTCGAGGCCGAGGGTGACGAGCGGGACCACGGCGGCGCCGATCTGGTCGAAGCCGGCGCCGACGGTCTTGCCCTGGCTGAACCGGTAGTAGATGCCTTCCAGGATCACCGCCAGCTTGAAGAACGCGAACCCGACGTACCAGTCCAGCGCCGAGACGTCCCGACCGGACCGGGCCGCGTAGCGGGCGATCATCTCGTCCGTGCCCGGGTAGCCGGGCGCGGTGCTGACGTTGGACACGATCTCCAGGTTGACCTTGCCGCGCTCGGCGTAGGCCACCAGCAGGGCCAGGTCGGTCAGCGGGTCGCCGAGCGTGGACATCTCCCAGTCCAGCACCGCGGTGATGCGGTCGGTCTCGTCGACGAGCACGTTGTCCAGCCGGTAGTCGCCGTGCACGACGGCCGCAGGCCCGGACGCCGGGATGGCGCGGGCCAGCTGGTCGTGCAGGTCGTCGATGCCCGGCAGGTCCCGGCTGCGCGAGGCGTCCAGCTGCTTCTTCCAGCGGCGCACCTGCCGCTCCAGGAACCCCTCCGGGCGGCCGAAGTCGCCGAGCCCGACCGCGGACGGGTCGACCGCGTGCAGGTCCACCAGGGTGTCCACGAGCGACTCGGCGATCGCCTTCGTGCGCTCCGCCCCGAGCGCCTCCAGCTCGCTCGCGGCGCGGTAGGGCGTGCCCGGCACGAACTCCATCACGTAGAACGGCGCGCCGAGCACCTCGGCGTCCTGGCACAGCGTGATGGTGCGCGGCACCGGCACGGGCGTGTCCGCGAGCGCGCTGATCACACGGTGCTCGCGGGCCATGTCGTGCGCGGTGGGCAGGACGTGCCCCAGCGGCGGCCTGCGGACCACCCAGCGGCTCGTGCCGTCGCCGACGATGTAGGTCAGGTTCGAGCGGCCGCCCTGCACCACCTCACCGGTCAGCGGGCCGCCGACCAGCCCGGGGGAGTGCTCGTCCAGGTAGCCCCGCAGCCGTGCGAGGTCGAGTCCGGGCAGGTCCTGCTGGGTCACTAGGCCTCCTTGTCCAGATAGCTATACCGACCAGTCGGTATGTCCCTACCGTAGCGGAAGCCCGCCCGGAGGCGGGCTCGCGCGTCAGGCGATCAGGCGCGTGACCCACTCGGCCACGCACGCCGGCTTGGCCTCGCCGTCGATCTCGATCGTCCACCGGGTCACCACCTGCTTGCCGCCGGGCACGTCGGTGACCTCGGCCAGCTCGGCGACCCCGCGGATCTTCGAGCCGACCTTGACCGGCTGCGGGAACCGGACCTTGTTCAGGCCGTAGTTGATCCCCATCTTCAGCCCGTCGACGCGGTACGTGGCGGCCGAGAGCAGCGGCAGGACCGACAGCGTCAGGAAGCCGTGGGCGATCGGCCCGCCGAACGGGCCCTGCTTGGCCTTCTCGATGTCGACGTGGATCCACTGGTGGTCCCCGGTGGCGTCGGCGAACGTGTTGACCTGCTCCTGGGTGACGGTGTGCCAGTCGCTGACGCCGAGCCGCTCGCCGACCGCGGCGGTGAACTCGTCCAGTCCGTTGAAGACGCGCATGCTCAGTCCTTCGGTCCGCCGGCGACGTAGATGACCTGGCCGGACACGAAGCCCGCGCCCTCGCTGACCAGGAACGACACGGTGTTGGCGATGTCCTCGGGCTTGCCGACACGCTGCACCGGGATCTCCTTGGCGGCGAAGGCCTTGAAGTCCTCGAACGGCACGCCCAGCCGCTCGGCGGTCGCCGCGGTCATGTCGGTCTCGATGAAGCCCGGCGCGATCGCGTTGGCGGTGACGCCGAACTTGCCCAGCTCGATGGCCAGCGTCTTGGTGAAGCCCTGCATACCCGCCTTGGCCGCGGAGTAGTTGACCTGGCCGCGGTTGCCCAGCGCCGAGGTGCTGGACAGGTTCACGATCCGGCCCCAGCGCTGCTCGGTCATGTGCTTCTGGACCGCGCGGGTCATCAGGAACGAGCCCTTGAGGTGCACGTTCATGACCGAGTCCCAGTCCTCGTCGGTCATCTTGAAGATCAGGTTGTCCCGGGTGATGCCGGCGTTGTTGACCAGCACGGTCGGCGCGCCCAGCTCCTCGGCGACGCGGGCGACGGCGGCCTCGACCTGCTCGGTGTTGCTGACGTCGAGCGCGACCCCGATGGCCCTGCCGCCGGCCGCGACGATGTCCTCCGCGCCCTGCTTCACGGACTCCTCGTTGAGGTCCAGCAGTGCGACGGCGAAACCGTCCGAGGCCAGCTTGCGCGCGACAGCGGCGCCGATGCCTCGGCCGGCGCCGGTCACGATGGCGACCCGGGAGTGGGACTCGGTCACGGGAACTCCTCCTCGTCGTTGAGCGCGTCGGTAAGCGAGCGCTTAGAAAGCTACTCGCCTCCGGCCCGGAGCGCCTAAGTGACCTGGGTCACCTCGGCTCGGTTCGATCGTAGTAACGGGACGGCCAGTGTGGCGAGCGCGAGCAGTTCGGTGGCCGCGAGCAGGCGTTCCACCAGGCCCAGCGGGATCGTGCGCCACCACGGGCCGCCGCCGGCCAGCATGTAGCCGACCGCGCCGAGGATGAGCCCGAACCACGCGAGCGAGACGATCGCCAGCACGCGCGCCGCCCAGCGCCAGCCCGGCGAGTCCGGGAAGATGCGGCGCGCGGCGAACAGCAGCCCGGCCGGCAGGCACACGAACCCGACGACGCTGGCGTAGCGGTGCACGACGCCGCCCAGGCTCGGCCCGACGGACCAGTCGGTCTTGGGGAACGCGACGACCACCAGCAGGCTCACCGTCCACAGTGCACCCAGCACGACCGCGGCCGAGCGCACCGGCAGTGCCCGCATCAGCACGTGCGCGGCGAACAGCACCGCGGAGCCGACCGCGATCAGCAGGACCGCGACGTCGAAGATCCACTTGTTGGCGCTCAGCGCGTACTCGCTGATCGTGCGGCGCACCGGGCTGATCTGGTCGGTGGGCGGGAGGAACTGCAGCAGCAGCACGAGCGCGGCGCCCCCGGCGATCGCGGTGAGGCAGGCCAGGGCGAGGATCCGCGGGGCGCGGGTGGGGGCCGGGGTGGTGGTCACCCGGTCCAGCTTAAGTGCGCTCGTGTGGGGGTTTTGTGATCTCGCGGGCGGTTTGCGCGCGGCCGCGGGACGGTCCGTGGGTGCGCCTAGTATCGGCGGCATGGAGCAACGGGTACTCGGCCGGACCGGCCGGGCGGTGTCGGTGGTCGGGCTCGGCACATGGCAGCTGGGCGCGGACTGGGGCGAGGTCGGCGAGGAGCAGGCGCTCGCGGTGCTGTCGGCCGCGGCCGAGGCCGGTGTCACGTTCTTCGACACCGCGGACGTCTACGGCGACGGCCGCAGCGAGCAGATCATCGGGCGGTTCCTGCGGGAGCACCCGGACGTGTTCGTGGCGACCAAGATGGGCAGGCGCGCGCCGCTCGACCCGGCCGAGTACACGCTGGACAACTTCCGGGCCTGGACCGACCGGTCGCGGGCCAACCTCGGGGTGGACACGCTCGACCTGGTGCAGCTGCACTGCCCGCCGACGCCGGTGTACTCGCGGGACGCGGTGTACGACGCGCTGGACGCGCTGGTGGCGGAGAAGCGCATTGCCGCGTACGGGGTGAGCGTGGAGACCTGCGACGAGGCGCTGACCGCGATCGCCCGGCCGGGCACCGCGAGCGTGCAGATCATCCTCAACCCGTTCCGGCTCAAGCCGCTGGAGCGGGTGCTGCCCGCGGCGGCCGAGGCCGGGGTCGGGATCATCGCGCGGGTGCCGCTGGCGTCCGGCCTGCTGTCCGGCCGGTACACGAAGGAGACGGTGTTCGCCGCGGACGACCACCGCACGTTCAACCGGCACGGCGAGGCGTTCGACCAGGGCGAGACGTTCAGCGGGGTGGACTACGCGACGGGCGTGGAGGCGGCCGCGGAGTTCAGTGAGCTGGCCCCCGCCGGGGCGACGCCCGCGCAGACGGCGCTGCGGTGGATCATCCAGCAGCCGGGCGTGACGTCGGTCATCCCCGGCGCGCGGTCGCCGGAACAGGCGCGCGCCAACGCCGCGGCCGCTGGGCTGGAGCCGCTGCCGCCGTCGACACTGGAGGCGGTTCGGGAGCTGTACGACCGGCGGATCCGCGCGCAGGTGCACGACCGCTGGTGAGCCGCCGGCCCGGCTGGGCGCGGGTGCGAAGCCTGGCCGGGTGGGTTGCACCTTCGCGGGTGTGACTGCCACGCCCAGCGGTGTGATTTCCACGTTGGCCAGGTGGGTCCGCGCGCGTGAGTTCCACACTCGACGGGCGCGAGTTCCGCGCTCAGGTGGTGGCGGTGAGGGTGCGGACGATCCGTTCCCGGGTGTCCGCCGGGTCGATCACGTCGTCGATCTCGAACACCGTCGCCGTGCTCAGGGCCTTGCCGCGCTCGTAGTACTCGGCGACCAGCTCGGTGTAGCGGGCGTGACGGGCCTCCGGGTCGGCGATCGACTCCAGCTCCTTGCGGAAACCCAGCCGCACCGCGCCCTCCAGGCCCATGCCGCCGAACTCGCCGGTCGGCCACGCCACGGTCAGCGCAGGCGCGTGCAGCGAACCGCCCGTCATCGCCATCGCGCCCAGGCCGTAGGCCTTACGCAGCACCACCGCGACCAGCGGCGCGGTCAGCCTCGCCCCGGCGACGAACAGGTCGCCGAACCGGCGCACCGTCGCGGTCTTCTCCGCCTCCGGGCCCACCATGAACCCGGGAGTGTCCACGAAGGACACCACCGGCAGCGAATGGGCACGGCACAGGTTCACGAACCGGGTGGCCTTGTCGGCGGCGTCGCCGTCGATCGCGCCGCCCAGGTGGCCCGGGTTGTTCGCCAGCACGCCGACCGGGATCCCGCCGATCCGGGCCAGCGCGGTGATCACCCCGGCGCCGAACCCGGACCGCAGTTCCAGCAGGCTGCCCGGATCGGCCACTGTGGACAGAACCGGCCGGACGTCGTAGGCGCGGACGCGGTTCTCCGGGACCAGGTGCCGCAACCGTCGCTGGTCGTCCGGCTCGCCCGCCTCGGCCGGGCCGGCGAAGTAGGACAGGTAACGCCGGGCGACGTCCACCGCCTCGGCCTCGTCGGCGACCAGCACGTCGACGACGCCGTTGGCGTACTGCACCGGCATCGGCCCGACGTCCCCGGGCGCGACGGCGCCGAGGCCGCCGCCCTCGATCATCGCCGGGCCGCCCATGCCCAGCGAGCTGCCCTCGGTCGCGATGACCACGTCACACACCCCGGCGAGCGCCGCGTTCCCGGCGAAGCAGTAGCCGGAGACGATCGCGACCGTCGGCACCTCGCCGGCCAGCTGGGCGGCCATCCGGAACGTCGGCACGTCCAGCTGGGCGACCGCGGAGGTGTCGGTGTCACCCGGCCGGCCTCCGCCGCCCTCGGCGAACAGCACCACCGGCAGCTTCCGGTCGCGCGCGATCCGCAGCATCCGGTCGGTCTTGCGGTGGTTGTGCACGCCCTGCGTGCCGGCCAGGACGGTGTAGTCGTAGGCCAGCACCACGACCGGACGGCCGCCGACGGTCGCGGTTCCGGTGACCATGCCGTCGGCGGGGGTGCGGCGAATCAGGTCGCCGAGATCCCGGCGGCGGCGCTGTGCCGCGATCGCGAGAGCGCCGTACTCGGTGAAGCTGCCGGGATCGCACAGGTCCTCGACGTTCTCACGCGCGGTCCGGCGTCCGGCGGAGTGGCGTTTGCGCACCGCGTCCGGGCGGGCGGCGTCCAGGCCGATCTCGTGCCGCGCCAGGGTTTCCGCGAGGTCCGGCCGCACGTGGTCGAGATCGGCGTCGGTCACCTCGCCGGCCGCGGTCGTGTCGCCGTTCTCCCGCAGGGTCGCCAGCACCGCCCCGGCGCTCACCGCGTCGCCGGGTTTGACCGCGACACCGAGCACGACGCCACCCCGCTCGGCGGTGATCACGTGCTCCATCTTCATCGCCTCGAGCACGACGAGTTCCGCACCGGCCGTCACGGTCTCGCCCTCGGCCACGCACACCTGCACCACGACACCCTGCTGCGGCGCGGTGACCGTGCCGGGCGCGGCGGCAGGCCCGGCGATCTCGTCCACCAGATCGGGCAGGCGGCGGTCCACGAACGTCGTGTCGGCCGCGTCGAGCGGCTCGGCCAGGAGCGCCCGGAGCAGGGCGAGGTTCGTGGGCGGTCCGGCGATGGCGAACTCGCCGAGCGCGCGGCGGGCCCGGGCGGCGGCCGCGGCGAGGTCGGGGCCGGTGACGATCACCTTGGCCAGCAGCGAGTCGTAGCGCGGGTTGCCCGCGTAGCCCGGGTAGCCGTGGGTGTCCACGCGCACGCCGCGCCCGGTGGGCGGCTGGAACGTGGTGAGCGTGCCGCCGCCGGGCAGCACGGTCCCGTCCGGTCGCACCGTCTCGGTGTTGACGCGGGCCTGGATCGCCACCCCGCGCGGCTCGGGGGCGGTGTGGTCCAGCGGCTCGCCGGCGGCGATGCGGAGCCCGATCTCGACCAGGTCGAGCCCGGTGACCTCCTCGGTGACGGTGTGCTCGACCTGGAGCCGCGGGTTCACCTCCAGGAACACGAAGTCGTCGCCGTCGACCAGGAACTCCACAGTGGCCAGACCGCGGTACACAGTGGACCCGATGAGCGCGGTGGCGGCTTCGTGCAAACGCTTTCGCAGGTCCCGGTCAAGCGCCGCGGGCGCGATTTCGACGAGCTTCTGGCGCCGGCGCTGGAGGCTGCAGTCGCGGTCGCCGAGCGCGAGCACCGTCTCGCCGTCGGCGGCGATCTGCACCTCGACGTGGCGGGCGCGGGGGAGGAGGCGTTCGAGGTAGACCGAGCCGTCGCCGAACGCGGCCGCGGCCTCGGAGGCGCACCGGCGCAGCGCGGCGGGCAGGTCGGCGGCGTCGGTCACCGGCCGCATGCCGCGTCCGCCGCCACCGGCGAGCGCCTTGACCATCACGGCGCCGTGCTCGGCGAAGAACGCCTCGGCCGCGGCCGCGTCGGTGGGGCCGTCGGTGCCCGGGAGGACGGGGATGCCCAGCTCGCGGGCGCGTGCGCGGGCCCGGGTCTTGTCGCCGAACAGTTCGAGGGCTTCCGGGGACGGTCCGGCGAAGCGGATGCCGGCCTCGGCGCAGCGGCGGGAGAGTTCGGGGCTTTCGGACAGGAATCCGTAGCCGGGGTGCAGGAACTCGCAGCCGGTGCGCTGCGCGGCGGCCACGATCGCGGCCGCGTCGAGGTAGCTGCCGTCGAGGCGTTCCGCGTGGTCGGCGCGGGTGACGTGGGCGCAGTCGGCGTCGTCCGGCGGGTGCACGGCGACGGTGCGGAAGCCCAGGCCGGCGGCGGTTCCGAGGATCCGGACGGCGATCTCGCCCCGGTTCGCGACGAGCAGGGACGGCACCGTCTCACCTCACCGTGTTGATCACGTCCTCGGACTCCCCGGACGCTACCGGGCGGGCGGTGCCGGTACCAGGGCCGCCGGTGTCGCCAGATCGGGACGGGCGAAACCGGCGGCCGTGTTGTTCAACGATCGGGGCCGATGCCGAATTCCCGGCGTATAACGACCTATACAGCGCGACCATGGTCACCAGCACGTAGGACGACCCCAGCAGGTGCTGCCACCACGTCCAATGCATCTCGAGGTCGTGGGTCTGCGGCAGCCACGAATGCGGCGCGACGGCGAAGACCAGCAGCACCGGGGTCCAGCGCGGGGCGCGGACCAGCACGGCCACGGCGGCGGGCAGGACCCAGACCCAGTGGTGCGACCAGCTCACCGGCGAGGCGAGGAGCCCGCCCGCGGCGATGGCGAGCAGAGCGGTGACGTCGTCGCGGGCGCGGCGCGCGGCGGTCGCGGCCAGTGCCATCACGGCGGCCGCCAGCACGGCCCAGAGCAGGGTGTTCGCGGGCAGCAGGCGGACCAGGACGGCCTGGATGTTCTGGTTGAAGGCGTAGGCGAGGCCGCCGATGCGTTCCGGGTCGAAGAGGGTGTGCAGCCAGTACTGCGCGGAGTCGCGGGGCGCGAGCAGCAGCGCGGCGAGCCCGCAGGCGGTGAAGGACGCGACCGCGGTGGCGGCGGCCCGGTAGCGGCCGCGGAGGAGGAACAGCAGCACGAAAACGGCCGGGGTGAGCTTGGTCGCCGCCGCCACACCGACCAGGAGCCCGCGCGGCCAGCGGGTGCGGGGGAGCAGGCAGTCGGCGGCGACCAGGGCCATCAGGATCAGGTTGATCTGGCCGAACCCGATGGTCTGCCGGGCCGGCTCGAAGAGCGCCCACAGGGCGGCCACCGACATGCCGAGGGCGTCCGCGGCGGCGCGGTCGGCGACCAGGCGCCGGGCGGTGATCGTGGTGGTGACCGCGAGGGCGGCCGCGGACGCGAGGCTGATCGCGAACTTCGCCACATGCCACGGGAGGAGCTCGACGGGCGCGAACAGGATCGCGGCGAACGGCGGGTAGGTGAAGGGCAGCGGCATGCCCGGCACGAGGGCCGCGAAGCCCGGCTCGTACAGCGCGGTGCCGGTCCGCCAGGCGAAGCCGCCGGTGCGGTAGACGTGCAGGTCGAGGAAGCCCTGGAAGACGAGCACCCAGCCGACCGTGGTGAGGAGGAGGACCACGGCGGCGGCGCGGGTGATCCAGCGCAGGCGGGCGTGGGTGATCCGTGCGTGGCCGAGCGCCGCCATCGTGTCCCCCAGTCACGACGCGGCCCCCTGCCACGTCCCCCAAGATCGTCATCTTGGCACCGGCGCGCCGCCGCGGAGCGGGAGGTCCCCCGGTCCAGTGACCGGCGAAACCCGCGCGCGCCGATCCGCGCCGCTGCCGGAACGACTCCTCCGCGCTCATGCCGCCGGGCCGGCGGCTCCGGCGCCCGCGGCGGCGGGCTCGATCAGGCCGGGGTCACGAGCCGTTGCCGGTCTGGTCCTCCTCCTCGGTGCTCAGCGGACGGGTGCGGGACGTGCCGCCGAAACCAGGCGCGAGGTCGGCCGGGTTGGGCGTGTCGTTGTCGGCGTTCGGCCCGCCCTGCGGCGGATCGGACTCCGGGATGCCCGGCGCCGACTCCGGCTGGTTGTTCGCGTTGCCGTTCATGGGAGCCTCCCATCGGTGATCCGGTCGGATTCCCGCCGGCCGGCCGCCCAAACGGAACCGTCAGCCCTTGCGGCCCGGGTTCGCGACCGCCGTGGTGAGGCAGAACCCGATCGGCCCGGCGGTGTCGTGCAGGGTGCAGTGCCCGACGGCGATCCCGTCCTCGCTGAGGTGACCCGAGGACTCCAGCCCGATGGCGTCCGACAGCGGCAGCCGGCTCAGCGACAACGTGTAGTCGGCGTTGATGAAGTCCAGGCTCTCGGCGCCGGCGTGGGCGAGCGGGCTCGCGCTGTCGGCCGCCAGCGCGGCCCGCACGAACGGCGACAGCGCCTCGCCCGCGACCAGTTCCCGCGACTCGCGCAGCCACGCCCGGCGCCGCCCCGTTCCACGGCCGGTGCGCAGCGGCTGGTTGTGCTCGTCGAACCGCCAGATCGACCAGCCCTGTTCCCGTGGCTCCCACAGCTCCTCGGGCGGCGGCGCGTCCCAGGCCGGGGTGGCCGGAACGGGCGCGGCGGGCTGCTCACCGCTGCGCAGCAACACGGCCGTCGCACGCGCGACGAGCCCGTTCGCGCCGTGCACCAGTGCGTCCGCGACCCGGATCCGGCGCCCGTCGCGCACGAGCGCGGTCTCGACGCGCACCGGGGCGAGCGGCGCGTTGCGGAAGAGGTCCACGGTCAGCCTGCTGAAGTGCAGGCCCGGCGCGGCCTGCTCGCGTTCCAGCGCCCGCGCGGCGAGCCCGCCCAGCAGGCGGCCGTGGATCATCGCCGGGTTCCACCAGCTGCGCGCCACCGGATCCGGCGCCAGCTCGTCGCCGTCGGCGGTGAAGAACGCCTGCTGCTGCTCGGTCTGGGCCACCGGCTGATCTTAGGTGTTGTCCGGGCGTTGTCAGCTCCGGCGAGTGCGCGAGGTGCCGCGATCGACGAGACCGCCGCGGGCGGTGGCCGGCGCGCGCGCCGCGGCCCGTACTCCTGGGCGCCTCACTCGCACCGGTGATCCGGGTCGCGAATCGGTCACTTCCGCCACGCGCGGGTGGCCCGTCTGTTTGGATCACGCCGGTCAAGTCCGATCGGAAGGTTCCCATGACGTACCCGCCCCAGCCGGGCCAGTACCCGGCCGCGCCCCCGCCCTACCCCGGCGACCAGTACTCCCTCCGGCAACCGCCCAGTGGTGGCACCGCGATCACCGCCGGGGTGTTGGCCATCCTCGGCGCCCTGTGGGGCGTCGTCATCGGGATCATGAACTTCGGCGTCGTCGACGACGTGGTCGAGGACCTCAAGTGGCTGGTGATCTTCCAGGGCACGGTGTACCTGCTCGAGTTCGCCACCCTGCTGCCCGGCGCGATCCTGCTGTTCCTGCGCAAGCCCGCGGGCCGCTGGCTGGTCGCCGCGGGCAGCGCGCTGCACATCGCGCAGGGGCTGGTCGCGTTGGTCGTGCTGTCCTCGGACGACCGGTTCACCAGGGACCTCGACAGCGCGACCGCGATCGGCGGTGGTTTCGGCGGCCTGCTGGTCGCGCTGTCGCCCGCGATCGCGACGCTCGTCCTGGCGCTGGTGCCGCTCACCGGCCGCTGGTGCGAGTGGGGCAAGCGCCCGCCGCAGCAGCCGGTCCCGTACCAGGCGCCGCCGCCGGGTTACGGCCCGCCGCCGCAGCAATGGTGACTTCGCCGGAAAAATAATCGGGCGAGTAGTCGATCCGGCTCGGGTTCCTTCGACGTGTTGGTGACAGCAACTTCGGAGGAAGGATCGATCATGGCTCGCATTCCGGTTTCGCAGACCCACCTCACCCCCGTCGTCCTGGGCGTCGTCCGCATCGTGGTCGGACTGTTGTTCGCCTTCCACGGGCTGCAGGGGTTCGGCGCGTTCGGCGGCATCGACGGACAGGGCGGCGCCGCGCCGCTCGGGGCGTGGCCGGCCTGGTGGGCGAGCGTCATCGAGCTGGCAGGCGGGGTGCTGGTGCTGCTCGGCCTCGGCACCCGGGGCGCGGCGCTGATCTGCTCCGGCGCGATGGCCTACGCCTACTTCTCCGTGCACCAGCCGCTGGCCCTGCTGCCGCTGCAGAACATGGGCGAGACCGCGGCCCTGTACGCGTGGGTGTTCCTGCTGATCGCGGTCGCCGGGCCGGGCCGGTTCGCGCTGAGCGGCCTGCTGCGCCGCCGCGCGGCCGAGCGGGTGGAGCGCGTCCCGGCCGGGGTGTGAGTCAGGCGGGCTGCGGGGCCGGGTCCTCGTCGCGCAGCAGCGGCGACCCGGCCAGCAGCACGGTGCACCCGGCCAGACCACCGGCGGCCACCAGTTCCAGCGCGATCCACGGCCCGCCGCGGACGTGCTCCCCGAACACCAGCAGACCCCAGCCCAGCGCGACGAGCGGGTTGGCCAGGACGAGCCCGGGCTGGGCGGCGACGAGCCGCCCGGCCCGGAGTGCGGTCTGCAGCAGGAAGAACCCGGCAGGCCCGGCGACGAGCATCGCGTAGGTCTGCCACGCCTTGAACAACCCCGGCACGCCGCCCGCCGTGAGCGCCGCGGTCACCCCGGCCATGAGGACCGCGGTGAACCCGAACCACAGCCCCGCCGCGGCGCCGAGGAACGCCGCGCTGTGGGTGGTCTCGTCCCGCTTGCCCGCAACGAACAGCACGCCCACACAGGTGACCGTCACGGCGCAGCCGAGCAGCCACTCCAGCGCGGAGACGCCCCGGGCGTCCCCACCGCCGGGGGCGAGCGCGAACAGCAACAGCCCGACGGAGACGGCCATCCCGACCGCGGCGACCCAGTCCCGGACGCCGAGGCGGGTGCGGAAGACCAGCCCCGCCAGGACGAGCGTGACCGCCAGCTCGGACACCATGATCGGCTGGATGAGGACGATCGGCCCGGTCGCGAGCGCCGCCGCCTGCAACACGAGCCCGGTGAGCATGACGACGACCCCCGCGACCCACACCGGGGTCCTGACGAGCCCCTTGAGCGCGCCGACGTCGAGGTCGCTGCCCTGCTGCCTCCGCGCCCCGGCCCGCTGCAGGACGGCACCCGCGGCATTCGCGACGGCGGCGAGCACCGCCAGCAGCACGGTCAACACAACATCACGGTGACACGGGCGCGAGTGGCGCGCACGGCAGCGGTTGCGGGCGGGTGAGCTGCGCAGAGGGGCCGGGGGAGCTGGGGGAGAGCTGGCGGGAAGGGGTGGTGGGGCGGGTTCCCGGCGGTGCCGCGGATGCCGCCGGAGGCGGCGGGCCGCGACGGCGCCGGGCCGTGAGGGTGCGAGGGCTGTGGCTGTGCCGCGAGGGTGCGGGGGCGGGCAGGCCGCAAGTTCCGGGGGCGCAAGGGCGCACGACCGGAGGGGTGCACGGCTGAGCGGACGGGCGGGGCGCCAAGTGCAGGGCGCCTGCGGTTATAGCTCGCCGACCTCGCGGTGACGGCTACAGACCAGCCACGTGCGGGACGGCTGTGGGAGGAACCAGCCTCGTCAGCCGCCCAGTTGTGTGGCGCTCAGTGTGTTCAGCACGCGCTCCGGCCCGATGCCCACGGCCTCCGCGCGCACCGTCCCGTTCCCGAGCCAGTCCAGCTGCCCCGGCGCGTGCGCGTCCGTGTCGATGGTGAACACGCAGCCGATCCCGGCGGCCATCGCGAGCAGGTCGTCGGGTGGGTCCATGCGTTCCGGGCGGCAGTTGATCTCCACCGCGGTCCCACTCTCACGACAGGCCTCGAACACCCGCTCGGCGTCGAACTGCGACTGGGGGCGTCCGCGGCCCATCACCATCCGCCCCGTGCAGTGCCCCAAGACGTCGACCAGCGGGTTCCGCACCGCCGCCAGCATCCGCTCGGTCATCGGCTCCGACGGCATCCGCAGCTTCGAGTGCACGCTCGCCACCACCACGTCCAGCCGCTCCAGCAGGTCGTCGCGCTGGTCGAGCGAACCGTCCTCGAGGATGTCGACCTCGATGCCCGTCAGGATCCGGAACGGCGCGAGCTTCTCGTTCAGCTCCGCCACCACGTCGAGCTGCCGCAGCAGCCGCTCGGCCGACAGCCCGTTCGCCACCGTCAGCCGCGGCGAGTGATCCGTCAGCGCGATCCACTCGTGCCCCAGCGCCCGCGCTGCCTCGGCCATCTCCTCGATCGGGCTGCCGCCGTCCGACCAGTCCGAATGGGTGTGGCAGTCGCCCTTCAACTCACCCCGCAGCCCCGACCGGTCCGGCTCCGGGGCCTCCGCGAGCAGTTTCGCCAGGTAGTCCGGCTGCTCGCCGGCGCACGCCTGCTCCACCACCTGCGCGGTCGCCGGACCGATGCCCGGCAGCGCCTTCAGGGTGCCGAGCCGGACCCGCTCGGCCAGCTCGTCCGGCGGCAACCCCGCCACCACGGCCGCCGCGCGCCGGAACGCCCGCACCCGGTAGGTCGGCGCGCCCGCGCGCTCCAGCTCGAACGCGATCTGCCGCAAAGCCTGTGCCGGGTCCACGACACCACACCTACCGCGCCGCGGCGCGGTTCGCACGTCAGGCGCCGGTGACCCCGTCGACGCCCTCGCGCAGGAAGTCGGCGTGCCCGTTGTGCCGGGCGTACTCGTGGATCATGTGCAGCATCACCGCGCGCAGCGACACGTCGGCGCCCCAACGCGGCGAGTGCACGACGAGGTCGAGCGAATCGGCCGCCGCCTCGATGCGCCGGGCGTGCTCGACCTCGGCCTGCCACGCCGCGAACGCCTCCGACCGCGTGGACTCCCGCGCGTCGTAGGCCACCTGGAAATCGCCCTCGTCCGACCACACCAGCGGCAGCTCCGCCTCCCCGTTGATCGTCCGCCGGAACCACGCGCGCTCCACCTCGGCCATGTGCCGCACCAGCCCGAGCAGCGACAGCGTCGACGGCGGCATGGACTGCTTGCGCAGGTCCGCATCGGACAGTCCGTCGCACTTCCAGGCCAGCGTGGCGCGGTGGTAGTCGAGGTGGGCGCGCAGCAGTTCGCGCTCACCGCCGACGGTCGGGATCCCGGGACGTTCGGTGGGCATGACGCGGAAGCGTACCTACCGGCGCGGCACCTTGATCCCGTACTGCGCGATCTTGCGGTACACCGTGGCGCGGCTCATGCCCAGCATCGACGCCACCTGCGCGGCCGTCGTGCCCGGTTTGGTCAGGCAGCGCACGATTTCGTCGCGCTCCACGGCCTCCATCCGCGTCAGGCGGCGGCCGGGGCTGGTGAACACCTCCGGCGGCAGGTGCCGGGTATCGACGACATCAGCCCGCGACACGGCCTCGCGCACCACCTGCCGCAGCTGGCGGACGTTGCCCGGCCACGGGTAGGCCGTCAGCGCCCGCGAGGCGGCCGGCGTGAAGGTGACCGGGCGGCCGCGGCTCTCCCGCGCGAAGTGCCCGGCCAGCGGGAGGACGTCGTCCGGCCGGTACCGCAGCGCCGGCACCTCGACGACCGTGTCGACCAGGGCCCGCAGCGCGTCCGGCACGCCCGCGTGGTCGGCGGCCGTCAACACGAACCCTCCGCGCGCCGAGGCGAACAGCGCGGCCAGCTCCTCCGCGGCGTAGGCGGGCAGCGCGTCGGCGCCGGAGAGGATCACGCACGTGTCGGCCTTGCCCACCTCCGGCGTCCACAGCGCGAGCCACGACGCCGCGTCCTGCGGCGCGGGCGGCCGGGCGTTGAGGACGCGTTCCCGCGGGCGCACCGACCGGCGGGCCATCGACGCCAGCGCGGCCTTCCCGCTGCCCGGCTCGCCGGTCACACACACCACACGGCCGTGCTCCATGGCCGTGCGGGCTTCGGCGAGCGCGTCGGACCAGGCGCCGGACAGGTTCGCCGCGACGTCGGGCAACCGGTCGGAGTAGACGTGGAAGACCTCGCCACGCGGACTGGGCGGCGCGAGGTGGCCGTGCGACCGGGCGAGCATCAGCGCGGCCGTGTTGCCCGCCGCGGCCTGGGCCAGCGCCAGCAGCAGTTCCTTCGACGACCTCGACCATGTGGTGAGGTTGACGCTGCCGATCAACCGGTTCGTGCCCGGCTCCAGCACCGGCGCGGCGGCGCAGGTGTAGCCCCACAGGCCCGTGCAGTAGTGCTCCTCGGCGGACACCAGTGACGGGGCGCGGTCGGCCAGCGCGAGGCCGAGCCCGTTGGTGCCGGCGTCGCGCTCCGCGTAGGAGAAGCCCGGTGCCAGGTGGACCCGGTCCAGCGAACGGAGGATGGTGCTGTCGTCGCACAGCCGGCTCAGCACCAGGCCGTCACTGTCGGTCAGCATCAGGCTGACCGGTTCGTTGGCCAGGGTCGTGTGCAGGCCGGAGAGCACCTCCTGACCGCACTCGAAGAACAGCGAATCGTGGTCGACGGTGCCGGTGAACGCCGGCCGCACCGTCTCCGGTGACACCCCGTACTGCCTGCTGCGCTGCCAGGACGCGGCCAGCCGGGGCGGCAGGACCGCCCGCTGATCCACCATCGGCGACCTCCCGTCCGCATCGTTGCGTCTTCCGGCGAGGCTACCGCGCCGTGCCGGACAGGCAGGTCGTCCGACTGTCTCATATTGAGACTCCACGGGGGCCCGCCGCGGCGTCCGGCTACCTACCGTCACCGGTGCACGTGCCACGGTCGCCACGTCGGAAGGACCCGGACTGATGTACACCAAGGACGGCGAAAGCTACTTCATCGTCGACGCCCACATCGCGCTGTGGGACGCCCGCCCGGAGAACCAGCGCAACATCCACGGCAAGCAGTTCATCGACTGCTTCTACGACTACCACCGCAACCTCAGCCCGGAGTCCGAGGTGTGGCCCTACGAGGACTACCTCTACCAGGGCGGCGTGCGCCTGATGAAGGATCTGTTCGAAGACGGCTACGTGGACCACGCCATCTTCCAGCCCGCTCACCTCGGCGCCTTCTACGAGCGCGGCTTCGGCCAGACCGAGGAAGCCTTCGCCCTCACCCAGGCCCACCCGGACAAGCTGACCTACAACCACTTCTGGGACCCGCGCTTCGAGCAGGCCGGGCTGGACCAGCTGCGCCGTGACGCGGAACGCTTCGGCCTCAAGGGCGTCAAGCTCTACACCGCCGAATGGCAGGGCGACTCCCGCGGGTACAAACTGGACGATCCGTGGTCCTACAAGTACCTGGAAGCCGCGCAGGAACTGGGGATCCGCAACATCCACGTCCACAAGGGACCGACGATCCGGCCGCTGGACCGGGACGCCTTCGACGTCGCCGACATCGACAAGGTCGCCACCGACTTCCCCGACCTGAACTTCGTCGTCGAGCACTGCGGCTTGCCGCGGCTGGAGGACTTCTGCTGGATCGCCACGCAGGAGCCCAACGTCCACGCCGGACTCGCGGTCGCGATCCCGTTCATCCACACCCGACCGCGGTACTTCGCGCAGATCATCGGCGAACTGCTGTACTGGCTGGACGAGAACCGCATCCAGTTCTCCAGCGACTACGCGCTCTGGACGCCGCGGTGGCTGGTCGAGCGGTTCGTCGACTTCCAGATCCCGGAGGACATGACCGAGTACGCGCCGCTGACCACCGCGCAGAAGAAGAAGATCCTCGGGCTCAACGCCGCCGCGATGTACGACATCCCGGTGCCCGCCGAGCTGCAGCTCCCGCGTGAGGAGCCGCAGGCCGTGGCGGTGGCGTGATGGTCACCGAAGCGCAGGCCCGCCGCGCGCTGGACACGGTGATCGACCCGGAGCTGGACGAGCCCATCACCGACCTCGGGTTCGTGCGGTCCCTGGAGGTGTACGGGTCCGCCGTGACCGTGCACCTGCGGCTGCCGACGTCGTTCTGCTCGCCGAACTTCGCCTACCTGATGGCCTCCGACGCCAAGGACGCGCTGTCCGCGCTGCCGGGCGCCGGTGAGGTCGCGGTGTTCCTCGACGACCACCACGACTCGGACCTGATCAACCGCGGGCTGGCCGCCGACGCCGGCTACCGCGGCACCTTCGGGCACGAGGCCGAGGAGAGCCTGGCGGAGCTGCGCGCCACGTTCCGCCGCAAGGCGCACACCGCGGCGATGGAACGCGTGCTCACCGCGATGCTGCGGGCAGGCCTGCCCGAGGACGGGCTGCACGACGTCGTCCTCGGCGACCTGCCGCCCGGCCCGGCGACGACCGCGCTGCTGCGCCGCCGCGAGGCGCTCGGCCTGAGCACCGAGCCGTCGGCGTTCGCGCTCGTCGACGACGACGGCAACCGCTACCCGCGCGAGGAAGTGCCGTTGCGGCTGCGGTTCGCGCGGTCCATCCGCATCTCGATCGACGGCAACGCCCATTTCTGCCGCGGCCTGCTCCGGACGCGTTACCCGGAGTCGGCGGCGGACCAGTCACCCGTGAAGGAGAAGGTGTCGTGAAGGCAGTACAGGTCGTGGGCTACCACGAGAACCTGCGGATGACCGAGGTGCCGGAACCGGAGGTCACCGGGCCCTGGGACGTGATCGTGAAGATCGGCGGGGCCGGCGTGTGCCGCACCGACATCCACATCCTGGAAGGGCAGTGGGCCGAGAAGTCCGGCGTCACCCTGCCGTACACGATCGGCCACGAGAACGCCGGCTGGGTGCACGCCGTCGGCAGCGCGGTCACCAACGTCGCGGAAGGCGACAAGGTCATCGTGCACCCGCTGATCACGTGTGGGCTGTGCGCGGCGTGCCGGGCCGGGGACGACGTGCACTGCTCGGCGAGTGCGTTCCCGGGCATCGACACGCACGGCGGGTACGCGGAGTACCTGAAGACCTCGGCGCGCAGCGTGGTGCGCATCGACGATTCGCTGGAGCCGGCCGACGTCGCCGCGCTGGCCGACGCCGGGCTCACCGCCTACCACGCGGCGGCCAAGGCGGCGCGGCGGTTGCGGCCGGGGAACCGGTGCGTGGTGATCGGCGCGGGCGGGCTCGGGCACATCGGCATCCAGGTGCTCAAGGCCCTGACGGCGGCCGAGCTGATCGTGGTCGACCGCAACCCGGACGCGGTGAAGCTGGCCGTGTCGATCGGCGCCGACCACGGGGTCGTCGCCGAGGGGCGGCAGGTGGAGGAGGTGCTCGACCTGACCGGCGGCGCCGGGGCCGAGGTGGTGCTGGACTTCGTGGGGGAGGGCGGCGCGACGCGCGACGGCGTCGGGATGCTGCGCCGGGCCGGGGACTACCACGTGGTCGGGTACGGCGAGAACATCGACGTGCCGACGATCGACATCATCTCCACGGAGATCAACTTCATCGGCAACCTGGTCGGTTCCTACACCGACCTGTGCGAGCTGATGGTGCTCGCGGCGCAGGGCAAGGTGCGGCTGCACACCACGAAGTACCCGCTGGAGCGGTTCCAGGACGCGATCGACGACCTCGATGCGGGCCGCATCCGGGGCCGCGCGATCCTGACGCCCTGATGCGCGCGCTCCCGTTCGTGCGATGCTGTGCGCAGGCTCGCACGAACGGGAGCGCACCATGGACCGCGACGAGATCGACGACGACGTCTACGAGCAGCTGGACGCATCGGACACATTGGACACCAGGGGTCCGGCCGACCCGCTGGACGAGGGCTACTCGGCGGCGGAACGGCCGTGGGCCACGCAGGGCTGGGGCACGACGGCGCGCGAGGAGGCGACGGGGGAGGAGCTGTCCGCGCGTCTGGCGCGCGAGGTGGCCGAGTCCGGCGCCGACGAGGGCGACGGCCTGGGCGACGCGTACGACACGGACGGCGAGCTGCTGGACGACGAGGTCGGCGACTCGCGGACCGGCCGGCTGATCGCCCTGGCCGACGGCGAGGCCGAGGTGGACCTCTACGCGCGCGACATCGGCATCGACGGAGCTGGCGCGTCGGCCGAAGAGGCCGCGATGCACACGATCCAGATCGACGAGCGCTGAGCGACGCCCCGCCTAGGAGTCTGACGGCGCGTCCGGGAAGTCCCGCTTCGCCGAAGCCGGCGACGGGCACGTGGGATCTCCGGCCGGCCGGTCCGGGCGGGCAGTTGTCAGACTGACGCCCGCGCCGGGCGGCGGCGTTGGCGGGTCGTCACCGCGGCCTGGTCCACCACCGGGGCGTCGCGGTACTTCAGAATCCCCTCGACGCCGAGCAGGAACGTTTCGCAGACCGCGGCCGGGTCGGCGAGGCAGCCCGCGGCCATCGCGCCGTCTCGCAGCATGACGAAGTGGCGGGCGTGCGGCTCGGGGTCGGTCTCGCCGGTGTCGGCCATCAGCTCGGTGATCGTGTCGAGGAACCACTGCCGGTGGGTCAGGACGGCGCGGTGCACCGGGTGGTCGGGCGCGGGGTACTCGGCGGCCGCGTTGAGGAAGGCGCACCCGCGGAACCCGTCGGAGCGGATGCCCTCGGCGATGGTCCCGGCCACCGCGCGCACCGTGTCGGCGGGGGAGTGCCCGGCCTGGCGCACGGTGTCGATCTGGGCGCGGATCAGGTCGTCCGCCCCGGTCAGGTAGGCGACGACCAGGTCGTCCTTGCTCGGGAAGTGCCGGTACAGCGTCGCGCGGGTCACCTTCGCCTCGGCGACGATCCGGTCGATGCCGACCGAGTGCAGCCCTTCCGCGTAGAAGAGCCGGCTGGCTGTCCCGAGCAGCCGGGATCGTGCTTCCGACACCCTCTCACCTGCCTTCCGCTCACCCCGAGTGTACGGGGAGAACGTTCGGTCTTGCCAAACAGACGTAGATAGAACGATCGGTCTTGACACGCCGGCGGTACGGGCCTCATCCTTGTCGCAGATAGAACGTTCGGTCTCGTGGTAGTGCGACCGAACGACCAGGCCTGTGAAGGGATCATCGTGACCACTGTCGGCACACCCGCGGCAAGCGGGATCGCCCGTGCTCTGCGCCGGTTGTACTTCGCCCGGTTCGCGTTCGCCATCGTCTGGGCGATCCTGCTGTTCCTCACCACCAAGTCCGGCCTCTCGCCGGCCGGCGCCGCGCTGGTGGTCGTGTACCCCCTGTTCGACGTGGCCGCGGCGGTCGTCGACGCCCGCTCGTCCCGCGCCACCGGGGCGGCCCGCGGGCTGTACGTGAACATCGGGATCAGCCTGCTCGCCGCCATCGGCGTGGCGATCGGCAGCGCTTCCGGGGCGCCGGCGGTCCTGGTCGTGTGGGGCGTGTGGGCCATCGTCGCCGGGCTCGTTCAGCTGGTCGTGGCGCTCGTGCGCCGCCGGATGGGCGGTCAGTGGCCGATGATCCTCAGCGGCGGCATCTCCGTGCTGGCCGGCATCAGCTTCGTCGTCGGAGCCGGCGGCGCCGACTCGTCGCTGTCCACAGTGGCCGGTTACGCGGTGCTCGGCGGCATCTTCTTCCTCGTCTCGGCGCTGCGCCTGGCCCGCTGATCCCGGTGCGCCGGCCGGGTGGACGGTCATCGTCCCACCCGGCCGGCCCGCCTCACGCTGCCGGGGTCGCGATCAGCCCGGCGAGCGGCGGCGTGGGGTGATCGGCGGGTACGACCGCCGAGTACAGCGCCGTCCAGCAGGACGGGCAGCAGTACTGCCGGAAGACCACCGGAGCGTCCACGTAGTCCGCGGCGTTCGCAATGATCTGGGGCCCGGCGTCGGTGGCCGGGCCTTCGTAGACCGCGAGGGCGAGGTCGTCGCCCTCGGTGGCGTCACCGAGGATCTCGTGGCAGTGGCGGCACGCCACCGCGGCCTGCGCCCCGTCGGTGACCTCGACGAGGTTGTCGTCGAGCCGTTTCACCGAGGTCGCGTCTGTCTTGCGGCCGCTGGGCACGCGAAGGACCCGGGAGCGTTGCCGCCGCGCCGACCGCTGGCGGTCCCGTTCGGCCGCGGTCGCCGCCTCGTCCACGGCGCCGTTCTCGACGACGACGCCGTAGACGGACCGGGCGGCGCCGGCGGTGATCTTCTGTTCCCGGAGATCGCGGGCGACCGCCTCGGGGTCCCGGTTCAGCGGGTCGCCGTAGCCTCCGCCGCCCTGCCAGGTCATCACGAACACCTCACCCGGCGCCAGGTGGCTGGACGCGTAGTTCTGCGCCGGTTCGAGGTGCTCGCTGACCTCGGACAGCTCGCTGGGCATCCGCCCGGCGGCGAGGAGATCGGTGACGCGGCTGTGCCGGGCCAGCACGTCGAGCCCGGTGTTGCCGGGGTGCCCGCCGGCGAGGCCGCCGTTCTGGGACACCGCCTTGCCGTTGGAGGCGAGGACGAGTCCCATGGGGATGCTGGTTCCGTGCGGGGTGATGGCGATCGACGCCCCGACCCCGCCGCGGTGCCGCCCCGGTCCGCCCGAATCCGGGACCTCACGCCGCCACAGGGCCAGCACCGGGTAGAGGAACTCGGTCATCTCGACGTCGGGGATGCGGCCCATCGGGATGCAGAAGAGCCCGCCGGTGTCGATGCCGTCGGCGTGCGGCCGCGCGCCGTACCCGCCGGACATCGGCTCCATGATGATGTTGAGGAACGGTGCCGGTTGCTCGCCGCGCTCGTCGAGTCCGGCGATGACCGCGGTGTCCCAGGTGCCGCAACAGGTCGCCTGGACGTTCTTGCCGAGTTCGAGGTCGCGGTCGAGCATCTGCGCCAGGCATTCGGCGACGAGGTTGCCGGTGAGCCAGGCCGGGCCGATCGGGCCCCGGCCGACGGCGGCCGGGTAGGTCGCGTTGTTGAGCGTGCCTTCCTCGGTGACCAGGTCGAAGCAGCGCATGAGCCCGCCTGCCGACCACGGGATGTCGCCCGCCAGCACGGGGAGGAGGGCGAGCATCACGCCGCCGCGCATCCCGGCGTAGGTGCAGTTCACGACGCCGGACTGCGGGTCGGTGCCGGTGAAGTCGAACGTGAGGTGATCGCCGGTCTTGGTGGTGGTCACGGTGATCTTGTGCAGGCCGCGGTCGCCCTCGTGGGACTGGTCCTGGTAACCGGTCGCGGTCCAGCTGCCGTCGGGCAGGGCGGCGAGCTTGCCGCGCAGCCGGGCCTCCGCGTCCGCCATCATCCGCTTCATGACGGCCTTGACCGTGTCGGCCCCGTACTGCTCGATCAGGGCGTGCAACCGTTCCCGGCCGACGTTGTTCGCGCCGACCTTCGCGCGCAGGTCGAGTGCGACGAGCATGGGCACCCGGGAGCGCCGGACCCACAGGTCGGCGACGTCGCGTTGCAACTGGAAGTCGCGCACCACCTTGACCGGCGGGGTGGGCAGGGATTCGGCGAACACGTCCTGCGCGGCGGGGGAGAAGGAGCCGAGCCCGACGCCGCCGAGGTCCGGTTCGTGGCAGATCGCGCTGGTCCAGGCGAACAGCTTGCCGTCGTGGAAAACGGGCTGGTACACCATCACGTCGTTCTGGTGCAGCCCGCCGCCGACCCACGGGTCGTTGGTGAGGAACATGTCGCCCTCGGCGATGCCGGGGTTGGTGGCGCGGTTGCGCAGCGTCCAGTAGATGGCCAGGTCGACCGCGCCGACGAGCATCGTGTTGTACAGGCCGACCTGGACTTCCTGGCCGAGTTCGTCGGAGATGGCGAAGTCGAAGTCGTTGGCGTCGGTGACGATCGGCGAGCCGGACATGCGCTTGAGCGCCTCGCCCATCTCGTCGGTGACCGACCAGAGCCGGTGGCGCACCACCTCGTAGGTGAGCGGGTCGAGCGCGTCGATCTGCTCCTGGGTGACGGTGTGGGTGGGCAGGGTGGAGGGCAGCGAGCGCTGCAGCTCGCCGGGGTCGACCGGGCGGCTCGCGAAGACCTCGGAACCGGGGATGGGCATGCTCATGAGGCGCTCCTGGCGGAGGTGCGGCGGATGGTCAGGTTGCCGAGCGAGTCCACCGTGCCGGTGGTGCCGGCCGGCACGACGACCGTGGTCGTCGGGACCTCGACGATGGCGGGCCCGGCGAGTTCGTGGCCGGCACGCAGTTCGCGGTAGTCGTAGACGGGCGTGTCCACGTAGCCGGTGGCGGCGTCGAGGCACACCGGGCGGTGGCCCACCCGCGCCCCGGACGGATCCGGCGAGGTGGCGGCGGGGATCGCGGGCAGCTCCGGCGAGAACGGCAGCACCCCGATTCCCCGGACCCGGAAGGTGATGGCCTGGATGCCGGCTTCCCGGAACCCGGCGTCCTTGCCGTAGAGCGCGGCGTAGCGCTCCTCGAACGCCGCCGCGGCTTGCTCGATCGCGGCCATGTCCAGCGGTCCGCCCGCGACCGGGGTGGTGACCTCCGCGAGCTGCATGGAGTAACGCATGTCGATCTCGCGGTGGACCTCGACGGTGTCGAAGCGCACCCCCTGGCGGTCCAGCCCTTCGCGGACCTGTTTTTCCAGGTCCCGGAAGTTCTGTTCGGCCCGGTCCGGGTCGAACGGCACGACGGTGGGATCGGACAGCTCGGCGGCCAGCGCGATGTCCGAGGACGCGAGGCCGTAGGCGGAGAACGCGGAGGCGACCGGGCCCAGCGGCACCACCACTTCGTCGACCCCCACTTCGGCGGCGTAGCCGGCGCAGTGCGCGGGGCCGGCGCCGCCGAAGGCGTACAGCACGAACTCGCGCGGGTCGTGACCGGCCTCGACGACGGTTTTGCGCAGCAGGTCGCCGGTCTGGGCGTTCTGCACGGTGTAGATCGCGGCCGCGGCCTCTTCGACCGAGAGCCCGAGCGGTTTGGCGATCTGGGTGTCGATGGCCTGCCTGGCCAGCTCGAGCGAGAGCGGTTTGCGCCCGCCGAGCAGGCCGCGCTCGGGCAGGATGCCCAGCACCAGGTTCGCGTCGGTGTTGGTCGGTTCGGTACCGCCGTTGCCGTAGCAGGCCGGGCCGGGCACGGCCTGCGCGCTACGCGGCCCGATGCGGAGGTTGCCGCCGGCGTCGAGCCAGGCGATCGCGCCACCACCGGAACCGATCGCGTCCACCCGCAGCGTGGGCACGTTGATCGGGTGGTGGTTGATCACGGTCGTGGTGTCGCGCACCGGTTCGCCGTCGACGACCAGCCCGGCGAGGAAGGTCGTGCCCCCGACGTCGGTGGAGATGATGTTGCGGTGCCCGAGCTGGCGGCCGAGCGCCACCGAGCCGACGACACCGCCGGTCAGGACGGAGCCGACGGTGCTGATCGCGGTGGCCGGGGCCTCCTTGGCCGCGACCGCGCCGCCGTTGCTCTGCATCACCAGGAGCGGGCCGGCGAGGTCGTTCTCGCGGAGGGCGTTCTCCAGCGTGGTGAGGTAGTCCCGCAGCCCGGGGCCGATCTGGGTGCTCATGATCGTGGTGGCGTTGCGGGCGAACTCCCGGATGCGGGGGCTGACTTCGCTGGACAACGCGACGAAGACCTCGGGGTCCTGCTCGGCGACCAGTTCCCGCAGCCGCCGTTCGTGGACCGGGTTGCGGAACGACCACAACAGCGACACGGCGATCGCCCGCACACCGTCGGCGAGCAGCGTCCGGATCGCGGCGCGGGCCTCGTCCTCGTCGAGGCCGACCACGACGTTGCCGTCGCGGTCGATCCGTTCGGTCACCTCGAGCGCGAGGCGTTTCGGCAGCAGCGTGTGGTCCTTGGCCTGTCCCAGCACGTTCTGCAGTTCGTGCGGGGACCGGCCGAGGTAGCGGCCCTCGACGTTCATGATGAAGATCGAGTCCCGGTGTCCCTTCGTGGTGAGGAAACCGACCGGTGGCACGTTCCCCATGACCAGCGCGTTCAGCGACGACGTGGTGCCGTGCGCGATGTGGTGGGTGTCGGCGAGCATCTCCTCCAGCGGCTTGCCCAGCTGCTCGGCGAGCAGCTCCAGCACGTCGAGAACACCCCGGGAGTAGTCCGGCGGGGTGGACGGCGACTTGGCCGCGAGGACGGTGCCCGCGTCGTCGTCGAGAACGGCGTCCGTGAACGTACCGCCCACGTCCACGCCGATGACATACGCCATGACTCACGCTCCTTTGCGTGGATTGAGACCGCGGGGGCACCGACGAGGTGGGCACGCCCAGGCTCCACGAGTGGTTACGGCAACGTAGACTATTAAACGCCTGTGTTTGAAGTCAAGCTCGTCCGCGCTTGACTTGTCATCGTGTACGTCGAATACTCTACGCCGAAGTCAACGAGCGGGAAGTGCCGTCAAACCTGGAGGTCGGGATGCAAGTACGCCGCGCCGCGGTGCTCGGCGGGGGCCCGGGCGGTCTCTACGCCGCGCGTCTGCTCAAGCTGGCCCAGCCCTCGTGCGACGTGGTCGTGCACGAGCAGGGCGAGCCCGACAAGACGTTCGGTTTCGGGGTGGGGCTGGCGGCCGGCACGCAACGCAGGCTCGAGGCGGCCGACGCGGACACCCTGCGCGACATCCTGGCCGCCGGGCACCGGCACGACATGACGATGACCGTGGGGGACCGGAGCGCGCGGGTCCGCAACGACCGCCTGATCGGTGTCGCCCGCACCGAACTGCTCGCCGTGCTCCGGCGGCACGCCGAGAAGGCGGGCGTGCGCATGGAATACGGCGCCCGGCGCGCGGCCGACGAGCTCGACGCGGACATCGTCATCGCCGCCGACGGGGTCAGCAGCGCCACCCGGAGCACCGGCGGCTTCGGCGAGGACATCGAGGTCGGCCGCGGGCTCTACCTGTGGTGCGGCGCGGAGTTCGCGCTGCCGGACGCGATGTTCGCCCCGGTGGACACGGAACACGGGGTGTTCGTCACCCACGCCTATCCCTACTCCGGCGGCCGCAGCACGTTCCTGATCGAAACCGACGAGGAGACGTGGCGCCGCGCCGGGTTCGACCGTTCCACGGACGCCACACCGCCCGACGCGTCGGACACCACCTCGCTGCGCTACCTGGAGCAGGTGTTCGCCGCGCAGCTGCGCGGGCACCCGCTGATCGGCAACCGGACCCGCTGGACGCGGTTTCGCACCGTGCGGTGCAAGCGCTGGTCGTCCGGGCGGGTCGTGTTGCTCGGCGACGCCGCGCACACCGCGCACTTCTCCATCGGCTCGGGCACCAAGCTCGCGATGGAGGACGCGATCGGACTGGTCGAAGCGCTGGCCGGAGAACCCGATGCGGCGGCGGCGTTCGCACGCTACGAGGCCTCCCGCCGCCCGGACGTGGAGCGGATGCAGGAGCTGGCGCGACGGAGCCAGTTGTGGTGGGAGTCGTTCCCGTCGCGGCTGCACATCCCGGTCGAGCGGCTGATGGTCGCCTACATGACCAGGGCGGGCAACGTCCCCCTCGACCGCTTCGCCGCCACCAGCCCGGACGTCGTCGCCGCCGCGGCCGAGCAGTACGCGAACTCGACACCCCCGGCCCAGGGCCTGGTCGACTGGGTGCTGGAACAACCCCTGCGGCACGAGCGGGGCGAATTCCCGCGACGCGTTCTCCCGGCTGTTCCCGCCGGCCTGGCGCTCACCACGTTCGCCGACGTCGTCGCCGATCCCTGGGACGACGCCGGAGATGCCGTCGTCGCGCGGGCGCGTCAAGCTCGACGGGACGGGGCCGACGGTTTCCGGTTCACCGGCCCCGCTGACCGGCCGGCCGTACTGACCCGGCTCGACCTGGCCGAACGGGTCCGCACGGAGGCGGGCGGGCTGGTGGTCGTGGACGGCCCGCCGAGCTTGCGCGGCGATCTCGCGGCCGGTCTGGTCAGCGGCCGGTGCGATCTGGTCTCGTTCACCGAGGAGGCGGCATGAGGACAAGCCGGTGGGGCGAGCGGCTCGTCACCTACCCCGGTGACGTGGTGCGCCGGTACCGGGAGGCGGGCCTGTGGGGCACCGCCACGATCGCGGACGAACTGCACGCGGTCGCGCTGGCCCATCCGGAGCGCGACGCGGTCGTCGCGCTCGACGGGCGGGTCACCTTCCGGGAACTGGACGAGCGCACCGACCTCCTCGCGGCGGGCCTGGCCGGGCTGGGGCTGACGCCCGGTGATCCGGTGCTGTTCCAGGTCTCGAACCGGCTCGGGGCGATCCTCGCCTGGTACGGGGTGCTCAAGGCCGGGCTGGTGCCGGTGTGCACCCTGGCCGCGCACCGCGGCCACGAGATCGGCGAGATCAGCAGGCGGGTCGGCGCCGTCGCCCACCTGGTGGAGGCGGACAACCGCGGGTTCGACCTGGTCGGCTTCGCCGTCGAGCAGCAGCGGGACCACCCCACGCTGCGTCACGTGCTGGTGCTGGGCGGTTCCGCCGGCGCCGCGGGCGTCGCGGTCGAGTCGCTCGGCGCCGGCGTCGATCCCCGGGCCGCCCGCGCGACGGTCGAGGACATCCAGCGGGGCATCGATCCCGACGACGTCGCGGTCTTCCAGCTCTCCGGCGGCACCACCGGGGTGCCGAAGGTGATCCCGCGGCTGCACGCCGAATACTGGTACAACGCCCTGGCCTACGCGCGTTCCTGGGGCTGGGGCCCGGACACCCGGGTGGCCCACCTGATCCCCGTCATCCACAACGCGGGCATCGTGTGCGCGGTCCACGGGCCGCACAGCGTCGGCGCGTGCCTGGTCCTCGGCACCGCGGACCCGGAGGTCTCGTTCCCGCTGATGGCCGAGGAGCGGGTCACGCACGTCCTGCTCGGGCACGGGCACTTCAAGGCGGCCGGCCTGCCCGGGTTCGCGGCGGCGACGAAATCGGTGACCCAGGTGGTGTTGTCGGGCACGAAGGTGCCGCCCGCGCTCTTCGACGGACTGGAACGCCGCGGTCTGTGGTCGGGGCAGCTGTTCGGCATGGGCGAAGGACTCTTCATCACCACGCGCCCGGGCGCTCCGCGCGAAGCCCGCGCGGAAACCGTCGGCACCCCACTGTCCCCAATGGACGAAGTCCGGATCCTGGAACCCGGCACCGAAACCGAAGTCCCGGACGGGGAGATCGGCGAACTCTGCTGCCGCGGCCCCTACACCCTCCGCGGCTACTTCGACGCCCCTCAGCACAACGCGACGGCGTTCACCTCCGACGGCTTCTACCGCACCGGGGACCTCGCCGCGGTCCGCAAGATCGACGGGGAGCGGTACCTCACGATCGAAGGCCGGATCAAGGATCTGATCAACCGGGGCGGCGAGAAGATCAACGCCGAGGAGGTGGAGTCGTTGCTGCTCCGCCATCCCCGGATCACCGCCGCGGCCGTGGTCGCCATGCCGGACCCGCGCCTGGGCGAGCGCACGTGCGCCTACCTCGTCGTGCCCGGTGAGCCGCTCACCCTGCGCGACGTGCAGGACCACTTCGCCGCCCTGCAGGTGGCGAAGTTCAAGTGGCCCGAACGCATCGAGCTGATCGCCGAAATCCCGCGCACCCTGGTCGGGAAGATGGACAAGAAACGCCTGCACGCCGACATCGCCCGCAAGGTCGCCGCCGAACGCGCCGGGACCGGGCGGCCGCGCAGCACGGCTCCCGCAACCACCTCAGGAGGAAATCCGTGACCACCCACCGCATCGGGCTCGTCGTGCCCAGCTCCAACGTCACCGTGGAAACGGAGGTTCCCGCCCTGCTCGGGCGTCACCCCGGTGCGCGGTTCTCTTTCCACTCCAGCCGGATGCGGATGCACAAGGTGTCCCCGGAGGAGCTGCGGGCGATGAACGCGCAACGCGAACGGTGCATCGGCGAACTGTCCGACGCCGGGGTGGACGCGGTGCTCTACGCCTGCCTCGTCGCGCTCATGGCGCAAGGTCCTGGCGAGCACCGGCGAACCGAAGCCGCGGTGACCGAACAGCTCGCGCAAGCCGGGCAGCGGCCCGCGGTGCTGTCCAGCGCCGGCGCGCTCGTCGAGGCACTCGCCGCCCTCGGCGCCCGCCGCATCGCCCTGGTCACCCCGTACCTGCGCCCGCTGGCCGAGCAGGTGGTGTCCTACCTGGAGTCCGAGGGCCTCGAAGTGCTCGACTGGGCCGCGCTCGAAGTGGGGGACAACGCCGAGGTCGGCTGCATCCCGGGCGACCGGGTGATGGCGGCCGCGCGCGGCCTGGACCTGTCCGGCGCCGACGCGCTCGTCATCTCCGCCTGCGTGCAGATGCCGTCACTGGACCTGATCGGCCCCGCCGAGGCGGAGTTCGGGATCCCCGTCCTCTCCGCGGCCACGGCCGGCGCGTTCACCCTGTTGCGCCACCTCGGTTTGCCGACCGTGCTGCCCGGCGCGGGCCGCCTCTTGGCGGCGGAGCGGGCGGCGGCGCGATGAACCCGGCGCCCGGACCGGCTCCCCTACAATGGCCGCCATGACCAGTGGTTCGCGGCGAACGCCCGCACGGCGGAAGGCCGAGTCGTCCTCGCGGGCCCGGCGCGACGGCGCGGCGGACAGCGACAAGCCGGCCCGCGCCAGCACCGCCCGCCGCGAGCTCGTCGAGAACGAGATGTACGAGCAGGCCACCCGGCTGTTCGCCGAGCGCGGGTTCGCCGGAACGAGCCTGCAGGACATCGCGGACGCGATCGGCATCACCCGTCCGGCGCTCTACTACTACGTCAAGAGCAAGGACGAACTGCTCGCCAAGCTGGTCACGGAAGTCACCGACGGGCCGCTGAACGAGCTCAAGGAACTGGTCGCGCACACCGACCTCGACCCGGTCGGCCAGCTGCGCGCGCTGGTCGAGATCATCGTGCGGCGCCGTGCGACGCAACCGGCGCGGTTCCGGCTGCTCATCCGCTCCGAAGCCGAGCTCCCGGACGAACTGACCGCGGCCTACGACGACAGCCGTCGCGCCGTGCTGAAGACGATCGCCGAGGTCGTCGAGGACGGGATCCGGGCCGGGCAGTTCCGGCCGGTCGACGCCCGCGTCGCCGCGCTGGGCGTGCTGGGCATGTGCAACTGGGTGGCCTGGTGGTTCCACCCCGGCGGCCGCGATGACGTGGAGACCGTGACCGACCAGCTCGCCGAGATGGCGATCGCCGCGCTGCGGCGCCCCGACCACCACACCCTCGACGGCGAGGGGCCCGAGGCCGCGCTGAAGATGCTCCGCCAGGACCTCGACCACCTGGAACGCCTGCTCAAGGACTGACTCCCGCCGACGGCTTCGACGCCGTGGCGGAGTCGCTCCGCCCGGTGCCGTTGGCCGGCCGGACGAGCGTCCGGGGTGGATGACCAGCGGTCATGGCGTGTTCCTCGGGTTGGATGTTCGGCAAGGGCTGCCATCACGCCGTCGGCCTGGATCCGACTGGGTAGCGGCTGCGTGACGGGGCGCTTCCCAACAGCGAACCCAAACTGCGGGCGCTGTTCGACAAGCGCGCCGCCCACGGGCCCTGCTGGTCGTGGTCGATCAACCGGGATTGGTGCACTGCCGGTCGCGGTCGCCCGCGCCTGCGGGCACCACTCCCGGGCGTCGGTCTTGGCGGTACCCGGGTAGAGATCGGCGACGCGCCGCATCGCCAGGCCGGGCAGGTAGGCCACCACCAGGTCGACGCCGGTGACGAGGCCCTGGCCGAGCCGGAGGTGCTGGTCGGGTTCGACGACGACCTGGCCGGTGAAGCCACCCGGCTGAGCAACCGCATCCGCGGCCTGCTCACACGAACCCCGCAACCCAAGCCCACGCCCGCTGCGGCTTGACAACCACATAGGGCCCCGGCTTCTTCGCTTAAGTCAAACTGTTGACGCATTCGTCAACGGAGGCGTAACGTCGGTGCGGCAAGGCGCATTCCCATCAGGCAGGAGGCCGGTTATGACGGACTTGGACCACCGCGTGCAGGGGGTCGACCACGTCGCGTTCCCGACGTTCGACCCGGCCGCGACGGTGCGGTTCTACCGGGACGTCCTGGGCTTCCCGGTCGTGCATTCCATCTGCGCGGCGGGCTGGGGCCCCGAGGACCACCCGGACTTCATCCACTTCTTCTTCGACATCGGCAACGACGACCGGATCGCGTTCTTCTACTACTTCGGCGCCGGCCGCGAGATCGGCGGCGAGCCGGGCGCGAAGGGTGACGTCTACGCCCGGTTCGGCGCCGACGTGCCGGAGTTCTTCGTCCGGTCCCGCCACCTGGCGATCCACGTCGAGGACGAGGAGGACCTGCTGGAGTACCGGCGGCGCCTCGACGCCAGCGACTGGCCGGTGGAAATGCAGATCCAGCACGAGACGATCGAGTCGATCTACACCCACGACCCGAACGGCTACATGTTCGAGATCACCCGCGCGATGCGGCCGGTGACGCCGCAGGAGGACCTGGACGCGAACCTCACCATCGACGCGTTGATCGACGTGGTGAGCGAGCCCGAGCCGACCTTCGGCAAGCTGCTGGCGCGCAAGGCGGAACTCATCGTCGAGCGGGCCGCGGACTGGGAACTCGCGCAGGAGAGCGGCCGATGACGACGCTCTACATCCTCGACGTCCCGGAGAACACGCCGGTCGCGAAGGTCGCCGCGGAGGACCCGGCGGTGACCGTCGGCCGGATCGGGCCCTACTTCGAGATCAGCGCGGCGGGCGCGATCGTGATCGACCGCCGGGCCACCGGCTGCCGCCACGCGGTCTGGTACTCCGCCGTCGGCGGGGTCGCCCGCGACAGCCGCATCACCCAGCACGACAAGGACGCGCTGCGGGTGGAGCCGGCGTGACGGAAAGCGCTTCCCGGCTCGGCGCCGGCCGGTACCTGGCCGCGGGGGAGCGGCCGGCCTCGGCCGTCACCACCGTGCACGAGCTGACCACCGCCGACGGCGCCACCGTGCGCGGCGTGCTGACCACCGTGCCCGGCGCGCGCACCGTGGTGTGCCTCATGCACCCACGCCAGGACGTCACTCACCACCCGCTCGTCCCGTTGCTGCTGCACGCCGGGGCCGCGGTGTGGACCCAGCACACCCGCTCGGTCAACAACGACCTGACCCTGGTGCACGAGCAGGCGCTGCTGGACGTCGCCGCGGGTCTGGTCTTCCTGCGGGAGCGGGACTTCGACTCGATCGTCCTACTGGGACACTCCGGCGGCGGCACGCTCTACGCCTTCTACCTCGAACAGGCCGCGCTCGCACCAGGCGCGCGCATCGCCACCACCCCCGGCGGTCGCCCCACCCGGCTCGCCGACGCGACCATGCCGCTCGCCGACGGCGCCGTCTTCCTCGCCCCGCACCCCGGGCAGGGCAGGCTCCTGCTGGCCTGCATCGACCCGTCGGTCGCCGACGAGTCCGACCCGCTGTCCGTCGTGCCCGAACTCGATCCCTTCGACCCCGCCAACGGATTCGCCGAGCCACCGGCCAGTTCCGCCTACGAGGCGGAGTTCCTGCAGCGGTACCGGGCGGCCCAGCGCGACCGCGTCGCACGCATCGACGCGGTCGCCCGCCACCACCTCGCCCGCGCGGCCGAGGCGCGCGCCGCGTTCAAGGCCGGTGGCCGCGCCGAGGACCGCCGCCGCTCGCTGGCGCCCCGGATCATCACCGTCTACCGAACCGACGCCGACCCGCGCACCGTCGACCTGTCGCTCGATCCCAGCGAACGCCCGTACGGCTCGCTGTTCGGCAAGCGTCCCGATCTCATCAACTACGGCCAGGCCGGGTTCGGCAGGCTCACGACCCCGGAAGCGTGGCTGTCGACGTGGTCCGGGATCAGCTCCAACGCCGACTTCGTCCGTTGCGCGCCCGGGGTGACCGCCCCGACCCTGTTCATCGAGCTCACCGGCGACCAGGCCGCGTTCCCGGCCGATTCGCGCCGGATGATCGGAGCGCTCGGCGCGACGGACCTCAGCACCGCTGTGGTGCGTGGCCTGCACTTCGGCGGCCCCATCGCCGAGGGTGAACCCACGGGCAACGAGCTGGCCGCCGCGGAGATCGCGGGCTGGCTGGGCGAGCGGTTCGAACTCGCCCGGCCCTGACTGCACACTCCTCTTTGGACTGACCGAAAGGTGGCGTCGCCATGTCCTCGCCCGTGTCCCCGTCACCTGCGGAACCCGCCCGGACACCGCGCAGCGTGCTGCTGCTCTGCCTCGCGTGCATGACCCTCGAAGGCTATGACGTCGTGGCCTACGGCGCGGCTCTCCCGTTCCTGCTCGCCGACCGCTCGTGGCAGATCACCGTGGCGCAGGCCGGTGTGCTCGGCACCCTCACCCCGGTCGGCATGCTCGCCGGCGCCGTCGCCGCGGGCCTGCTGACCGACATCGTCGGCCGCCGCAGGCTCATCCTCGCGAGCGTGACCGTGTTCTCCGCGGCGATGCTGGTGTGCGCCCTCGCTCCCGGTGTCCCCGTGTTCGCGCTCGGCAGGATCCTGGTGGGACTGGGCGTCGGCGGTGTGCTGCCGTCCATCGCCGCCCTGGTCTACGAATACTCCCCGTCCCGGCGTCGCAACCTCGACACCGCACTGGCCTTCGCCGGCGTCGGCACCGGGGGCGCCCTGGCCGCGGTCGTCGCCGCCGTCGTGGTTCCCGCGGCCGGGTTCCGCGCCGAGTTCCTGATCGGCGGGCTGGGCGCGCTCGTCGTTCTCCCCCTGGCCGTGCGCTACCTGCCCGAGTCGCTGGTCTACCTGCGCGCCACGGGACGCGGCGACGAGCTTCGCCGCTGGGCCGCGCGCCTGCGCCTCGATCCAGGGCCCGCCGGGCCGGTCGAGGCTGCCGCCGCCGGAGCGGGGACCGGGCGGCTCGCGGTGCTCTTCTCGCGCCGGTACGCGGTGACCACCGTGCTGTTCTGCCTGACCACGTTCGCGTCGCTGCTGGTGTTGTTCGGGCTGTACACCTGGCTCCCGCAGCTGATGCGGTCCGCGGGCCACGAGTTGGGGTCCGCGCTGACGTTCCTCGTCGTGCTCAACGTCGGCACCGCGGCCGGACCGTTGCTCGTGGGGCGTCTCGCCGACCGCGTCGGCTCCCAGCGCGCCACCGCGGGTTCGTTCCTGCTCGCGGTCGTCGGCATTTCGGTGCTCAGCCAGCCGATGCCGCTCGTGTTCCGCTACGTCGCGGTCGTGCTGGCCGGGGTCGGCACGGTGGGCACCCAGATCCTGATCAACGTGCTGATCGCCGGCCGGTACCCGGTCCACGTGCGCGCGACCGCGATCGGCGTCGCGCTGTCGGTGGGCCGGCTCGGGGGAATCCTCGGCCCGCTCTACGGCGGGATGCTGCTCTCCGCCGAGCTGCCCACCGCCTCGCTGTTCTACGCCTTCGCCGCCCCGGCGCTTCTCGGAGCGGTGCTCGTGACGCTCGTGCCCCGTGCCCGGCGCGCCGACCCGCGGGCTGCGAGCCAGAGTGCCGAACCGGCCGGCCCCGTGTCCGCCCCGTGACCGGCTGCGTGTCCGACGAAGATCGGGGCTGGTTCTCGGGACGCTGCCGGTGGTCTCGCGGTCGGCGGCACGTGGGACACCGTGCTGCAGGGCCTGCTCGCCACCGCGGACGCGGTCGGGCGGATCGGCCGGGCGACCTCGGTCGATTCCACGATCGCGCGGGCGCATCCGCACTCCACCAACATCACCCGCTCCACAAGGGCTGGGTCGAGTGACACACGCGGTCGGGCCCGCACCCGGCTCCAGAACTCACCCGGCTCCGGCCGCCCCTACGCAGCGCGGCGCCGTCAGGCGAACAGGCGCGGCAGCAGGTCGCGCGCCCCCGCGCGGAGGTCGTCCAGCGCGGTCTCCGAACCGGCCAGGTGACGCAGCAGCGCCTGCTGGAACAGCCCGTCGAACAGGGCGTAGGCCTGCGAGGGGGAGCAGGCCGGCTCCATGCCGCCCAGGTCGGCGTACGCGCAGACGACCCGCCAGATCATGTTCTGCAGGCTGCCGTCGATCTCCGCGACGTCGTCCCGGAACGCCTCCTCGAACATCGACTGCGTGCGCAGGTCGTACCAGAGCCGGTGCATCAGCGGCGCCTCGGCGAGCGTGGCCGCCAGCCCGTCCCCGCAGGCGGCGGCGAGGCCGTCGAGGGTGGACGCCTCGGCCAGGAGGTTCTCGTAGCGCTGCACGCACGCCGTCTTGTAGCGGCGCACGCAGTAGGTGATCAGCTCGATCTTGTCCGCGAAGTAGTAGTGCAGCAGCCCGTGCGAGAACTCGGTGTTGTCGGCGATCGTGCGCAGGCTCGTCCGGGCGTACCCGAAGTCGGCCAGTGTCGCCAGCGCCGCATCCGCGAGTTCCCGCCTGCGGTCCTCGAACTTGTCGGCACGGGGTCGCCGCCGCGCGGCTGCTGAGCTGGTCACGCCCAAGACGATACCCATTGAGCGTTTTCTTAACCAAGCGTCCAAGAAAATCTTGACAACTGTCCAAGGATGAGAAACAGTCCTGTCAGGCCGCCGACGCGGGCGGCCGCACTTCCGATCCGGACCTTCCCGCGCCCGGCGACCGACGGAGACAACGGTGTCCCTGACCTTCTACCTGGACAAAGGCGCTTCCCTCGACCCGGACGCACCCTGCCTGACGCTCGACGGGAAGTCCCTGACCTACGGCGAGGTCGCCGGCCTGTCACACGCCGTCGCCAGGGCGCTACGCCGCTCGGGCGTCGCGCCAGGGGACAAGGTCGGCATCCTCTCGGCCAACGATCCGACTGCCTTCGCCTGCGTGTTCGGCATCGCGCGGGCCGGCGCGGTGTGGTGCCCGATCAACCCGCGCAACGCGGCGGCGGAGAACGCGGAACTGCTCGACCTGTTCGACTGCTCGGCGCTGATCTACCAGCCGGCGTTCGACGACCTGGTCGCCGCGATCGCGCCCAACCTGCCGAAGCTGACCACGCTCGTCCGGCTGGGCGACGGCGACGACCTCGCCGCGGGCTTCGACGGCTGGCTCGACGCCGCCCGCGACGACCCGTCAGCCGAGGCGGCGCCGCCCGGCGACGTCGTGGCGCTGGTCGGCACCGGCGGCACCACGGGCCGCCCCAAAGGCGTGATGCTCACCGACCGCAACCTGGAGGCGATGTCGGCGATCACGCTGATGAGCTACCCGTTCCACGGCCGCCCGGTGTACCTGGCGCTGGCGCCGCTGACCCACGCGGCCGGCGTCCTGTGCTTCCCGGTGCTGGCGCTCGGCGGCGAGGTCGTGATCATGGCCAAGCCCGACGTCGGCCGGTTCCTCGAACTCATCGAGCGGCATCGCGTCACCCACACGTTCCTGCCCCCCACGGTGATCTACATGGTCCTCGGCCACCCGGCGCTCGACGGGACGGACCTGTCGTCGCTGCAGTGCTTCTGGTACGGCGCGGCGCCGATGTCCGCGGCCCGGCTCGCCGAGGCCCTCGACCGCATCGGGCCGATGGCGCAGCTGTTCGGCCAGTCCGAGGCCCCGATGATGATCTCGACGATGTCGCCTGCCGAGCACCGCAACGCCGACGGCACGATCAACACCGCCCGGCTGTCCTCCGCCGGCAAGCCGTCTCCGCTGGTCACCGTCGCCATCCTCGACCAGCACGGCAAACCCGTGCCGCGCGGCGAGCGGGGCGAGATCTGCGTGCGCGGCTCCCTGGTGATGGCCGGCTACTACCGCAACCCGGACGCGACCGCGGAGGTCTCCGCGCACGGCTGGCACCACACCGGCGACATCGGGTACCTCGACGCGGACGGCTACCTGCACATCGTCGACCGCGCCAAGGACATGGTCATCACCGGCGGCTTCAACGTCTACTCCGCCGAGGTCGAGCAGGCACTGATGGCTCACGACGCCGTGCGCGACTGCGCCGTGGTCGGCCTGCCCGACGAGAAGTGGGGCGAACGGGTCACCGCGGTGGTCCAGCTCCAGCCCGGCGCCGGGATCGACCTCGACGACCTGACCGCGTTCGTCAAAGCGCGCATCGGCGGCGTCAAGGCGCCCAAGCAGATCGAGATCTGGCCCGATCTGCCCCGCTCAACCGTCGGCAAGGTCCTCAAGACCGAGATCCGTTCCCGGCTCAGCACCCGCTGAGGCGCCACCCGTTCACGTCGCCGCAAGGAGGCCGCACCGTGAAGCTCGCCCTGTACCTGCCCAACTTCCGCGAAAAGGTGACCGTCGGAGAACTCGAGGACCTCACCGCCCTCGCCGAGGACCTCGACTTCGACTCCGTCTGGACGCTGGACCGGATCGTCGTGCCCGAGTCGTCGGACCGGCAGGAGCTGCAGTACGCCTTCGGCATGATCGAAGGCTTCCCCAAGGGCCTGCCGGTGTCCTCGCGGGGCCAGTGGTTCCAGGGCATGCCGCTGATCCCGTGGCTCGCCGCGAAGACGTCCAAGGTTCGCATCGGCATGAGCGTCATCGACACGCCCTACCGCGCGCCGGGTGTGCTCGCCGCGGAACTCGGCACCATCGACCACCTCTCGGGCGGCAGGCTCAACGTCGCGCTCGGCGCGGGCTGGATGCCCGAGGAGTTCGCCGCGTCCAGCGCCTCGCACATCTTCCCCAAGCGCAACAAGCACGTGCGCGAAACGATCGAGGTGATCCAGGGCATCTGGAACAACGAGGTCTTCGAGTACCACGGCGAGTTCGCCGACTTCGAGCCGTGCGGGTTCGGGGCCAAGCCGCTGCAGCAGCCGCACCCGCCGATCTTCTTCAGCGGCCTGAAGGACCCCAAGCGCGCGGCGAACCGGGTCGCCACGTACGGCCTCGCCGGCTGGATCGGCATCCAGGACTCGCCCGAGGACATCCAGCGGTGGCGCGGCGAGATCCAGCGCGAGCTGGACGAACTCGACACCGCCCGCTCGATCGACGACCTCGAGATCAGCAGCATGATCTGGTTCGTCATCACCGACCAGGACATGGACCAGACCCCGATGGGCAAGGGCACCAACCTCCTGGCGGGCTCCGCCACGCAGATCACCGACATGCTCAAGCGCTACCGGGAGGCCGGCCTGACGATGCCGATGCTGTGGCCGCCGTTCGCCGACGTGCCGGTCGCGAAGACGCTGGACGACCTCAAGCGCCTCAAGGAGGAGATCATGCCGAAGGTCGAGGCCATGTAGCGACCGCGCACGACCGAGATCCCATCCCACAACGAAGTGAGAGGAACACAGATGTCCGAACTGGACGGTAAGCGGGTCTTCGTCACCGGATCCGGTGCCGGGATCGGCAAGGCGATCGCGAAGCTGTTCACCGACCGCGGCGCGCGTGTCGTGGTCAGCGACATTGACGCCGACGCGGCCAAGCGGGCCGCCGACGAGATCGGCGCCGCGGGCGTGGCGAACTGCGACGTCACCGACGAAGCCCAGGTCCAGGCCGCGGTGCAGCAGGCGGCCGACCTGCTCGGTGGCCTCGACGTCCTGGTGAACAACGCCGGCATCGAGATCTCCTCGCCGCTGCTGCAGCAGTCGACGGAGAGTTTCGACCGGATCTATGCGGTCAACGTGCGTGGCCCGTTCGTCGCGATGAAGGCGGCGACGCCGCACCTGGTGGCGTCGAAGGGGAACGTCGTCAACATCGCCTCGATCGCCGGCATCGGCGGCAGCCCGCTGCTCGGCTCCTACTGTGCGACCAAGGCGGCGCTGATCCAGCTGACCCGGGTCGCGGCGGTGGAGATGCGGCCTGCGGGCGTGCGGGTCAACGCGGTCTGCCCGGGCTTCGCCGACACCGCGATGGTGGAGCGCCTGGTGCCGGACTTCGAGGCGGCGACGCAGATCCCCTTCGGCGACCTGGTGGCGATGAAGCAGGGCAGGCTCGGCACCCCCGAGGACATCGCGGAGGTGGCCGCGTTCCTCGCCTCCGACCGGGCCACGTGGATCACCGGAAGCCACTACGTCCTCGACGGCGGCCTCACAGCGTCGCTCGTCTGAGGCGACTCGGCCGGCGGGCCCTCGGGGGGTCCGCCGGCCGCTCCCGCCCCCGTCGCCTGGACGTGGTAAGCAGTCTCCGCAGCGGCGGTCGTGCCGGAGTGGCCGTTGACCTGTTCCGGCCACTCCGACCGCTCGGGAGAAGCAAGGGAAGGACGTTGACGGACTGTGTAGGCGCGTTGGCTCGGACGGTCAGGGTCGAGACCTCCGAGTCTCAGGGCTATGACTGGGACGCAGTCGAGGCGTCATTGGGCGTCCGGTTGCCATCGGATTACAAGAAAATCGCCGATCTCTTTCCGGTGGGTTTGTTCCAGGGTTCGGTGCACGTCATTCGTCCCGGCGATCACAGATCTCCCCGAGACGAGTACCCGGGCTACTACCTCCAGCGGCTCGAAACGATGCGCGAGTGGAGGGCGCGGGAGCCTCGGCGCTTCCCGTTCCCCATTTATCCGGAGCCCGGCGGTCTGCTTCCGTGGGGGCGCACGAGACAGCACGGGTTGCTGTTCTGGCTCACCGAAGGCGATTGTGAGCGATGGCCGACCGTGGTGTGTTCTCCTCAGTTCGAGCGCTGGGGGAGATCCTCGGGTACGGCCTGTGAGTTTCTGTCCAAGCTGGTCGCGGGTGAGATCAACGGTTCGCCGCTGGGGATGAAAATCGCGCCCGGTGCGCCCGTGCTGCGAATTGCCCAGGGAAATTCGAGTGGTTTGCCAGGCGGCAGGGGTTACTGGAATGCGGGACCGAATTCTTGGGGGACGGCGCCGCGGGTGAAGGGTGACTACCCGGCGTTGCAGCGGCTCCTGGGCTCAGGAAGAGAGGAGCCGGACCCGGTTGACTGGGCAGCCGTTCACGACGAACTGGGGTTGCGTCTCCCGGAAGACTACCGGCTGTTCGTCCGGGACCATGGAGCCGGCTCGTTCCTCGATGTGCGTATAGCCGTACCTCATTCGCCCGCTCTTGACCTTTTCGACCTGCTGAGGCGTACCAGCCAAGGGGTGCGCGGCGCTGTCGCGCGTGACGTGCTTCCACCTGTCCATCCCGCGGAAGCGGGGGTGGTCGCCTGGGGTGAAACGGTCGATGGCTGGACGTGCTGCTGGGTCCCGATCGGAGAGCCGGATGCCTGGGGCATCGGCTTCTTCGCTCCGGGGTATCGCCACTTCGGCTACAACCTCCGCCTCTCTTTTTCGTCATTCTTGGTCCGGTACACAGAGCAGCGCCGATCGCTGTTGCTCGGACGCCCGGCTCCGGTTGTTCGCCGCCCATTCTTCAGTCCGGCTTGAGTTCACCGCTCGCGCCAAGCGAGCGGGGACAGGGAGATGCCCGCTTCGGTGACTCGCCGGGCAGTCGCGGTCGTCAGGCCTGCCGGGGCGCTCTCGATCCAGCCCCGGACCCGTTGGACGCCGGTCTCCCGGTACTCCACAGCCTGGAGCAGCATTTCCAGCTTGTCCGCGTCGCGGGCACCGGGCTGGGCGGTGTGGGGCAGGTCCCCGGTGCGGGTTTCCTGGGAGTCGTGCCAGATGGCGAGGTAGGCCGCGCGCGCCGATGCCTTCCTCGGCGGCCAGGAGCCCGGCCAACTGAGCGACGCGTGCCACCAGCCCGAGCGGCGGATCCGCTTCAGAATTCCCAGCTCGTAACCAAAACCGGCGATGGTCTCGGACACTCGGGATCCCTTCTCGGCGCGCGGTGGTCTCCCGGCCGAGGTTGCCAAGCCCCGACCCCCGTCCGGGAGCCTGGTCAGCCCGGTGAACGTCCCGGTTCCGGTGGGCTGACCGTGACAGCATGGCTAGCGCCGTGCTGGACACTGTTCTCGGGCCGCGCCCTGCCGCCCCTCGACTCGGCCGGGTGACATGAGCGCCTGTGGAGCGCACCGTGATCACGAGCCCACGATGGCGGCGCGGCAGCGGGCCGCACGGCCGTGGAACCTGGGCGGGACCGAGGTGGTAGTGAGGTGGTGACCTTCCAACGTCGAGAGCGACGCGGATCGCCTGCTCTCGGTCATCGCCGTTCATGATGCCGAGTCTCCATCGGCCGGCTACGACCCGGCCGCACTTGACCGTGGCAGGCGGTCGGCGGTCGGCGCCGCCCAAGCTATGGGCTCGGTCAGCGGTCGGCAGCGCACGCGACTGCTGCAGCCCACCCCGCCGGCCGTCCCCCAGCGGGTTCTACCACCCGCGCCGAGCCTCGCGCCAGCCGTTGCGACAACGACCGCGACGTGGCCGTCAGCAGGCGTGCCAGCTCGCGCGGCCGGGCGCCGGCCACCTGCACCACCACGCTGATCGCCGCCGCGACCCGGCCTGACGGGTCCCGCACGGGGGCGGCCACCACCAGGTCGTCCGGCGTGATCGTGCCCCTCGCGACCGCGACCCCGGACTGTCGGATGAACGCCAGCTGCCGCCGCAGCTCGCCGGGGTCCGTGATCGTGTAGCGGGTGAACCGCTCCAGCGGCGAGCGCAGCACCTCGGCCTGGAACGCGGGCTCCGCGTGCGCCAGCAGCACCAGCCCGGTGCCGGTCGCGTGCATCGGCCAGCGGTCGCCCACCCGGCTGTTCGTCGCGGCCGCCCTGGCCCGCAGGGTCTCCACGTAGACGACCTCGCGGCCGTCCCGCACGGCCAGGTGCACGTTCCCGCGCGTCAGCGAGTGCAGATCGTCCAGGAACGGGAACGCCGCCTCCCGCAACTGCAACCCGCGCGGCGCCAGCGCCGCCAGCTCCAGCAACCGCAACCCCACGGAGTACCGGCCCGCCGGGTCCCGCTCCAGGCCACCCCACGACACCAGCTCGCCCGCCAGCCGGTGCGCCGTCGGCAACGTCAGCCCGGCCCGCCGTGCGATGTCGCTCAAGGTCAGCGACCGGTGCCGCGGTCCGAACGCCGATAGCACCGCCAGCACCCGGCCCGCCGCGGTCGTCATCGCACGCTCCCGACGGCCTCGGGCACCGCGGCCCGCGACGGCGCGGGCAGCACCAGCACCGCCACCAGGCTCACCGCGCACAACAGTCCCAAGTAGACGGCGATGGGCGTCGACGAGTGGTAGGCGCCGTACAACCCGGTCGCGGCCAGCGGCGTCACCGCGCCACCCACCAGACCGCCCATCTGGTAGGCGATCGACGCGCCGCTGAACCGCATCCGCGCCGGGAAGATCTCGGTGAACAGCGCGCCCTGCGCCCCGGCCATGATCGCCTGCACGATCCCGGCGACCATGAACGCCAGCAGCGCCGCGCCCACGCTCCCGGTGTCCACGAGCAGGAACAGCGGCCACGCCCACACCACCGCGAAACCCGCGCCGATCGCGTACACCGGCTTGCTGCCCCACCGGTCCGCGCACCGCGCCGCCACGTAGATCCCCGCGATCCACAGCACCGTCGAGGCCAGGATCAGCGTGAGCAGCGTGCTGCGCCCGAACCCGGCGGCCTGCGTGCCGTAGCTGAGCATGTAGACCATCACCGTGTAACCCACCGCGGGCGGCGCGATCGCGGCCAGGCTCGCCAGCAGCAGTGTGCCCGGCCGTTCCCGCAGCAGCGTCGCCGCGGGCACCCGGCTGACCTGCCGCTTCTCGCGCACCCGCTGGAACTCCGGGCTCTCGGTCAGCGTGCGCCGCACCAGCATCCCGACCACCAGCAGCGCGACGCTGACCAGGAACGGGATCCGCCAGCCCCAGGTGGCGAACCCGTCGCCGGTGGTCTCCACGACCAGCAGGAACACCAGGTTCGAGGTCAGCACGCCGATCGGTACGCCGAACTGCGCGAAGCTGCCGTACACTGCGCGCTGCCGCGGGCTGGCGTGCTCGGTGGCGACCAGCACCGCGCCGCCCCACTCGCCGCCGACGCCGAACCCCTGCACCAGCCGCAGGAACACCAGCAGGATCGGCGCGGCCACCCCGATCGCCGCGTACGTCGGCAGCAGACCGATCAGGAACGTGGCCAGCCCGGCGAGCATCAGCGTCAGCACGAGCATCGACTTGCGGCCGATGCGGTCGCCGAAGTGCCCGATCACCGCGCCGCCGAGCGGGCGCGCGATGAAGCCGACCGCGAACGTGCCGAACGCCGCGAGCGTGCCGGCCACCGGGGAGAACGACGGGAAGAACAACGATCCGAACACCAGCGCCGAGGCGCTGCCGAAGACGTAGTAGTCGTACCATTCGATCGACGTCCCGACGCAGCTGGCCAGCAGGATCGAGGCCCTGCTGGGTGTCGAACCGGCCATGCGGCAGCCACCCACCTTCGACTCTGGAGGAAACGGGTGCCTCCAGTAAAGGAGCACGGCGGGCGCACGTCGTCGGCCCCTTGCCGCGCGCGGCCCGCGACGGATGTCGCATCGACCTGGCTCTAACCGTCCAGGGCGCGCAGCAGGATCCGCAGCAGGTCGTCGAGCGCGCCGAGTCGCTTCCCGTCGAGCGCGGACAGCAGCCGGGTCACGTTGGCGGTGTGCGCAGTCATCGCCTCGTCCACCGTGGCGAAGCCCTTGTCGGTCAGCCGGACGCGGAAGCTGCGCCGGTCCCCGGGGTCGAGCGTGCGCTCGACGAACCCCGCCGCCTCCAGCCGGTCCAGCCGGCTCGTCATGCCGGCCCGGGTCAGCATCAGCGTCGCGGAGAGCTGGGACGGCGTGAGCGTGTACGGATCGCCCGACCTGCGCAGCGCCGCGAGGACGTCGAACTCGCCCCGCTGCAGCCCGAACGTCGTGAACACCTTCTCCTGCGCCGGCGCGAGGAGGAGCCCCACCCGCCCCAGCGGACCTGCTGATCGTGTTCACCCCCGGCGTGGAGCGGTTCGGGTACTTCCGGCTCCTCGACCAGGTCCGCAACGGCGCCGCCGGACCGGAAACCGTCCTCGGCGCACAAGAGCGCTACGACAACCACTTCGTCGACAGCGCCACCTGGCGGAACCCCCGCCAGTCCGGCCGATAAGGAGACAAACACCGGCCGCCTGACCGAGACCCTCGCGGCGGCAGGCCTGCTCGACGAGTACCGGATCTGGCAGGACGTCGACTACGACCTGCTCGCCGGCGTCCTCGCCAAGACCAGCAGCAAGCTCTGACCTCCCGCCGGGTGCTCCCGTCCGCATCGGCGGGGGCACCCGGCGAACCCTTTCCGCGTCGCGAAAGACGCCTCGCTCCGCTCGCCGCGGGCCCGGCAGAGTCGGGTTCACCAACAGCGAGGAGAGCGGTTATGACGACTGTTCTGCCGGGCCCCGGGGCCCTGGTCACGGAGAACACCCACCTCGTCGGCGGCGACTGGGTCCCCGCGGCCGGCGGGGACAGCATCGACGTGCTCGACCCGGCCACCGGCGGCGTCCTCGCCCGGGTGCCCCGCGGCGGCGCCGCCGATATCGACGCCGCGGTCACCGCCGCGCAGGCCGCCTTCCCGGCCTGGCGCGACACCCCCGCCACCGAGCGCGGCAAGCTGATCCTGCGGTGGGTGCAGCTGATCGAGCAGCACGAGACCGAGATCGACCAGCTCGAATCGCGCGAGGTCGGCCGCCCGCACTGGGGACCGCCGCCGCTGGCGCGGATCCTCACCTTCATCGCCGGGCAGGCCGACAAGGTGCAGGGCGTGTCGCTGCCCGCCGGCCCCGGCGTGCTCGGCCTGACGCTGCGCGAACCCTACGGCGTGGTCGGCAGCATCATCCCGTGGAACGCGCCCGGCCCGATGTTCGTCAACGACGTCGGCGCCGCCATCGCCGCGGGCAACACCATCGTCGTCAAACCCGCCGAGGACGCGCCGCTCACCCCGCTCGCGCTGGCCCGGCTCGCGCTCGACGCGGGCATCCCGCCCGGCGTGGTCAACGTCGTCACCGGCTACGGCGGCGAAGCGGGCGCGGCGCTGCCGGTGCACCCGGGCATCCGGCGGATGAGCTTCACCGGCTCCCCGGAAACCGGCTCGCTCGTGATGGCCGCCTGCGCACGCAACCTCGTGCCGCTGCACCTGGAACTGGGCGGCAAGTCGCCGCAGGTGATCTTCGCCGACGCCGACCTGGACGCCGCGATCCCCGCGATCACCACGGGCATCACGCTCAACACCGGGCAGATCTGCGCCGCCGGGTCCCGCGTCGTCGTCGAGCGGTCCGTGCACGCCGAGGTCGTGCAGCGGCTGGCCGAGCAGCTGGCGAAGGTGCGCGTCGGGCCGTGGCACGAGCCGGTCCAGATGGGCCCCCTCATCAACGCCAAGCAGCACGCCCGGGTCCTGGACTACGTGCGCCTCGGCCGCGAGGAGGGCGCGGAACTGGTCCTCGGCGGCGGCGTGCCGGACGGGTTCGACCGCGGCTTCTTCGTCCAGCCGACGCTGTTCGACCACGTCGCCCCGGACATGCGCATCGCCCAGGAGGAGATCTTCGGCCCGGTGCTGTCGGTCATCCCCGTCGAGTCCGAAGAGGACGCGCTCGACGTGGCCAACGGCACCGAATACGGCCTCGTCGCCTCGGTATGGACGCGGGACCTCGGGCGCGCGGTGCGGATGTCGAAGGGACTGCAGGCCGGGCAGGTCGCGGTCAACGCGGCGCTCGGCGCCGGGGTCACCGGCGCGCCGTTCGGCGGCTACAAGCGCAGCGGCTTCGGCCGCACCATGGGCGCCGACGCCGTGCTCGACTACACCCAGGTGAAGGCGGTGTCGCTGCGTGGCACGCTCTGACCTGCGGCTGCGGGTGCTCATGGAGCCCCGCCACGGCGCCCGCTACGACGACATCCTCGCCTTGGCCCGAGCCACCGAGGACGCCGGTTTCGACGCGTTCTTCCGCTCCGACCACCTGCTCGGCGTCGACCCCGCCGACACCACCTACCGGCCCACCGACTGCTGGACCACCCTCGGCGGCCTCGCGCGCGACACCAGCCGGGTGCGGCTCGGCGCGCTGGTCGGCGCGGCCACGTTCCGCCAGCCCGGCATCCTCGCCACCATCGTCGCCAGCCTCGACGAGATGAGCGGCGGCCGCGCCGAGCTCGGACTGGGCACCGGCTGGTACGAACGCGAGCACGCCGCGTTCGGCATCCCGTTCCCCGGCACCGGTGAGCGGTTCGACCGGCTGGAGGAACAGCTGGCGATCATCACCGGCCTGTGGCGCGAGAGCCCGTTTTCCTTCGAGGGCAAGCACTACCGCATCGACGACAACCGGACCCCGCCCCGCCCGGTCCAGGACCCGCACCCGCCGGTCATCGTCGGCGGCAGCGGCCCGAAACGCACCCCGGCGATCGCGGCGCGCTACGCCACTGAGTTCAACGGCGCCCTCGGCGGCGACCTGCGCGAACGCTACGCGACCTTCCACCGGGCCTGCGAGGCGATCGACCGCGACCCCGCCGAGCCGCGGCTGTCCGCGGTGCTGCCCGTCGCCTGCGGCGCCACCCCCGCCCAAGCCGCCCGCCGCGGCGAAATCATCGGCTCCGACTTCATCCGCGAGCACGCCGCCGTCGGCACCCCGGCCCAGGTCGTCGACCGGATCGGCGACCTGGCCGACGCCGGCGCGGACACCGTGTACCTGCACATCTACGACATCCACGACCTCGAGCACATCGCCCTCCTCGGCGCCGAGGTCCTTCCCCACCTCACGCGGCCCGCGCTCACCGCGATGCCAGTAGGACGCGGCCTGCGTGGCGGTGCGGGTGGCGGAACCTGAGACGGCCCCTCGCTGTGGGATCGCCTCCTCATGAATTCCCACCCGCCGGCCCACCACCACCCTCAACGGACGCGCTCCGCGCGGCTGGGCCGCCCAGAACCCGCGGCGGTGCCGGCTGACGGCCCACCGCAAGCGGCTCCGCCGCTTCACAAGAAAGGTCCTCCTGTGGTCACACCCGATTTCGTCGCGCCGGCGGACCGCGAGGCCGTCACCGCAGCGCTGCGCGGACAGCTGCGGGAGCTGCCCGCGCGGTCGCCGTTCTACGCCGACCTCTGGACCGGGCACGGCGTCGAGCCCGCCGCCGTCGACTCGCTCGCCGACCTGCCGAAACTGCCCTTCACCACCAAGGCCATGCTGCGCGAGTCGCAGGCCGCCGCGCCGCCGCTGGGCCGCCACGCCGGCACCGGCCTGGCCGACGTGATCCGCGTCCACGCCTCCACCGGCACCACCGGCAAACCCAGCTGGGTCGGCGTCACCCGCCGCGACGCCCAGTCCTGGACCGAAATGGTGGCCCGCGCCTTCCGCACCATGGGCGCCCGCCCCGACGACGTCGTCCTGCACGGCGCCGGGCTCACCCTGTTCGTCGGCGGCCTGCCCATCCGCGACGCGCTCGAATCCATCGGCTCCACCGTCATCCCGATCGGCACCGGCGCGTCGGAGAAAGCGTTGCTGGCACTGGAAACCCTCGGCGTCACCGCGCTGCACTCGACCCCGTCCTACGCCCGCTACCTCGCCGAGTACCTGCGCTCGCACGGCCGCGACCCCCGCGAGTTCGGGGTGCGGAAGGTGTTCGTCGGCGGCGAACCCGGTGGGGGAGAGCCGGCGTTCCGGGCGCACGTGGAAGCCGAATGGGGCGCGACCGTCACCGAAGGGCTCGGCAACGCCGACATGGCGCCGGTCCTGTTCGGCGAGGAACCGGGCACCGGCGGGATGCGGTTCACCGGCGGGCGGCACGTCGTCGTCGAGCTGATCGACCCGGAGACCGGTCAGCCCGTCGTCCCCGAGCCCGGCGCCACCGGCGAGCTGGTCTACACCTCCGTCGACCGCGAATGCTGCCCGCTGGTCCGGTTCCGCACCCGCGACCGGGTCGTCGTCACCGGCCTCGCGGCCGACGGCGCCCCGCTGATCCGCTGCGTCGGGCGCACCGACGACATGCTGATCGTGCTCGGCGTCAACGTGTTCCCCTCCGCCGTGCGCGACCTGGTGCAGACCCTGCACCCGCGCACCACCGGCGCGGTGCAGATCGTGCTGCCCGGACCGGGCCCGCGCGTCGAACCGCCGCTGTGCGTCGAGGCCGAATGGGGCGAGCACCCCGGCGACCGCGACCAGCTGCGCGGCGAACTGGAGCACCTGATCCGCTCCCGGCTTTCGGTGCGGGCCGCGGTCACCCTCGTCCCGCCCGGATCGCTGGAGCGCTCCGAGATGAAGTCCCGCCTGACCCGGCTCGCCGGCTGAACAGAAAGGCGCCTCGCCATGGGAGAAACCGTCCGCGCCGCCGTGCAGACCGGCCCGCGAACCATCGAGATGCGGGAGTTCCCGCGCCCGGAGATCGGACCGGACACCGGACTGCTGCGCGTGGAGGCCAACGGCATCTGCGGCAGCGACGTCGAGGCCTACAAGGGACACCTGCGCATGGGCTCCGGCGGCCCGGTGATCCCCGGCCACGAACCGCTGGGTATCGTCGAGGAGATCGGCGACGAAGCCGCGAAGCGGTGGGGCGTGCGGCCGGGGGACCGGGTCGCGCTGGAGGTCATCATCCCGTGCCGGTCCTGCCACCACTGCCTGACCGGCCGGTACCAGTTCTGCCCCAACCGCACCCGCGGCCACGGCGTCACCGGCATCGACGTCGCGCCGTCGCTGTGGGGCGGGCTCGCCGAGCACCTCTACCTCTCACCCGGCGCGGTGCTGCACAAAATCGACAAGTCGGTGCCGGTCGAGGTCGCGGCCATGTTCAACCCGCTGGGCGCCGGGGTGCGGTGGGCGTGCGGGCTCGGCCAGGTCGGGCTCGGCGACACGGTGCTGGTGCTCGGCGCCGGGCAGCGCGGCCTGTCCTGCGTGATCGCCGCCCGGCACGCCGGGGCGGGCACGATCATCGTCACCGGGCTGGAGTCCGACCGGCACAAGCTCGACCTCGCCCTCGAACTGGGCGCCGACCACGCCATCGTCGTGGACGGCGACGACGCCGTGGACACCGTCGAGTTCGTCGGCGACGTCACCGGCGGCGCGATGGCCGACGTCGTCCTGGAACTGACCCCGATGGCCGCCGCCCCGGTCACCGACGCGTTCAAGGCCGCGCGGCAGGGCGGGCGGGTCGTGCTGGCCGGGCTCAAGGGCGGCCGCGAGATCCCGGTGCCCACCGACCTGATCATCAACCGCGCGCTCACCGTCGTCGGCGCGTTCGGGGTGGACGCCACCGCCAACAAGCAGGCCATCGCCATCATCGAATCCGGCCGGTACCCGCTGGCGAAGCTGCACACCCACACCTTCGGCCTCGAACAGGCGGCGCTGGCGATGGAGACCCTCGCCGGTGAGGTGCCCGGCGAGTCCGCTGTCCACGTCTCCGTCCACCCGTGAGGAGCCCGATGCTCGCCGACGCCCACGCCCACCTGCTGCCCCGCGACTACCCGGCCGACGCCCCGGAGTGCTTCCCGCGCATGACGCCCGTCGACGGCGACACCGCCCGTGAGCTGCTGTTCGGGTCGCTGCGGTTCCGCGCCCGGGACGCGTTCTTCGATGCCGAGCGCAGGATCGAGGAGATGGCCGCGTCCGGGGTGGACTTCGAGGTGCTCACCCCGATGCCGCCGCTGCTGCGCTACGACCTGCCCCTCGCCGACGGGCTCGCGCTCGCCCGGCACGTCAACGAGTTCACCGCGCAGCTGTGCGCCACCGACCCCGCGCGGTTCGCCGGGTTCGGGATGGTGCCGATGCAGGACCCGGACACCGCGGCCGCCGAGCTGACCGCGATCGCCGAGGCCGGGCTGCGTGGCGTGGAGATCGCGTCCAACGTGCTCGGCGCCTCGATCGGCGACGAACGGTTCCTGCCGTTCTTCGCCGAGGCCGAGCGGCTGGACCTGCCGGTGTTCGTGCACGCCATGCCCGCCCCGATGGGCCGCCTGCCGGCGTCGGCCATGGGCACCTACGTGGTCGGCATCGAGGGCGCGCTCGCGGCGGCCTCGCTGATCAGCGGCGGCACCGCGGCCAAGTGCCCCGGCCTGCGGATCTCCTTCAGCCACGCCGCGGGCGGCTTCCCGCTGATGGTGACCCGGGCCCAGTACTTCTGGAGCGGCACCTGGAACGAGGAGCCCCCGGTGCGGGAGCGGGCGATCATGCCCGACGACGGCCCGTCGCCGCTGGAGTACGCCCGCCGGTTCTACTACGACTCGATGGTGTTCGACGTCCGCGCCCTGCGTTACCTGGTGGACCTGCTCGGCGCCGACCGGCTGCTGATCGGCTCCGACTTCCCGGCCATGCCGCGCGAGGAACCGGCCGGCCGCACCGCCCGCCTGCTCGGGCTCCCCGCCGAGCAGGAAGCGGACCTGTTGTGGCGCAACGCGTTCCGGTGGCTCGGCATCGACCCGCCCGTCCGGAGTAGGACATCTGTCGCGGATCACTTGCGTGCGGGCGCTTGCGCTGGTGAGACTGGGGGCCGCTGAACGAAGGGGTCCAGCTTGACCGAACTGACGAGCGCCTGCCACCACGGTGCGCGGACGGCCGGGGACGGGCAACGCCGGCTCGCCGCGATCGCCCGCGCCGCCTCAAGCGTGGCCGACGCGGCCTCGCTCAGCGTGACGCTCGACGTCGTGGCGCGGGAGGTGGTGCAGGCCACGCACATCGCGGCCGTGCAGATCCTGCGCGTCGAGGGCGGCACCATGCGGGTCGTCGGCAAGGCCGGGTTCACCGACGCCGACGACTTCACCGAACGCCTGGAGGAGTGCCGCAAGCTGGGCGCCCGGCTGATGTTCGTCGAAGCGTTCCAGGCCCAGAAGCGGATCGTCGTGCCGCACCGCAAGGCCGCGGTGCTGGCCGATCCCGCGTGGGGCCCGCTGCACGCGATCATGGGCGCTCCCGATTGGGACACCTTCGCCGCGGTCCCGCTCGTGGTGCGCGGCCGCGCGGTCGGCGTGCTCAACGCGTTCTACTCGCCGGGCGAGGACCCGGCGGGGGAGATGCTGGAGTTCCTGGAGGCCATGGCCGACCAGGCCGCGATGGCCGTCGACTCGGCCGACCTGCTGGCCCGCTCCCGCCAGGAGGCGCGGCTGGAGGAGCGGGCCCGGCTGGCGCGCGAGCTGCACGACTCGGTGGTGCAGCAGGTGTTCTCGATGCGCATGCAGGCCAAGGCGCTGCGCGCGCACGCCGGCGACGGCAAGGTGCGCGACATCGCCGACGAACTGCTCGACCTGGCCCAGCAGGCCCTGGCCGACCTGCGCGGCCTGGTGCTGCAGCTGCACCCGCTGGAACTGGCCGGGCGCGGGCTCGGCGAGGCGGTGCGGACGCTGGCCGAGTCGGTGCAGGCGTCCTCCGGCGTGAAGATCCGGTTCTGGTCGGGCGAGCAGCCGGAACTGCCCGCCGAGCAGGCCGAGGACGTGTTCCGCATCGTGCAGGAGGGCCTGCACAACGTCGTCAAGCACGCCCAGGCGACCACCGCGGTGGTCAGCGTGTCCAGGGCGGGCGGGGAACTGGTGGTCGAGATCTGCGACGACGGGATCGGGCTGACCGGGCCGCCCGCGGGCGGGCTCGGCGTGGTGTCCATGCGGGAACGAGCCCAGCGCTGGAGGGGAACGATGGAGATCGGCAACACCGCCGCCGGGTGCCGGGTCAGGGTGCGGATGCCATGCCCGCGGTGACCGGCGTGATCGGGGTGCTGGTGGTCGACGACCACGCCGTGGTGCGGCGCGGCATCGCGGCCTACCTGGAAAGCGCCGAGGGCATCGAGGTGGTCGCCGAAGCCGCCGACGGCGAACGGGCGCTGGCGGAACTCGCGCGGCTGGCCGCGCAGGGCGAGCTGCCGCAGGTCGTGCTGATGGACGTGCTGATGCCCAAGGTGGACGGCATCACCGCGCTCAAGGCGATCGCGGCGAAGTACCCGGGCGTGCGGGTGGTGGTGCTGACCAGCTTCGGCGAGACCGAGCGGGTGCACGTGGCGCTGCAGGCCGGGGCGGCCGGGTACCTGCTCAAGGACGCCGACCCGGACGAGGTCGCGGCCGCGATCCGGTCCGCGGCGCGCGGCGAGGTGCACCTGGACCCGGCCGTGGCGGCCCGGTTGACGCGGCAGCTGGTGTCGCCGCCGATGGGGCTGGCGGCGCTCACCGCCCGCGAGCGGACGATCCTGGCGCTGGTCGCGAAGGGTCTGTCCAACCGGCAGATCGCGACGAAGCTGTCCATCAGCGAACGGACGGCGCGCACGCACGTGAGCCACGTGCTGACCAAGCTGCAGTTGCCGTCGCGGACGCAGGCCGCGTTGTTCGCCATCCGCGAGGGGCTGATCGACGCGGGTTGATCGACGCGGGTTGATCGCTCGTGGCGAACTCGCCACGCTCAGGGCGAACACGCCTGTCCGGAAGTGGTTGTACCGCCTACGTTCGGGGCATGACCCTGCGAATTCTTCCGTCGGCCAACGCGTCGGCCTCTTTGGACGATTCGGTGTTCGAGCAGTTGTTGCGCGACCGCATCGTGTTCCTCGGTTCGGAGGTGACCGACGCGGTCGCCAACCGGATCACCGCGCAGCTGTTGCTGCTGGCGGCCGAGGATCCACGCAAGGACATCACCTTCTACATCAACTCGCCGGGCGGGTCGGTGACCGCGGGCATGGCGATCTACGACACGATGCGCTTGATCCAGCCCGACGTCTCCACGTGGGGCCTGGGTTTCGTGGCGTCGATGGGCCAGTTCCTGCTGTCCTCGGGCACGCCCGGAAAGCGCTATCTGCTACCGAACACCCGCGTGGTGATGCACCAGCCGTCGGCGGGCATCGGCGGCGCGGCCACCGACATCGCGATCCAGGCGGAGGTTTTCGGCCGCATGAAGCGCCGCCTCGCGGAGATCACGGCGCGCCAGACCGGCCAGCCGGTGGAGCGCATCGTGGCCGACGCCGACCGCGACCGCTGGTTCGACGCCGAGGAGGCGCTCGCCTACGGGTTCGTGGACCACATCGTGGGCGCGGACGAGGAGGCGGTCAGCGCGTAGGCCGCGCGAGCCGCCACCCGGCACCGCGCAGGCACCGGCCGGGTGCGGGTGGCGGCTGGGACGGTGCGGGCATTGGCCCGCGAACACGCGGGCACCAACCCGCAACGTGCGGGCGCGGCGCGGGCGGCGGTTGGGAACGTGCCGGGCGGTGCCGGGACCGCGCGGGCGGTGCCGGCCGGTGCCCGCAGCGCGGCTCGGCCCGGCCGCGGCCGTTGAGGGACCGAAGTCCCCGCCGTCGGGCCCCTTGTGCTCTGCCCCGCGCGGCCGCGTCCGGGAACAGTGGAGCGGGCAAGCACTCCAGCCCGTCCCGGGAGAACCACATGTCCGTGATCCGCTCCGCCCTCGAAGCGGCGGTGCGTGCGCCGTCGCCGCACAACTCCCAGCCCTGGCGGTTCGAGGTCGCCGGCGACCGGATCGACGTCCTCCTCGACGGCGACCGCGTTCTCCAGGCAGCCGACCCCGACGGCCGCGAGGCGCGGCTGTCCTGCGGCGCCGCGATCCTCAACCTGCGCGTCGCGATCCGGGCCGCCGGGCGGACGCCCGTCGTGGAGCTCCACTCCGATCCGGTGCGGCTGGCCACGGTGCGTGTCGGCGGCCCGCGGGCACCCGGCGCCGAAGACCAGGCGCTGGCCAGGGCGGTCGCCTACCGCCGCAGCAACCGGCGCCCCTTCACCGAACGCACCGTGCCCCCGCACGTGCGGGAGGCGCTGGTGCGGGCCGCGATCGCCGAAGGCGCCGAACTCACCCTGGTGCGCGAGCCGGGCCTCACCGGTGAACTCGCCATGCTGCTGCGCCGCGCGGAGCGGACCCAGCGCGCCGACCCGCGGTTCCAGGACGAACTGGCCCGCTGGACCGTCACCGAGGGCGCCCGCGACGACGGCGTGCCGCTGGTGGCCGGCGGTCCGCGCGCCGAACCCGGCACCCAGCTCGCGCTGCGCCGCTTCGGCGGGGGCGGCGGCGAGCGGCCCTACGAGCGCACCCCGCTGCTCGCCGTGCTGTCCTCCTACACCGACGTGCCGCTGGCGCAGGTGCGCACCGGCCAGGCGCTGCAACGCGTGCTGCTCACCGCAACCACCGCCGGGGTGAGCGTGTCGTTCCTGTCCCAGGCGGTCGAGGTCCCGGCGACGCGGGCCGGCCTGCGCCGCCTGCTCGGGCGGCCCACCCATCCGCAGGCCGTGCTGCGCTTCGGCTACGGCTTCAGCGCGCCGGCCACCCGGCGCCGCTCGGTGGACCAGGTGACGCAGCACCTCGCGGAAGCCCCGTCGTGACCTGGACGGCGGCCGAGCTGGGCGTGCTGGCCAGGGCCGTCGCGCAGGCGCCGTCGGTGCACAACTCGCAGCCGTGGGCCCTCGTGCCCGGCGACGACGTGATCGAACTCCGGGAACGGACCGAGGTCGAGCTGCCCCGGCACGACCCGGAGGGCCGCGACCGGCTGATGTCCTGCGGGGCCGCGCTGGTGAACCTGCGGCTCGCGCTCTCGGTGCTCGGCAGACGCCCGCAGGTCACGCTCCTGCCCCGCCCCGACGTCGTCGCCGAGGTCCGCACGTCCGCCCGCGGCGAGCCCAGCCCGTCCGAACTGGGCCGGTACTCGGCGATCTACCGGCGCAGCAGCTACCGCGCCCCGTTCGCCCTGCACCCGGTCCCGGCGCCGGTGCTGCGGGAACTGGCGCACGCGGCGGTCGCGCCCGGCGCCGGGGCGCGGCTGGTCGAACCACGCACCGAGTCCGGCGCGCTGGCCGAACTGCTCGGCCACGCGGGACTCGTGCTCCGGGACGACTGGGCCTACCAGCGCGAGCTGACGGCGTGGACCGCGCAGTTCCGCCAGGTGCCCGCGGCGGCGACCACGCTGCCCTGGTCCGGCCTGGTCCGCGCCGACACCCGCCTGCCCGACCCGGTCACGCTGGCCGAACGGATCGCCGCCGAGTCGATGCTCGTCGTTCTCACCGACGGCGACACCCGCCGCGACCACGTGCTCGCCGGCACCGCGCTGCAGGAGACCTGGCTGGCCGCGATCACCCACGGCCTCGCCGGATCGGTGCTGACCCAGCCGCTGCACCTGCACGAGGTGCGCGGCGAGCTGATCGAGCGCCTCGCCCTGCCGGGCCGGCCGCAGGCGCTGCTGCGCTTCGGCTACCCGGTCACCGCGGCGCCGCCGGCTGCTCGTTCCGCACGCAGGTGAGCGTTACCGGCGGGTAGGGTGGCGTCATGGGTGTCGCCGCCGAGGAACGACGTCAGTTGAGCCGCCTGCTGGACGAGACCGGGCCGGACGCGCCCACCCTGTGCGAGGGGTGGCTGACCCGCGACCTCGCCGCGCACCTCGTCGTGCGGGAGAGCCGTCCCGACGCCGCGCTGGGCATCCTCCTGCCGCCGCTGGCCGGGCACACCCGGCGCGTGCAGGACGGCATCGCCGCGCAGCCGTGGTCCCGGCTGGTCGAGCGGGTGCGCCGCGGCCCCGCCTGGTACTGGCCCACCTCGATCGGCAGGCTCGACGAGCTCACCAACACCGCCGAGTTCCTCGTCCACCACGAGGACGTGCGCCGCGGACGGCCGGGCTGGGAACCGCGCCCCGCCGACCCCGCACGCGACGCGGCCGCCTGGCGCGCCGCCCGCGGCGCGGCGAAGGTCAACCTCCGACGCGTGCCGGTCGGCGTCACCCTGCGCACCACCGACGGCCGCGAAGCCACCGTGCGCGGCGGCGCCGAGCAGGTCACCGTCCTCGGCGACCCGGTGGAACTCCTGCTGTTCGTCTTCGGCCGGGACGCCGTGCGCGTCGAATTCGAAGGCGACTCCACCGCCGTCGCCAAGCTCACGGAAGCCGGCCGCGGGATCTGAACAGCGGAGGCGCCCCCGCCGGTCGCCAATTTCGCGATTTCGCGGACCGTCAGTAGCAAGTCGAGTACGGTGAGCGCGTGACCGAGGCTGAGCGAGTGGTCCGCACCGTGCACGAAGCCCTCGGCCGGGCTCTGGATCAACTGCGCCGCGAGGGGACGAGAACGAAGCCGGACGCCGCAGAGCCGGAAGGCGCACGGGCCGCGCTGAAGGCGGTGGTGGACGAGCTCGACGCCAGTGTGGCACCCGTGATGCCCGCGTGGGCGGAAATGGTGCTCCGCGGCGCCGACGCCCATCCGCGCATCGCCCCCTACTACCCGCGAGTCGCGTTGGCGGCGTTCCTCGAGGGCCGCCGGGTCGCGAACGCGTCCTTCACCACGCACACCAGCACGGGAGTCGAGGTGCTGCTCGCCGTGTCCAAGGAGCAGCTCGACGTCACCGTCGCGACGCTCGACGAGCCTCCGCCCGCGCCCCGTGCCCTGCCGGAGGGGCGGATCGGCGCGCGCCCTTCGGCCGGCCCGCGGTTCTACGAAGATCCCGCCGAACAGCGGCGGCAGGCGCTCTTGGACGGGTTGTACGAGCGCGCCCTGCCGTTGGCCCAGGAGGTCGTGGCGCAATCCGCTGCCGCGGCGTCACCGGAGACGGGCGTCCCCGGGCCCTACGACGATGTGCGCGAGCCGTGGTTCCGCCGCGCCTTCGCGTCGCGGCGGCGACGTGGGTAGTCAGTGACCGGGATATTCCAGAGTGCCCTGGGCGGCGGGCGCGCGTTGCTGGTCGGCTGGGTCCTGCCCAGCCTGATCAACGTACTGATCCTCGGGTTCGCCGTGGTGCCGGGACTGAGCAGGTTCGACGCGCTCGGAGCCCAGGCGGCCCGGTCCGTGATCTTCGGTCTGGTCGCCAGCGCGGTGCTCGGCCTGGTCCTGGCCGCCCTGCAAACCCCGCTCTACCGCGTCCTCGAAGGCTACCTCGGCTGGCCCAACTGGCTTGCCCGGGTTCGCCGCAGGCGGCACCTGGCCCGCAAGCACCTGCTGCGCAACCGCCTCGATGCCGCGTCACTGGCCGGGCGGGAACGAGCGGGCCACCTGACCGACGACGAGCGGGCCGCACTGAAGGCCTTCCGGGCCCACCCGGTCATCAGCCGCCACCTCGCGCGGGATCTCCGCAAGGGCCCGGTCTGGTTCGCGGTGCTGGACGAGCGGTTGCACCGGTACCCGCTGGACGACGGGCAGGTCGCGCCGACCCGGCTCGGCAACGCGATCCGGCGTTTCGAGGAGTACGGGTACGACCGGTACCGGCTCGATTCGCAGGTGCTGTGGTTCGAACTCAACGCCGCCGTCCCCGAACCGGTGCGCAAGCAGACCGACGAGGCCCGGATGAGCGTCGACTTCTTCATCTGCCTGCTCTACGGCCACCTGGTCGTCGCCGGGGCCGCCGCCATCGACCTCGCCATGGGCGCCGCACGTCCTTGGCTGGTGGTGGCCACCATGGCCGGTCTGCTGCCGCTGACGGTGATCTGGTACCGCCTGGCCGTCGTGGCCACCGATGAATGGGCAGGCGCGGTCCGGGCGATGGTCAACCTCGGCAGGCAACCCCTGGCCACCGCACTCGCGCTCACGCTTCCCAGGACGCTCGACGAGGAACGCGCCATGTGGCGGGTGCTGGGTGAGCTCGTCAGCTCCGGGTTCCGGCCGGGCCTGGACGCGCTGGACGCCTACCGGGCCGATCCCGGGGACGCGGAGGATGCGCCGGCACCGACCCCGCCGGCAGCCGGTGAGGGCAGCCAGCCGGCCTGAGCCCCGGTCTTTCGGCCCTAGCCACCGCCACGGCCGAGGACGACCCTGGAAGGTTCCGGGCACCATCAGCACTTCCCAGGGAGGGTTCCGTGTACGCAAGGATGAACACGCTCATCGGCGACCCCGCCCGGATCGACGAGGTCACGCACTACCTGGAAACCACCGTGCGCCCCTTCGTGGAGGCGCAGGCCGGCAACCGCGGGCTGGCCGTCCTGACCGACAGCACCCTCGGCATCACCGTCGTCGGGTCCTACTGGGACTCCGCGGAATCGATGACGTTGTCCGAGCACGCCGTGGAGGCCTCCCGCAAGGAGGCCGCCGAACTGGCCGACGGCATGATCACCGTGGACCACTTCGAGGTCGCGGTGTTCGCGCGCCGCAGCAGGCCGGGTCCCGGCGCGGGGATCCGGGTGACCACCATCGACTGCCCGCCCGGCGAGGTCGGCGCCGCGGTCCAGGCGTTCCGCGAGACCGCGCTGCCGGGCCTGCTGAAGATGGAGGGGCTGTGCAGCGCCCAGATGCTGGTCGACCGCGAAGAGGGCCGCTGCCAGGTGATCGCGGCCTACGAGACGGCCGAGCACCTGGCCGCCAGCCGCGCCGGGGTGGCCCGGCTGCGCGCCGACACGCTCGCGCGGGTCCACGCGCAGGTGCGGTCGGTGGGCGAGTACCGGCTGCTGTTCACCACCGTCCGCGAGGGCGGCACCAACAGCCTCACCCAGCGCTGGACCGACCTGTGGAACGCCGGCGACCGCGAGGGCTGGCAGGCGATGACCGACCAGTCGGCCTTCGAAACCCGCGGCCCCGGCGGTTTCCGGCTCGCCGGGCGGGAGGCGCTGGACGCGGAGTGGTCGACGTGGCACGACGCGTTCCCGGACAACCGGATCACCGTGGTGGCCATCTACGGCGACGACAACGGTGGCGTGCTCGAAGGCCGCTTCCAGGGCACCCACACCGGCCCGCTGGTCACCCCGGCCGGCGAGATCGCCGCGACGCAGCGGACGGTGGACATCCCGTTCTGCGAGGTGCACCGCGTGCAGGCGGGCAAGATGACCGACAGCCACCTCTACTTCGACCAGCTGGAAATGCTGACGCAACTCGGGAAGATCGACGCCTGATCCTCGGCCGCCGGACGCGGGTTTCCCTGCCACAGCGGGAGATCCGCGTCCGGCGGTACCCGGTCGCGGCCGGGTCCGCTACGGTCCGGCCATGCAGTTCGAGGTCACCAGGCGGATCGACGCCGCGCTGGACACCGTCTGGGCCGTCCTGACCGACGTGGCGAAGTGGCCGTCCTGGACGGCGTCGATGTCCTCGGTCCGGCTGCGGACCCCAGGCCGGCTGCGAGTGGGCAGCGAAGCGGTGGTGAAACAGCCGGGGCTGGCGCCGCTCGTGTGGCGGGTCACCGAGCTGACCGACCGGCGGAGCTTCACCTGGCAGGCCCAGGCCCGCGGCGTCACGTCGATCGGCTGGCACCGGCTGACCGCCGACGGTGACGGCGCGGTGACGGCGGTCCTCGGCGTCGAGCAGCGCGGTCCGCTCGCCCCGCTCGCCGGGCTCCTGTTCGGCGCGCGGATCCGCCGGTTCGTGACCATGGAGGCCGACGGGCTGCGGCGCGCCGCGGAATCGGGATGATGACGACCTCCCGTTGTGGGACGCTGCCCGCGTGACACGCAAGGTGATCCTCGACGTCGACACCGGCACCGACGACGCGGTCGCGATCATGCTGGGCGCCCTGCACCCCGATCTCGACCTGGCCGCGGTGACCACGGTCAACGGCAACGTGCCGCTGTCCGCCACCACCGCCAACACACTGCGCGTGCTGGACGCGATCGGGCGGCCGGACATCCCCGTGCACCCCGGCCTCGCGCACCCGATCGCGCGCCGCGGCTTCCCGGGGCAGATGCACTTCGAACGCGACTCGGAGCGGGACATGCACGGCTCGGCGCTGCCGCTGCCCGCGCCGGTGACCGCCGCGCGGGACGAGTCCGCCGTGGAGTTCCTGCTGCACACCCTGCGCGACACCACCGAGCCGGTGACGCTGGTGCCGGTGGGGCCGCTGAGCAACATCGCCACGGTGCTCGCCGCCGACCCGGGCGTCCGGGACGCCCTCGACGAGATCGTGATCATGGGCGGTGCGCACGCCTACGGCAACGTGACCCCGTCGGCCGAGTTCAACATCTGGACCGACCCGGAGGCCGCCGCGATGGTGTTCTCGGCCGGGTTCCCGCGCCTGACGCTCGTCCCGCTCGACGCCACGCACCAGGCGCTCGTCACCCGCGCCGACTGCGCGAAACTCGCCGGGCTGGGCACCGCCGCCGGCCGCGCGGCCGCCGACCTGATCACCCGCCGCATCGACGCCTACTCCGCGGGCCACGGCGTGCACGCACCCGATTCCGCTCCCGTGCACGACGCGGTGTGCGTGGCCTACCTGGTGCGGCCCGAGGTGATCACGACCCGACCGGTGCGCGTGGAGGTCGAGACGACCGGCGCACTGACCGTCGGCCGCACCGTGATGGACCTCCGTCCTAACGCGACCGGCGAACCGAACGCCAGCGTGGCGTTCGCGGCGCGGGCGGAGGTGCTGACCGAGTTGCTGCTGGACACGTTCAGCGGGCCAGCCGCGCGTTGATCTCGCCGATCAGCGCCTGCTGTTCACGCACGATTTCCTCGGCCAGCGCGCGGGTTTCCGCGTGGTGGCCGGTGGACAGCACGGCCTGCGCCATCGCCACGCCGGCGCCGAGGTGCTGCGCCATCGTGGTGAGCCAGGCGCGGTCGAACTCGGCGCCGTAGCTGTCCTCCAGGGCGGTGAAAGTGGTTTCCGGCAGCGTTCCCGGCATCGTGTGCCCGGAGTGGCCGCCGCCGTGGCCTGCGTTCCAGTCGCGCAGCCAGCCGTTCATGCGCGCGATCTCGGCGGTCTCCTCCTCGGCGATCGCGTGCGCGGTGGCGCGGACGAACTCCGACTCCGCCCGCTGCTCGGCGAGCCCGGCCAGCCGCACCGACTGCTCGTGGTGGGGCACCATCTTCTGCGCGAAGCGGATGTCCGCGTCGTTGCCGCCGGGGCTCGCGGGACCGGTCCCGCACGCGGCGAGCACGAGTCCGAGCAGCACGATCAGTAGACGCATCAGTCCTCCGTCGTCGGGTTCGTCCGGCGACGGGGGATACGTCGGGTCCGCACGGGCGGTTCAACGCGTGGATCGTCAACACATCGTCGATTTCTTTCTACGTGGTGTAGAGTTTCGGGTATGACGAAGCGAACCTTCCTGATCACCGGCGCGAGCAGTGGCCTGGGTCGCGCGTTCGCGCAGGGCGCGCTGGCGGCCGGTCACACCGTTGTCGGCACGGTGCGCAAAGCCGAAGACCTGGAGAAGTTCGAAGCCCTCGCGCCCGGGCTCGCCCACGCGCGCCGGCTCGACGTGACCGACGACCAAGCGGTGTTCGACGTGGTCGGCGAGGTCGAGCGCAGCGTCGGGCCGATCGATGTGCTGATCGCGAACGCCGGCTACGGCCACGAGGGGGTGTTCGAGGAGTCGTCGATGGCGGAGCTGCGCGCGCAGTTCGACACGAACGTGTTCGGTGTGGCGGCCACTGTCCACGCGGTCCTGCCGGGGATGCGCAAGCGGCGCTCGGGACACATCTTCGCGGTCAGCTCGATGGGCGGGCTGATGACCGTCCCCGGGCTGGCGTACTACTGCAGCAGCAAGTACGCGGTGGTGGGCATGCTGGAGACCCTGGCCAAGGAGGTCGCGGGACTCGGTGTGCGGGTGACCATCCTCGAGCCCGGCTCGTTCCGCACCGACTGGGCGGGCCGCTCGATGGTGCGCAGCGAGCGGTCGATCGCGGACTACGACGAGCTGTTCGATCCGATCCGCGCGGCCCGGCAGGCGGCCAGCGGCAACCAGCTCGGCGATCCCGCCAAGGCCGCCGAGGCCGTGCTCAAGGTGGTCGAGGCGGACAAGCCTCCGGTGCATCTGCTGCTCGGTTCGGATGCGTTGCGTCTCGTGGCGAGTGGGCGGGCTGCGGTGGCCGCGGACATCGAAGCGTGGGAGGAGCTGTCGCGGTCCACGGACTTCCCGGACGGCCACCAGATCGCGGCGAATTGACCGTCGACGGAAAGGGGAGGGGCGGGCGATGCCTGATCCGGTCAAGGCGGGGCGGCGGCGGGCCGGCGCGCCGTCCAAAGGTGACCTGCGGGAGCTGAAGATCCTCGAGGTCCTCGAGGATCTGCTGGCGGTGAAGAGCTTCGATGCGCTGACGATCAACGACATCGCCGAACGCGCGGGGCTTTCCCGGGCGTCGATGTACTTCTACTTCAGCTCCAAGCAGGAGGCGCTGGTCGCGCTCTTCGCCAGGACCGTCGAGGCGCTTCGGGAGAAGTCCCGCGCCGCGGCCGACGATCCCGCACCTCCGCGGGACGCGATCGAGACGGCCATGAGGCGCACCCGCGACCGCTGGCGTGAGCACGGCCTGATCATGCGCGTCGCGATCGACCAGGCCTCGACCATCCCCGAGATCGGTGCGCTGTGGACGGAGACCGCGGAGATCTTCATCGACGCCATCACCGCGATCCTGATCCGTGCCGGCGCCGCGGACCACGACGGGCCGGACGGCGCACCGGCCGTCGCGCGCGCGTTGTGCTGGATGATCGAGCGGAGTTTCTACCACGCCTCAGCGGTGTCCCGCGAGGCGCTCGACCAGGCAGCCGAGACTTGTCAGGTCGTGTGGCTGCGAGCCGCCGGGATCGAGCCCTGACCCGCTTGGGCGGAGGCCTGCTGTCGCAGCGCCGGGACGCTCAGAAGCCGAAGTCCTGCGTCCAGTACCAGCCGGACCTCGCCACGCCCACGCCGAGTTTGGTGTAGGAGCAGTTGAGGATGTTGCGCCGGTGGCCGTCGGAGTTCATCCACATCTTCATGGTCTGCTCGGCGGTCGTCGAGCCCTTCGCGATGTTCTCCGCGCCGGGGCTGGGGTAGCCGGCGGCCTTGATGCGGTCGGCGAAGGTGCGGCCTTCCGGTGTGGTGTGGGAGAAGTAGCCGCGCCCGGACATGTCGTCGCTGTGCTTCTGGGCGGCGGTGGCGAGGCGGGAGTCGGCGCCCAGGGGGCCGCACCCGGCGGCGGCGCGTTCGGCGTTGACCAGTGTCAGGACCTGGCCAGTGAGGGACGTGTCGGCGCGCGGGGTGCTCTTCGTGGTGGTCGTGGTGCGTTTCGTCGTCGTGCTGGTCGGCTTCGGCGGCGGGGGCGGGGTGGTCGTGGTGCTGCTCGGGGGCGGGGGAGGGGTGGTGGTCGTTGTGGCCGGCGGGGTCGTCGTCGGGGCGGACGCGGTGGTGACCGGCGGCGTGCTCGGGACGGACTGCACGGCGGCCACGGGCGCCGGCTCGTCCCGCAGGCCGCGGACGGTCAGCAGCCCGCCGGCCG
>NZ_JBHZEN010000066.1:0-97698 GCF_050958625.1 Amycolatopsis sp. 3B14
TGTCAAGGCGGGAAAGCGTGCCTTGACAACCCCGGTCGGCGACTAAAGATCGGCTGTGGATCGGGGGCGGGGGAGGTCTGGTCGGGTGGTCGGTGCTGTTGCGTTGCCGGCTTGCGGCCGGGCCGAACTGCGCGGGCAATGCTGCGCGGCCGCACTCACCCCCAGGAGAGTGCGGCCGCGCAGTTCCGGAAGGTCTACTTGGTCCAGATCAGCGGGGCGTCGCTGTACTCGTCGTCGTCGAACTCGGCTCCGGCGATCTGCGCGCCGTCCTGCGTGGCGGACAGGTCGCAGGCCTCGTACTTGGCGCCCGCCGTCGTGAAGTCCTTCGGGGCGCCGTCGTCGGTGCAGCTGCCCAGCTCGCCGGTGATCACCACGCCGGTCGGTCCGCCGTCGGCCATGGCGAGGCCGAAGTGCGGTGACGAGGCGAAGGCGTGGTCCGCGCCGTCGACGTTCTCCACGGTGTACCGGATGTAGTACGGCGTCAGCCCCTTGGCGCGGTCGCCGTACTGCTGCTCCATCGCGGCCTTGTCACCGGCCTCGACCGCGGTGACGGTGACCGCCGCGGTGCCCTTGTCCCACGAGATGACCGCGCGGTCGCCGACCTTGAGCTTGGTGCCCGGGGCGGTCTTCTCGGCCGCACCGGCGGGCGCCGCCTGCGCCGACGAGCTCGGCGCCGCCGACGACGACGTAGCCGCCGTGGTGGTGACCGGGCTGCTCGGCTCCTCGTCGCCCCCACCACAGGCCGACAGCGCCAGTACAGCGGCGGCGAGAACGGGCATTGCGACGATACGGGTGCTCTTCATGGAGGGGTGCAACTCTCTTTCCGGTGCGTCGGTCCACTTAGGACGTCTTCAGCGTCTGTTGTGGATCCGACGCACCGGAAAGCGGTTCAGTTCCGTCCGTCCAAGGCGGACGGTTCCGCCCTGCGGTAGCCCTGCGGTTCCTGCTGCCCGCCGGTGACGACCGAACCACCCTGCGTCTCGACCTCGAACGCCGTCTGGTCGGTGACCGGAGCCTTCTCGTCCTTGCGGACGACGCGCTTCGCGCGGTCCGCCTGCACGACCGGCTTCGCGTGCCGGTCCGGAGCCGCGACCACGGGCGTGGGCGCCCGCAGCACGTTCGGAACCTCTCCGGACGGCCCGGCGACGTACTCCTGCGCGGAGTACCGCCCGTCGAACACCGACGTCGTGCTCATCGGCAGGTTCGCGACGAACTCCGACTGCTTCCGGCTGCCGCCCTGCGTCTTCCGGCGCTTGCGATCGGCCATCCACTCGCTGAACGTCTTGCCCGGCGCCTTGCGGTGCGGATTGGACAGCACCGGCGGCGCACCGACACCCGGCGGCAGGCCCTCGCGCGTCCCCGTGGGCGCTTCCTTCGCGCTGCCACCGCGGTTGGTGCGCTTCGGATCGTTGTTCAGCACCGGCGCGGTCGACGGCGGCGGCTGGAACGCGGGCGGCTGCTCGGTCAGGTCGCTCATCAGCGGCGCACCGGGACGGCGCCCCGCCTGCACGGCCTGGCTGTTCGGCGACTGCCCGCCGGGCGGCAGCGGCGGCGCCGACCCGGCGTTCGGGCCCATCGCCGAACCCGCGCCCGGCGGCACCGGCGGCGCCGACTGCATGGCCTGGCGGAACTCCGAACTCGCTTCGAGGCTCAGGTGCTCGTCGAAGGGCAGCGAGGTGGTGAACGTGGGCGCGCCGGGCTGGTTGCCGCCCGGCTCCTTCGCCTGCGGCTGCTGCGGCATCTGACCGCCCGGCGGCGGCGTGATCGTGCCCGGTGGATAGAGGCTGTTGCCCTGCTTGAACGACGGTGGGGTACCCGGACCGGCGCCCGGCGTCGGCGTCGACGTGGTGTTGAGGCCGAGCGTCGACGGGACGTTGTTCGGCGCCTTGCCGGAGAACAGGTTGGGCGTGGTGCCGTTGCCACCGAACGAGGGCGCGGCCGGCGCCTTGCCGCCGGTGAACGCGTTCAGCACCGGCGCCGCACCGCCGGCGAGGCCTAGCAGGGCCGGGTTGATGCCGGGTGCGTTCCCCGGCGGCGTGTTCAGCCCGTCGGGCGGGGTCGGCGCGGCCGGCGGCGGACCGGGTGGCGTCGGCGCCACCGGGGCCGGGCCGGGTGTCGGAGTCGGCGTCTCGGTGGCGTTGAACGCCGGGGTGTCCGTGGGTGCGTTCTTCGCGTTGAAGGCAGGAGAATCACCCGGCGGCTTCGGCGCGTTCTGGGGTGCGGTGGGGGCGTTGTCGGGTGCACCCGGAGCGGTCCCAGGGGGAACACCCGGAGACCCGCCCGGCGGCGTGCCGGGCGCACCGGGCGCGTTGAGCTCCGGTGGGCGCGGCATCCCGGTCGCCTCCGGGTGCAGGATCGCGTTGAGGACCTCGAGCTTCGGCCCGTGCGCGGTCTGCAGCTTGTAGATGTAGGGCGCGTACTGGCCGGCGATCTTCTCCGCGAGGTCGCGGGCCTTCTGGTCGTACTCCTCGGTGACCTTGTTGCCCGCCTCGAGCTTGTCCTGCGCGGTTCCCGGCGCAGGGCCGGCCTTCCAGTCCATGGCCGCACCCCGGCTGTGGGTCGCGTTGTCCATCGCGTCTTTCTTCTCGGCCTTGTACTCGTCGTACAGGGCCTGCATCTGGGCCTGCGCCTCGTACATCGTGTTCGACAGGCCGTAGAGCGCGGTGCTGTTGTGCAGCGCGGCGTCCTGCCACTGCCGCAGGTACCCCAGGGTCATGCCGACCTTGCTGAGGAAGACGTCCTTGGCGCCGGGCGACTTCCAGTGGTCGGCCAGCGTCTGCGTCTGCTCGCGCAGGTTGTCCGCCACGGTCTGGATCATCAGCTCGACGTTGCCCCACTGGCGGGCGCGGTCGGCCGTGGTGCCGGGCTGTTCACCCTTCACCACCGCGAGGAAGAGCGATTCGATGCCGTCACCGGAGAAGTCGTAGTTCTTGCAGACCGCGGGGGGCGCGTCCTGCCCGGTGTCGTAGTAGCCCCCGCCGACGCCCGCGCCGATCTTGCTCAGGTCGTACCCGAAGTAGTCGTCGCCCATGCTCGTCTACCCCCCTGTCGCCGCGCGTCGTGCCTGCTCGAGCTCGTCGTAGTTCTGCCGGTAGTCGGCGCCGCTCGGCAGGTCGTGCTGGGTGCTGACCGACCGCTCGTCGGTCTTGACGGGCACCTTCTCCTCGGTGTTGCCGTCGTGGTCGACGTCGTTGACGTCCTTCTGCATCGACTCGCTGTAGTAGTCGCGGGCGTGCGAGCCGTCCTGGAAGTTGTACGTGACGACGTGCTGGCTCGGCGCCGGGCTGTCGGACTTGACCGGTTTCCCGTTCTTGTCGTAGGTCTGCGACGTCGTGACCTGGTGGACGACGTTGGGGTCGGAGTCGACGTCGTGCTTCGTGGTGCGGCGCGTCTCGCCGACCGGGGCGCCGTTGCTGTAGAGCGTGGTGACCGTCGTGTCCTGGCCCTCGCCCTTGGTCGAGGTGATCATGTACTGCCGGACGCCGTTCTTGTCGTCCAGGTACTCGGTGGTCACGCCGCCGTTGGTCTGCACCGTGCGGGTACCGCCGTCCGCGGTGCGGTAGGTCGTGATCGTCATGTTGCCCACGACGATCTGGTTGATCATCGTGTCCTTGCCCGTCTGGGTCACGCCGGTGCCGGGCGGCGGCGTGAGGTCCTTGGCGATGGTGTGCTTGTCGGTCAGCCAGGCCGGCACGTCGCCCGGCTTCTTGGCGCCGTCCATCTGGAAGGCCCACTCGATCGCGTCGACCATCGCCGCGTTGTTGCCGTCCATCTTCTCGAAGACCTCGCCCATGATCAGGGCGACGGACGCGATCGCGGTGACGTTCTTGTACAGGTCGGGGATGAACATCCCCATCTCCTGCGCGTTGCGGTCGGCGAAGGCCTGCATGTCCAGGCCCGGTTCGAACATCGAGGACATCAGCATGTCCTTGCCGCCGGGGCCCTGCAGCGCCGACTGGGCGGACATCGTGTCGCTGCTCAGGTCCTTGCCGACCTGGGCGATGTTCTTGCCGTAGTTGCGGAAGTTCGTCGGGTCCAGCTCGAGCTCGGCTCCGTTGGCAGCCCAGTCCGGGGTGGGAACGGTGCCCGGTTCGTCCGGTATCGGTGCCACGATGTCCCTCCCAAACGTCGTGAAGCGCAGCTCAGGTGGCGGGGGCCCACCGGGGGTAGGGGTCGGCGGACCCCCGCTTCCCTAACCAACCACCTCGAGTCAACCCCGGTGAATCACTTTCCTCAAGCCTGCGGTGGCAGCTCGGCGAGCTGCACCAGCCGGGCACCCCCGCTGCGGGTGATCAGCCAGCCCCGGCCCGCGGGCAGTTTCTGCGGCCGGATGTTGCCCAGCAGCGGACCCTCCTCGCGGTTGCCCGACATCAGGATCCCCGGCGAGGCGAGGTCCCGGATCCGGGCGATGACCGGGTCGAACATCGCCCGCGCGGCACCACCGCTGCGGCGCGTCACCACCAGGTGCAGGCCGATGTCGCGGCCCTGCGTCATGTACTCCAGCAGCGGCGCGAGCGGGTTGTCGTGCGGGTTCGGCGCGACCAGGTCGTAGTCGTCGACCAGGATGAACAGTTCCGGGCCGCTCCACCAGCTGCGCGAGCGGAGTTGCTCCGGGGTGATGTCACCTCCCGGCAGTCGCTTGACCATGGCGTCAACGGTCAGACGCACCATTTCCTGAACGGTTCCGCTGGAGGTCGCATAACCGATCAAGTACTCGTCCGGGATCAGGCCGAGCAGGCTGCGCCGGAAGTCGATCAGGGCGATCTGCGCCTGGTCGGGCGTGTACCGCGCCATCAGGCTGGTGGCCAGCGCGCGCAGGAAGGTGCTCTTGCCGGACTCGACGTCACCGAACAGCACCAGGTGCGGTTCGGCCGCGAAGTCCAGGCTGACCGGCTGCAGGTCGGCCTCGGAGATGCCGATCGGGATGCCGTGCTCGTCCGGGGCGGGCAGCGCGGTGTAGGGCAGCATCGGCGGGAGCAGCCGGACCCGCGGCGCGGGCTCGCCGGGCCAGGCGCTGTTGACCGACGTCACCAGGTGCGCGATGCCCTCGGCCAGCTCGTCCGCGGTCTCCCGGCCGTCGACCCGCGGGACCGCCGACAGGAAGTGCATGCCGTCCGGCGCGAGGCCGCGGCCGGGCGTCTGCTCCGGCACGCCGGCGGCCTGGCGGCGGCCGATCACCGAGTCCACCGGATCGCCAAGGCGCAGTTCGAGCTTGCTGCCGAACATGTCGCGCAGGTTCATGCGCATGTCCATCCAGCGGTTGGCCGCGGCCACCACGTGCACGCCGAAGGCCAGGCCGCGGTTGACCACCTCGGCGACGTCGGCCTCCAGGTCCTCGAACTCGGCCCGCAGCGTGCCCCAGCCGTCCACGACCAGGAACAGGTCGCCGAAGCGGTCCTCCGGGAAGCGGCCCTCGCGCAGCAGCTTGCGGTAGGTCGTCATGCTGTCGATGCCGTGCTCGGCGAAGCGCTGCTCGCGCTCGGCGATCAGCGTGCGCGCCTCGGCCACGCTGCGGCGCACCCGGTCGATCTCCCGCCGGGTCGCGACCCCGCCGACGTGCGCGAGGTCCCGCAGCGCGGCGAGACCGCCACCGCCGAAGTCGAGGCAGAAGAACTGCACCTCGGCCGGGGTGTGGGTGAGGGCGAGGCTCGCCATCACCGCGCGGACGGCGGTGCTCTTGCCGCTGTGCGGGCCACCGACGATCGCGACGTTGCCGCCCGCGCCGGACAGGTCCAGCCAGCACACGTCGCGGCGCTGGTCGGCGGGCCGGTCGATGATGCCGGCGGCGGCGCGCAGCGCCCCGCGGTGCTCCCGGATCCCGGTGGTCAGCCCGCGTACCGGGTCGGTGACCAGCGGCGCGAGCAGCTGGTCCATGGTGGGCGGTTCCTGCAGCGGCGGCAGCCACACCTGGTGCGCCGCCACGCCCTTGCCTTCGAGTCGCTCGACCAGCACGTCCATCAGCGTCTCGCCGAGCTCGTCGGACTCGGCGGGCTTCGGCTGCTCCAGCGGCTTCTCCGCCAGGCGGGGCCGCAGGTACGCCGTCGAGTAGTCCTGCACCGGGTCGATCTGCCGGCCCTCGTCGTCGGTGTGCTGGACCGTGCCGCGCCGGTGCACGCCGGAGACGTAGGCGGCCTTGAACCGGGTCAGCTCGTCGACACCGGTCTTGAGGAAGCCGTTGCCGGGGGAGCGGGGCAGCTGGAACGCGTCCGGCGTGCCGAGCACGACCCGGCTCTCCATCGCGGAGAACGTCCGCAGCGCTATGCGGTAGGACAGGTGCGAGTCCAGCCCGCGCAGCCTGCCCTCCTCCAGCCGCTGCGACGCGAGCAGCAGGTGAACACCGAGCGAACGGCCGACGCGTCCGATCTGGACGAACATGTCGATGAAGTCCGGCCGCGCGGTCAGCAGCTCGGAGAACTCGTCGACCACGATCAGCAGCGCGGGCAGCGGGTCGAGCGGGGCGCCGGCGGTGCGGGCCTTCTCGTAGTCGCGCTGGGAACCGTAGTTGCCCGCCTTGCGCAGCAGCTCCTGCCTGCGCACCAGCTCGCCGCCGATCGCGTCGAGCATGCGGTCCACCAGGTGCAGCTCGTCGGCCAGGTTGGTGATCACCGCGCTGGTGTGCGGCAGCCGGTCGAGCTTGGTGAACGTGGCGCCACCCTTGAAGTCCACCAGCACGAAGTTCAGGATCTCCGAATCGTGCGTGACGGCCAGCGCCAGCACGAGCGTGCGCAACAGCTCGGATTTGCCGGAGCCGGTGGCGCCGACCAGCAGGCCGTGCGGGCCCATGCCGTCCTGTGCGGACTCCTTGAGGTCCAGCTCCATCGGGCGGCCGTCGGCGGTGATGCCGATCGGGACGCGCAGCCGGTCCCGGTTCGACCGCGCCTCCCAGCTCTTCGCGAGGTCGAACTCGTACGGGTCGCCCAGCCCGAGCAGGTCGGTCAGCTCCAGCGAACCGGACAGCGGCTGCTCGCTCGCGGTCAGCGCGGACAACCGCAGCGGCGCGAGGGTGCGCACGAGACCGCGCATCTCCTCGACGTCCAGGCCGTCGGCGGTGCCGATGTTGCCCGCGCCGTCCATGGTGCGGCTGGTGAGGTTGCCTTCGGGCGAGACGTCGAGGACCAGCGTGGCCGAGTCGAGCAGGCGCGGCGGCTCGCCGGAGAGGTCGATGACCGTGACACCCTCGACGCCGCCCTCGATCATCAGGTGCTCGGACCCGCCGGTGTCGCCGCCGTCGACGAACACCACCACGTGCGTGGAGCCCTCGATCGGCTGCGTGCCCGGGTTGAAGCGCGGCCGGTTGGCGAGCACGTCGTCGAGCATGGCCTCCAGAGCGGTGACGCTCGGCGCGACGAGCCGGATCTGGCCGACCGCGTCGGTCTTGGTCGGATGCAGCGCGTGCGGCAGCCACTTGGCCCAGTCCCACAGCTCACGCTCGCGCACGCAGAACGCGGTCAGCACGTCGCCGGGGGCGTGGAAGGTGCCCAGCTGCGCGACCAGCGCCCGCGCCATCGCGCGCTTGCGGTCGTCGTCGCCGGTCAGGTAGATGCGCGAGAACCCGCGCAGCGCGACCGCGACCGGCAGGTCCGGCACCGTCGAATAGGTGGTGACGAACTTCCGCAGCGCCATCGCGCACAGCGGTTCCAGCTCGTCGATCGGTTTGGTCTCCGGCGGCACCAGGGGCGTGGCCAGCTCCTGCGAGCCGAGCCCGATCCGGATGACCGTGAAGTCCCAGTCGCCGGGACGGCGTTCCCACACGCGCGCGCTCTGGGCCGTCGACCACAGCCGCGACGGGTCCGGGTGGCGGTAGAACATCGCCTTGCGCTGCTGGTCGATCGTGTCCCGCACCTGCGCGCGCAGCTGCGAGAGCCGTCGCATGTACCGGCGGCGGTTGGCGATCATCTCCTGCTTGCTCGCGCCCTGCCCGCCCTGGCTGATGATCTGGAACAGGATCATGCCGAGCACCGCGACGCCGTAGAGACCACCGGCGACGTACATCAGCGGACCGGACCGCCCCGCGCCGATCAGCAGGGCCATGCCGCCGGTGCCGGCGAGCATGGGCAGGATCATCAGCACCCGCGACCAGCTCTTGCCCGCGGGCGGCGGGTTCTCCGGTGGCGGGTCGAGCACCACGTCGCCTGATGGCAGGTCAGGCGCGGGCCGCCGGAGTGGCCGCTTGACTATGATCGTTCCCAAGACCGAAAACCTCCCGAGCGCCCGGGTGCGCCAGCATAGAGCTTTCCGCCAGCCTAGTGTCGCGCTTTAATTGATACTCTCCCAGCCGGTCTCGGGGTCCAATTTGGAGGTAGGGGCAGCATGACGTCGGCGATGGGCACGACCCTCGCGAAGGTGAGCATCACGACCCCGAAACGCGGGATCGACGTCGCGCTCCCGGAGAACGTGCCGGTCGCGGAACTGCTGCCCTACATCTTGCGGCACGCGGGCGAGGACGCGCCGGACACCGGCGAGCAGCACGGCGGATGGTCGCTGCGGCGCCCCACCGGCGAACTGCTCGAAGGCAGGCAGACGCTCGCCGCGCAGCAGGTGCGCGACGGCGAGATCCTGCACCTCGTCCCCGGCCCGGTCGACTGGCCCGAGATCGAGTACGACGACCTGGTCGAGGCCATCGCCAGCGGCGCGCGGCGGTACGGCCGCAGCTGGGGCCGCGCGGCCACCCGGCGCGCCGGGCTGGTCGTCGCCGCGGTGCTGTTGTGCGGCGGCAGTCTGGTCTCGCTGTTGTTCGAACCACCGTGGCTGGACGCGGGCCTGATCATGCTGTCCGCCGCGGTGGTCCTGACCGCGCTGGGCATCGTGGTGGCGCGGGCGGTGCCGGACGCGTACGCGGGGGCGGTGTTCGCCGGATCGGCGCTGCCGTACGCCTTCCTCGGCGGGTACCTGCCGACCGCGCCGGACCACCAGGGGCTGTTCTCGTTCGGTTCGGCGCAGTTGCTGCTGGGGGCCATTTCGCTGCTGGTCTTCGGCATCGTGGGCTACCTCGGCGTGGGCGCGATGAGCCGCGTGTTCGTCGCCGCGATCAGCACCGGGTTCCTCGGCGCGCTGGGGGCGCTGTTCGGCGGGTGGATGGACCCGGACGCGGCCGGCGCGCTGGTCCTGACCATCGCGATCGGCCTGCTGCCCGGGTACCCGTGGCTGTCCCTGCGGCTGGGCCGGGTCCCGCTGCCCGCGCTGCCGCAGCGGTCGGCGGACCTGCTCAAGGACGAACCGCATCCGGCCACCCCGGCCGTGTTCGACGCCGCGGCGCGCGCCGACGAACTGCTCACCGGCTTCCTCACCGGCGCCGCGCTGATCAGCGCGTTCTCGTCGATCTTCCTCGCCGCGCACGGCGGTGGCTCGCGGTTGATCATGCTGATCCTCGCGTGCGCGGCGCTGCTGCTGCGGGCCCGGCTGTTCCCGGTGCCGCGCCAGCGGATCCCGCTGCTGGTCGCCGGGCTGTGGGTGTTCGCGCTGCTGGCCGACTGGTGCTTCGGCACCGCGTCCGGCAACGGCGGGATCGGGCTGTTCCTGCTGGCGCTGGTGGTGATCGCGCTGCTGGTCGCGGCCGCCGGGCTGGTCTACAGCCGCAAGAACCCGTCGCCGTGGTTCGGCCGCATCGCGGACATCGTGGACGTCATGGCTATCGTGGCCCTGATCCCGTTCGCGGGATTCATCACCGGATTCTTCGCATACGTCCAGGGCCTGATGGCCTCGATCGGCTGAGGGATAGGCGTGCCCACTCGTCGCGACCAGCTGCAGGCCTACCAGTTCATGATGCAGCGGGTCACCTCCGCGCTCATCGTGCACGAGACCGATCCGGAGCTGACCCCGTTGCGGCGCGGTGTGGGCGCGGTGTTCGCCGGGGTGATGATCGCGGTGCTGGTCGCCGCGGGCTTCGGCGTTTACGGGGTGTTCACCGGAGTCGGTGGCACGTCCTGGAAAACCGACGGCGCGGTGATCATCGAGCGGGAGACCGGCGCGACGTTCGTGTACTCCTCCGGCGAGCTGCAGCCGACCCTGAACTACGCCTCCGCACGGTTGCTGACCAGCGCGGACAAGGCCGGACCGCACCGCGTGGCCGGCAAGGACCTCGCCGGGCTGCCGCGCAAGCCCGCCGTGGGCATCCCCGGCGCGCCGGCCTCGCTGCCGCCCGCGAACCGCGCGACCGCGACGCCGTGGACGATGTGCTCGGTGCTGGGGCAGAACCTGGCCGGCGCACCGCTGACCACGACGACGTTGATGGTCGGGCAGTCGATGCCGGGCGGCGTCCCGCTCGGGCAGCGCGCGATCCTGGCTCGCGACTCCACGGACGGCACCGTCTACCTGGTGTGGAACAACCACCGCTACCGGATCACCGACGCCGCCGTGATCCGCTCGGTGTTCGGCGCTCAAGCCGGCCCCGTCGAAGCGGGCACCGCCTGGCTGAACGGGCTTCCCGTGGGGCAGGACCTCGGCCGCATCGACGTGCCCGGCCAGGGCGCACCGTCCTCTGTACTCAGTGGTTTCCAGGTCGGCGACGTGGTCTACTACCCGCTGTCCCGCGGCGTGCAGTACTACCTGGTCCGGCAGGAGGGACTGGCCCCGCTGACGGAGTTGCAGGTGCGGATCATCTCCGGCCAGTACTCCGTGCAGCCCAAGGAGATCCCCGCCGCGGCCGCGAACGCGGCGCCGACCAGCAACGCGCTGGTGCCGGCCGAGGGCGAGGCGGCCCCGCCGTCGCTGCCGCCGGAGCTGGCCACCGTACCCGACGAGGGCCGCGCCGCCCTGTGCGCGGAGACGCACGACGCCCGCACCGACCCGGTGATCTCGGTCGGCGGTGACCCGAACGCCATGGCCGCGGCCATCACGACCAGCGTGGAGAGCGGCACCGGCACGAAGCTGGCCGACCGCGTGCTGGTCCCGCCGGGCAGCGTCGCGGTGGTGCGGGTGCTGCCGTCGGCCACGGCGACCACGGGTGCGTACACGCTGGTCACCGACACCGGCCTGCGCTACCCGGTGCCCGACGACAAGGTGCTGGGCCAGCTGGGGTATTCCGCGTCCTCGGCGGTCGACATGCCCGCCGCCCTGGTGCAGCGGATCCCCGAGGGCCCGACGCTGAACCCGTCGGCCGCGATGGTGTCGGCCGTCCCGTAGTCGGCCCGCACTTGGCGTCGGTGAAGATCTGACCAAAAGCCTTGACCAGCGGTTTTGGTCCGTGCGAGGGTGGTACGGGGCGACGGGGGGATGTCAGCCGCCGCGCCTACTCTGCTGATAGATGTCCGCACTGTGTTGGTAGTACGTCTCCGACAATGGGGGTGACAGGCGTGGCCCTGAATCTCGATGAAGACCAAGTGACCCGGTTGAACACACTGCTGCGTGACGCCAAGGACCGCGGCGAGGAGCTCTGCCGGAGCATGCAGTCCGACTACGCGAACGTGGTCGGCGCGAACTGGAAGGGCATCGCCTCGATGGCCGCCCTCGGCAAGTCGGACGAGATGCTGCAGTTCTGGAACAGCCAGCTCGCGCCGATCCTGGACAAGCTGATGACCGGCATCGTCGGTACCCAGAACCTGATGGCCGACCACGAAAGCGACGGCCAGAGCAAGATCAACGCCATCACGCCGGGCATGGGCAACTTCAGCCGCCTGGCCTGACTCGTCGACCACACCGGAAAGGGGTAACGGCATGGTTATTCGCTATGACGACATGGTGGGCCAGACCGGGTCGACGAACGTCACCAAGTCGACCGACCTGGCGGACCTGTTCAACGACTTCATGGCCCAGGCCAAGGGAATCCTCGGCACCGACTGGGAGGGCCAGGCCTCGGCCGCCTTCGAGCAGGCGCACGCCGAATGGAACCAGAAGCTGCTGAGCTACTCGGACACGCACAACCAGGTGGGCCAGACGGTCATGCGCACCGCCGAGGAGGCGTTCGCGAAGGACCAGCAGGCGAGGGGCTTCTTCGTCTGACCTCTCTCGTCACCGCCGGTCCCGGAGCGTGTCCGCGCTCCGGGACCGGCTTGTCTCACGCTCGGAAAAGACCAGGGGAGGAACCGGTTGTGCGAGACCAGGTCAGGACCGCTTGGGGCGGTCGCTGAACAGTTCCACCGGCGGCTCGGGACGTTCGTCCTCGGGCCGGTCCTGGGGAACGGGCGCCAGGCCGTTGCGCCAGCCACGGCGACGGCCGAGCGGTCCGAACACGACGATCGCGGTCACCAGCACCACGAGGGCGAAGCCGCCCGCGGCCAGGCCCAGCGCCCATTCGTCGCTGCGGTTCTCGGCGGCCTGCCGCGCCGCGACCTCCGGATCGACGGTGACCGGGGTGAGCGGGGGCAGCGCCACCGGGTTGCCCGCCACGACGTCGTCGGACACCGCCTGGTACGGGTTGACCACGCCGTAGCCGTAGGACGCGCTGCCGGTGCCCTCCGGCGCCGGGGCCGCGGTGGCGTAAAGGCGTTTCGCGATGTCCTGATTGGACAGCTGCGGCCGGTAGGAGCGGACCAGGGCGACGGTGCCCGCGACGTACGCGGCGGCGTATTCGGTGCCGGCCACGGCGCCGAGGCCGCTGTTCGGGTACGTGGTGACAACGTTGGCACCCGGGGCCACCAGGTCGACCGCCTGCGCCCGGGAATCGTCTGCCACCAGCCCGTTCTCGGCGAGCGAGCCGACGCCGATGACGCCGTCGTAGGCGGCGGGGTACGGGACCAGGCCACCGGGTTCGTTCGGGGCGCGTTCGCCGACCGCGGCGACCACCACGATGTTGCGGGACAGCGCGCGCTGCACGGCTCCCCGCAGGGCCGGGCTGTCCTCGTACGTCACGGTCGGCACGGTGATGATCGTGGCGTTGCGGTCGACCGCCCAGTTGATGCCGTTGGCCAGCGTCTGCGGTGCGACGCTCTCCCGCGGTTCGCGGCCCGACGGGTACTGGTCGCCCACGACCTTCGCCGACAGGATCTGCGCACCGGGTGCCATGCCGTGGAATCCCACGACGGTGGTCGGCAACGCGGCGATGATGCCGCTCACACCGGTGCCGGTGCCGAGGCAGTCCGGGCTGCCGCTGGACTGGCCGGTGTCCGGGGGCGCGAACGTCGCCCGTTCGGCCAGACGGCCGGTGAGCTGCGGGTTGTCCGCGGCGCCGGTGCTGACCACGGCGACGCGCTGGCCCGCGCCGGTGCTCAGCGGCCACACCCGATCGGGTGCCAGGAGCTGCTGGGACCACGGAACGGGAACCACGAGGCTCCCGGATACGACACAGTTCTGCTGGGCCTGCGCGGCCGGCGGCGCCACCGTGACGGCGGCGAGGCCGGCGGCCGCGGTGACCAGTGCCGTGCGGAGGCGCTTCGCGTTCACGGCGGCGATGCTAGCGGAGTGACCGGTGATCATGGCAATGTCGCCACTGTGCCGGATGGACGGAGGTAGTCATGAGTTCCCCTTCGGGCCGCGTGAATCCCGCGCTGATCGGCATGCTCGAACAGATCAAGAAGGCCACCGAGGAGCTGCCGAAGGCCAGCCAGCGGATGATGAAGCTGACCGGTGTCGGCTGGTCGCCGGACAAGCTGGTCAAGGTCGTGGTGGGTCCGCGGGGCCAGCTGGCCGACATCGACATCGACCCGCGTGTGTTCCGCAAGCCCGATGCGGCGGCGCTGCAGGCGGCGATCCTGGCCGCGTCGCGGGAAGCCGTCACGGACGTCAACCAGCAGCGCGAGGAGATCATGGCAGGCCAGTTCCCGGCCGACATGGGCTCGCTGCAGCACGAGATGCGCTCCAACGAGAGCGACACCATCGGCAAACTGATGAACCGACTGGACGCCGACATCTACGCGGAAGGGAAGGAAGACCGGTGAGCTACCTGGAGATCAACACCAGCCCGGCGGAGATCCGTTCGCTCGGTGACCAGATCGCGTTGAACGGCAGCGATCTGGCGAACCTGGCGAGCTCGGCCAACGGCGAGCACGATCAGAAGGTCGGCGGCCCGGACATGGCCGTGTTCGGCAATGACGACCTCGGCAAGCAGTTCAAGCCGACCTACCGCGGCACGCCGGGGTCGACCGGGGTGAAGGGGTTCGACGCGACCAACGCCGGGCAGTTCTTCGCGTCGATGAAGCAGATCGGCGACGAGCTGGGCGACCTCGGCGGCGGTCTGCGCTCGGCCGTCGACGGGCAGATGGGCACCGAGCTCGACAACCTCGCCGCCATCAACAAGATCGACCCGCCCGCCTGATCCGCCGCATCCGTCCGTCCGAGAGGTCCGCCAATGGGAGTGCACCGAACCATCGATGATGGTTTCGCGTACTTCGCGCAGCTGTTGGCGGACTTCGGGGACGCGGCGGACAACTTCATTCGGGAGCTCAACGACTGGGTCGGGTTTCCGGTTGCTGCTCCGATCATCCGGATGGCGATCGACGGGTGGCTCGGCGAGTACCCGGAGGCGCACCCGGACGACGTCCAGCCGCTCGTCGACTTCTGGAGCGCCAAGGGACTGGACCTGGCCGACCTGCAGGAGCAGCTCAGCACGCTCACCGAGATGGTGACGCAGGGCTACCAGGGTGCCGCGCCCGCGCAGTTCGCCGCGGCGTCCACGCAGTTCAGCAAGGTCATCCTCAGCGCGGCCCAGAACGCCATGCAGATGGGGATGGGCGTCGGGCAGTTCCAGACCAGCCTCGCGCTGGCGAAGAACAGCTACGAGGTCATGCTGGTCATGACCGTCACGGAGATCGCCGTCTCACTGGCCGCCGCGGTGCCGAGTCTCGGTGGCAGCCTGGCCGGGATCCCCGGCTCGATCACCGCGACCGGGTTCGCGATCCGCGCGCTCTTGCGCAAGGCGGCCGCGGAGATCGCGGAGATCTCCATCAAGCAGGCGATCAAGAAGTTCTCGATCAAGGGCGCCGGCGCGGCGATCGCGCGGGGCTGGCGGATCTACCTCGCGCACACGGCGGGCCGGATCGGGGCGCGTGAGCTCGAGCGCAGCCTGATGCGGATCATGCCGCAGTTCAAGAACCCGGCCATCCGCAGGGAGATCGCCCAGCAGCTCGCGCGCGGATACGGCGGTCGTGAGACGCTCGAGCGGATCACCCAGCGCGCGGTCCAGAAGGGCGGCCTCACGCCGGAGATGCAGCGCCGGCTCGCGGAGGAGGTCGCCACGCACGTCGCGCGGGGCGGTGCGGGCAAGGTCATCGGTCAGCGGTTGTTCGGCTACGGCGTGCGCAGCGGTCTGATGTACGGCGCGGGCGGCTCCCTCGCCGGCGAAGTCCTGACCGACATCGAGATGGGCGACAAGTACCGGGTCAACTTCACCAACGTCGCCGCGGGTTTCATCGGCGCCTCGCTGGGTGGCGGGCCGCTCGCGCTGGCGGCGGGACTTCCGGCGCACGTCATCCTCGGTGCCGCGGGCGGTGTGATCGGCCAGATCGGGTCGGTGGGTTTCACCGCGGGCATGGACAAGCTGATGAACGCCGAGGGCACGCCGCACGACACCAACGCGCGGAGTGCACGCGGTGGCCAGCAGGCGGGCGAGGATCCGCTCAGCTGGGACAACCTCAAGAAGGCCGCGCTCGGTGGCGCCGTCGGCGGTGTGCAGGAGCTCTACGCGGGCGGCACGTCCATCAAGGAGTTCAACAGCCACTTCTCGATGAACCTGGCCGACCGCAGGCTGCTGACGAACTTTCACGCGGGCAACGACTTCTCGAACTTCATCGGGCAGTCGCCGGGGCAGGTGCCCGCGGGTGTCACGTGGAGCGATGACGGTGCCGCGCCCGCCACCGGGCACTTCGGCGGTGGCGGGACGCAGACCGCGACCGGCGGTGCGACCGGCGGTGCGACCGGCGGGTCGTCGTCGGGTTCCGGAGGCGGGTCGAGCAGCGGTGCGGGGTCGGCGGGCCGGGGCGGCACGCCGTCCGGTGCGGGGGGTTCGCACGGGTCTGGCGGTTCGGGTTCGGGCTCGGGCGCGGGGGACGCGTCGTCGCGCAACGGCCGTACCGCACCGTCCGACGGGGAACGCCGGACGACGCCCGACACCGAGCCGCAGCGAGCGGAGACCCCGGACGGCGAGACCACCCCGGCGCCGGAGGAGCAGCGCCGTGTGGCCACCGCGGGCGGCGACCCGGCCACGGGCGCCCGCGACACCGCGACGCAGCCGAGCCGCACCACGACGCCCGATCCCGAACGGTCCACACCGGACACCGGTCAGGCCGCGAACTCCGGGCGCGCCGAAGGCGATTCCCCCGGAACGTCCACTCCCGACGGTGCGACCCCGGATGCGCCGGCACATCAGGAAGGTGGCGCCACTCATAACCCGGACGCACCCGGAAGTCAGGAGGGTGATGCGCGGAATCCGGATGCCGCGGGGCGTCGGGAGGGTGACAGCCAGAGCCCGGACACTGCGGGGCGTCAGGAGGGTGACACCTCTCAGAACCCGGATGCCACGGGGCGTCAGGAGGGTGACACCTCTCAGAACCCGGATGCCACGGGGCGTCGGGAGGGTGACAGCCAGAGCCCGGACACTGCGGGGCGTCAAGAGGGTGACAGCCGGAACCCCGACGCCACGGGCCGACAGGAGGGCGACACCTCCCAGAACCCGGATTCCGGCACCCGCGACGGGAACCCCGACGACACTGGCCGCACCACCGACACCCGTGAGCACCGGCAGCAGTTCACCCCCGACACGCCGCCGGAGAAGGCCGAGCGCGGGCCGGAGACCGCGACGGCCGTCACCGCTCGCACCCTCGACGCCTTGAACGACGCGGGCTACACCGTTCAGGTGGACCGGGAGACCGGCATGTTCAGCGTCATCTCGCCGGACAACCAGACCGCGGAGTTCTTCCTCACCCTCAACGACGAGCTGCCCGCAGGCGCGATGGAGGTGCGCGGCGACGAGGTCCACGTCTCGAGCCTGGTCTCCGAAAGCATGGCCGAGGTCATGCAGCACAACCAGGCCATGATGGGCCAGGTCCTGGAGCACCTGTTCGCCCGCGCCCCGTTGCCCGACGAGTTCACGCCGTCCCTGGTGTTCACCCACGCGGGCACAGTCGCGGGCACGACGACGCCCCAGCCCGGCACGAGGTGGCACGCGCTGCCCCGCACCGTGCAGGCCGGCCCCGACCGAATGCCCTCGACGCCGAGCGCCCAGGACCTCACCGACGCGATCACCCGCCGCCAACAGTCCACCCCGGACAACGACTACGCGAGCCCGCGCATCGCCACCGCGCTGCACGGCACCCCGGGCGAGGGGCCGTTGGTCGTCCAGTACGGCAACGGCAACCGCGTCCTCGTCCAGGTCCTGCTGGACGACCGCGTCCCCGACAACCACGTGCAGGTCGACGCGGGCACCTGGCAGGTGCGGCCCGACGGCTCCGCGCGGCAGACCGGTGAGGCCACGATCCGGATCGCCCGCGGCGACCTCGACGCGCTGCTGGAAGAGGGTCTGCGCACGGTCGCCGACGGCGTGCCCGGGCGCGACCAGCCGCACCAGGCGGTCAACCACCGCGAGCTCTCGCGCGTGCCGCGCGAGCCGGTCAGCGGCTCGGTCACCGTCACGCAGGACACCACCGCGGACAGCGAAGCGGTCGTGCGCGAGTTCGACTCCTTCGCCCGCGGACTGGGCCGGACCACCGCGCCGCAGGCCGTGCTCACCCCGTCCGCACCGTCGCTCGGTGACGCGATCCCGCTGCAGCGCCTCCCCGAATCCGGCGTACGCCTGCCGCAGCGGGTGGAGTTCCACGACGACGTCGTGCGCCTGGTCTACGACGACGTCACGGTCGACGCCGTGCTGGCGGTCGACTCCGAGCTGGCGGCGGGCGAATACCAGGTGGTCTACCCCCGGTTCACCACCGACGGGGTCCAGGCCGAACCCCTGCAGCTGCGGGTGTCGGACCAGACGCTGAGCGACGGCTTCCAGCGCACGATCGCCGAGCGGGTGAAGTGGCGCCACGTCCTCGGCGAGGTCGGGACGACGCTGCGGGGACTGGGCGACCTGACCGACGGCACGGTGGCCCTCTACCGCGACCGCGGCATCGTCCCGCTCGCCAGGACGGTCATGACGACCGTCCGCGGCGCGCGACTGGTGCCGGACCCGCTCGCGCCGCAGACCGCGGAGGGCGGGCCGCGCCACCTCGCGGTGCGGATGCCCGACGCCACCTCGTTCACCCAGGACACCGGCCGGGTGATGGAGGCGCTCGGGAAGGCAGGCCTGCGCCCCGACACCACCGAACTGCAGTGGGACCACGCGGAATCCGGCGTTCCGACCCGCTGGACCAACCCCGTCACCGGTGAGCAGTTCGTGCTGCGGTTCGGCACACCCGACTCGGTCGCGGCCCGCGCCCACGCCGCGCAACTCGACCCGGACTCCGGGCAGCGGGCCGAGATCCTGCGCGGCGTGCTCGAACCGGACCTGAGCACGATCGAGCTGCCGTCGGCGCAGCGCCCCAACGCCTGGGACCTGGCGGGTGTGGCCGACCACGAACACCGGCCGCCGATCGCCGACCTCGAAGTGTCCGGCGACGTGCTCGACCGCCTCGTGCAGCGGCACGGTCCCGAGGCCACCGACCCCACGCAGATCCGCGTCGCCCGCCGCTGGTTCGACGAGGGCGCGAACCCGCGGCTGGCGCTCGGTGAAGTGGTGCGCGACGTCGTCCGGCGGCCCGATGTCGCGACCTACGACGAGGAGTCCGGGCTGTGGGCGGTCCGCGGTGAGCGCAACGGGCTGACCATCGCCGCGGTGGTCGACGCGGAGGGCCACACCGTCCAGGCCGAGCCGCTGCCGGGACCGAACACCGAAGCCGGGCGGCTGCCCGCGGCCGAAGCCGGGCGCGTGCTCGGGCAGTTCCAGGCCGCGGTCGCCGCCACCGACGGCGCGCAGGTGAGGCCGGCGACGCTCGACGACCTGAGCGGAACCGGGCCGGTCCGCTACACCGTGGACCTGACCGGCGCGACCTCACGCGACGCGCTGCTGACCGAGCTGGCCGACCGGGGCTTCGACCTCACCGGCGCCACCGGCGACCAGGTGGACCTGCGGCACGCCGAGACCGGCCAGGCCGTCCAGGTGCGGCTGCACACCGCCGCGGCCACCACCGGCACCACCACGGCTCCCGACCCCGCACCCGGCACCACGCCGGACCCGGAAACCCGGCCGGACCCGATCGCCGACGCGGTCGGCGAGGTGGCCGGCGCCGCGCTGACCGAGGACGGGGACGGGCGGTACACGATCACCATCCCCGCGGACGACTACCTCGTCGCGGGCCTGAGCGTGGCCGACCAGCTGGATGCCCACGGCCTGACGCTGACCGACGTCGACGGCGCGTTCGGCCGCCGGTCGGCGGCGCAGCTCGGCGGCCGCCAGTGGCACGGCTGGCACACCACGTGGACCACCGCCGACGGCCGGACCGTCGAGATCCACCTGACCACCGAAGAGGGCAGGCAGCACGCCGCGCAGGTGGCCGAGATCGCGCGGCAGCGCGACCAGCTGCGCCGCGGCGACCCCCGCCGGTTCTGGCTGGACTCGCAGCTGCGGCGCCTCACCGACAACCCGCCGGTGCCCGCCGACGCCGCACTGACCCCGGAGGTCCGGCGCACGCTGACCAGCGGCCGCCTGGCGCGCCAGGTCGCCGCCGAACTGAACGTCCCGCGGGTGACGCTGAGCAGGCCCGAGGGTGGCCTGCCGGGCCACCTGGTCGCGCGCACCCCGGACGGCACCGAGGTCGCGGTGGTGCGGACGCACACCGACCTCGGCGCGCTCCGCCGCGAGCTGGCCGGCCTCAGCGTGACGCTGGAGCCGGCCCACGTCGGCGAGCTGGGCGGCACCGGCGCCGCGTTCGCGGTAGTGCCGCTGACCGAGGGCGGCACCGTCGCCGAGGTGACCGCCGCCTTCGCCGACACGGCCCGGCCGAACGGCTGGCACCACCCGGACGTCGCCTTCCGCACGGACCGCCCCGCCGAGGACCGGATCCGGCTCGACCAGGACGTGCTGCACGACCACATCCTGGACGGCACCCGTGGCGGCGGGCATCGCCACGGCACCGGGGTCCCCGGCAAGACCGAGTTCCCCGCCCGGTGGAGCGACGACCGGATCGAGGCGGTCATCCGGCAGACCGCGGCACACCCGACCGCCGTCCAGTGGGACGAGGACCACAACTCCTGGATCGTGACCAGGGAGCACGACGGGGTCGTCGTCGCGGTGGTCGTGCTGCCCGACGGCTGGATCGCCACGAGTTACCCGGAGGAGGGCCGCGGGGTCGTCACCAACCCCCGGCCGGTGACGCCGGAACGGCACGAGATCGCGCCCACTCTGCCCGAGGCCGTGCTCGCCCAGCTGGAGAACCTCCGGCACCCGGACCGCCCGGCGCGGCTGCCCAAGTTCCCCGCCGAGTGGTTCGAACCGGGGCGGCTCGAGACCATCCTGACGCGGATCGTGGCCGAGGGGCTGCAGCCGGACGCGCTCGCCGAGACCCCGCTCGAACCGCTGGGGCGCAAGAAGCAGGACTGGGTCTACGGTGAACACGACGGCGTGCGCGTGCGGGTCGCCATCGACCGGAACAACGTCATCCACAGGGCCGAACCGGTCGTGGAGTCCGCGGATGACCAGCGAGAGGGAAGGAGCCGGGACGGTGCAGCTCTCCGAGGCGGAGATCGCGCAGCGGATGGCGGATCTGCCCGACCGGTTCGCGGACCGGCTGGACGAGCAGGCGCTGACGTCGGTGCGCCGGACGCTGGACGTGGGCGAGTGGCCGATGAGCGTGCAGGCGCTGATCCGGGCACTGCGGAGGCTGGACCGGCCGGTGTCGACGCGGGAACGGGCCGAACTGGCGAGCTACCTGGAGATGTTCGACAGCCCGGACGATCCGGAACCGCTGAGGCGGCGGACGGAACAGGTGAAGCAGGACCTCGCGTCGCTGACGGAACAGCCGAGTCTCGACGCGACGGAAGCGACCGCGCTGGCGAAAACGCTGACGGCGACGTTCGCGCCGCGGATCCCGGAGCCCGATCGCGGGGAACTGATCCAGGAGGACGAACTGGAGAACTGGCCGGATCTGACGCTGGCGACGGTCGAACTGCTGGAGCGGCACGCGATTCCGGTGACCCCGGAGGAACACCGGATGCTGCGGCAGCTGCTGGACGCGATGGATCTGACCAGGCAGGGACTGACGGCGATTCCCGTCCGGTAGCGCGGCCGGACGCGCGCACGACGGTCGACCGGCTGGACGACGCGACGCGCGAGCGAATCCTGCGCTTCGCCGACCACCGGCTCGAGGTGGTCGCGCGCGGCCTGGACGTGACGGTGGACGAAGTGCGCCGCCGCCTCCAGGACCGGATAGCCGACGCGTTCGAACTCACCGACGCGGGCCTGGCGGAGGCGTTCGCCGACGATGCCGCTGCCCACGACCGGCTGGTGTGGTACGTCGGCTCGTCCGGCGTGTACGACTGGGCGACCGGGCGGGTGGGCCTGCGGCCCGGCGAGCCGCTGGGCATCGTCGCGACCGCGCTGGTGAAGGAGGTCATCACCTCCTTCCGCACCCCGCCGCACCTGGCGGCCGCGGCCTTCGACGGCCCGCCCGCCGACCTGATGGTGCAGCGGGAGATCGACGACCACGTGCTGCTGCGGGAGTGGCTGCGCGGGCTCGGCGACCCGCTGCCCGCCGAACTCGCCCAGGCGCGCAGCTGGTCGGAGCGGACGCTGGAAGAGGTGCTGCGGTACCGGTACGAGTCCACTGTGGACCACGTGGACCGGTTCACCGTGTCGATCGAGCGCGGCGAACCGGGTGTGGAGCCCAGCCTGGGGCGCGAGAACGATCCGCGCCTGACGCGGATGGCCGACCCGGACGTCGCCGATGCGGTCGCGAGCAGGCTCGGGGAGCCGGCGGTGACGCTGACCCGCGCCGAGGGTGAGACCACCGGCCGGCTGCCGGCGCACTTCGTGGTGCGGGACGGCGACGGTTCCGACATCGCCGTCGTGCGCGTGCACGACAACGCGGACGCGGCACGCGCCGAGCGGGAAGTGCTGGGCCCCGCCCTGCCGGCGACCATCGTCGACCGGCCCGGTCTGCCCGCCATGACCGTGGCGCCGCTGGCGAACGACGCCGGCGACCCGACTCGGACGGTCGCCGAGGTGATCGAGGCCTTCGCCGACGGTGCGCGGCCGAACGGGTGGGACGCCGTCGCCGGGCACCCCGACTTCCCGCCGCCGCACGAGCTGCAGCTCAACGATGCCAGGGCGGAGCACATCCTGGACAGCGACCCCACCGGTGGCGGCCACCGCCACGGACTGGGCAAGCCGAACAAGGACGAGTTCCCCGAGCGGTGGGGCGACGACGCCGCGGTGCGCGACATCATCGAGCGCATCGCCCGGCACCCGGACCGCGTCCTGTGGGAGAAGGGTCCGAAGACCTGGCGCCTCACCGCGGTGCGCGATGGCGTCGAGATGGTCGTGGTGATCCTGCCCGGGCACGGCATCGGCGTCCTCACCGCACACCCGGAGGGCGGTCGCGGCGTCGTGCGCAACCCGCCGCCCGCCGCGCCGCCGCGTTCGGACACGCCCGCGACCATCAGCGACAAGGTGCTCAAGCGGCTCGAGAGCAAGCACGGCCCGAACAGCCGGGCGCCCGGGGTGGCGAAGTTCCCGGAGAGCTGGTTCAACGAGCCGGGCGGGCTCGGCAGGATCCTGACCGAGTCGGCGGACGAAGCGATCCGGGCGGGACGGATCGAGGAGGTCCCGGAGCGGGCCAAGCTCGATCTGCTGCGCGCGGCCTACGCTGGGGCCGAGGTCGACATCTTCGTCACCAAGCAGAACAAGATCGAGGACGCCTCGCCCCGCCCGGGCGGGCCTGGCGTGGTCGTCAACCCGGAACGCGGAGGTGGCGGTGGCAGTGGCGCTGTCCGAGGAACAAGTGGCGGCACGGATGGCGCGGCTGCCGGAACGGTTCGCGGACCGGTTGGATCCGGCGGACCTGAAGGCAGTGCGCCGCAACCGGGACGAGGGGGAGTGGTTCCTGACGGTGCAGGCGCTGATCGGGTCGCTGAGCCGGCTGGCGAGCCCGGTGTCGACACGGGAGCGGGCCGAACTGGAGACGCTGCTGGAGACGTTCGCGGACGCGGCGCGGGCGACCGGCCTGGGGACGCTGCTGGATCGCGTGACGGGGGAGCTGTCGGCGCTGACCGAGGTGACCAGCCTGGCGGAAGCGCAGATCGAGCCGACGGCGAGGACGCTGCGGCCGACGTTCGAGCAGCGGATCCCGGAGACGGACCGCTGGGAGATGGCGGACGCCGAGGACGAGCGGGACTGGCTGGATCTGACGCAGGCGACAGTGGCGCTGCTGCGACGGCACCGGATCCCGGTGACGGCGGACGAACGCCGGACGCTGTGGCAGCTGCTGGACGCGATGGATCTGCCGAAACAGGGGCTGGCGGAGATTCCGCAGCCCTGACACCGGAGAGCGCGGCTCGGGTCGTCACCGCGCTCGACGACGTCACGCGGCGTGAGCTGGCTGCCTTCGGCAAGGCCGGCGCGCAGGCGATCGCCGATGCTCTGCGCCTGCCGGTGTCCGAAGTGGAGCGCCGCATCGACGCGCTCGCCGAGAGCGCGTTCGCCCTCGGTGGGGATGTGAACGCGAACCTCCCTGGCTACGCGGGCCGGGTCGGGTTGCGCACGGGTGAACCGCTCGCGGTGCTGGCGACCGCCTTCGTCCGGGAAGCGATCGGCGTCCTCAACCCGGTGACGCTCACCGAAGCGGTCACCGGGCTGCGCACGAGCGACCCGAGCCGGCTCACGGAGCTGATCCACGACCTGGTGCGGGCGCGGGAGATCGGCGACCGCCAGGTCCTGCGCGCCTGGATGTCCGCTGTGGACGGTGACGGCCGCGGCCTGCTCGACGGCGTGCGCCGGGCCGAGGAGAACGTGCTCACCGCTCTGGCGCTCACCGGCGCCGGCACCGGGCACGCCGCCGCCCCGTCGCTCGCCCTGCCGTCGTTCCCCGCCGCCGTGGTCACGGTGGCCGACCAGGCCGGGTTCGCCGACTCGCTGGAGGGTGTGTTCGCCCGCGCGGGTGCCGGCGCCGAGCGGATCGCGGACGGCGCGGAGACCACGTGGACGATCACCGACCGCGGCGCCCGGTGGCAGCTCACCGTCCGAGTCGACGCGACGGCCACCGAACCCGGGGTCACGGTTCCCCGGCCCCGCCAGGAAGGCGGCCGCTGGGTGCAGGACCCGGTGCGGGTCGTGCTGCCCGCGGTGCCTGCCGGGCCGGAGTGGCGGGTGCAGGTCGCCGAGGCGCTCGGCGTGCGGTTGCTGGCCACGGTCCCGCTCACGGTCCAGGCCCTGGCTGCCGAGACCGGGGCCGAAGTCGTCCCGGCGCCGGTGGTGGCGGACGCCGGAACGGTGCCTGCGCCCCAGGCGGCCGCGGTACTGGAGGTCCCGGGCCGCGAGATCCGGCTCGACCTCTGGCCGGTACCGCCCGGCCTGGTCACGACCGCGGACCCGGCGCTGGCCGCCGACGCGGTCACCCGCGTGCTGCGGACCCTCGATGCGCGCGAGATCGCCTTCGACGGCACGACGGTGTCGGCGGTGCTGGGCGACTTCCCCGTCGCGGTGCGAGTGGACGCGACGGCCACCGGCGCCCGGGTGGACGCGCCCGCCCTCCGGCTGGCCGACGGCGGGACCGAGCACGCGCGGGACGGTCACTGGACGCAGTCCCGGCCGGTCGAGGTCACGCTGCCCGCGCTGCCCGTCGACCCGTACTGGCGGGCCGAAGTGGTCCGGACCGCTCTGTTCGGCGCCGGGGCGGAGGTCGGCTCGCACTTCGTCGAAGCCACCCGGGAGCTGGGGCGGCAGCTGCAGTCCGAGCTTCCGCCGGTGCGCGAGGTCGCGGCGGACCTGCCGGCCGGGGACGACGTGGAGATCGCCGGGCTGCCGTCGGGCGAGCGGACGGTCGTCGTGCTCGACGGCCCGGAGATGCGCACCCGGCACATCCGCATCGAACCGGACGAGGACCTCACCAGCAACGCTCGCACCATCGCGGACACGCTGCGCGGCATGCTGGCAAGCGAGTCGTGGGCCGGCGACATCCAGCCCGACCCTGGCGGTGACGGCACCACGTGGCTGATGGCCGCCCGTGGTGACGGCCCCGTGCTGCGGTTCCGCGTGCGCGTCGACCCGGACGCGGCGGGCACCGCGAAGGTGGTCCTGCCCGGCCTCGAACTGCGCGCGGACGTGGACGCCGCCCGCGACGCCGAACCGGGATCGCGCCTGGCGGACGGACGCTGGGTGCAGACCGCCCCGGCGGACGTCGTCGTGCCACCGCTGCCGTCCGACCCGGCGGAGCGGAGCCGGGCGCTCGTCGAGCTCGCGCTCGACCTCGGACTGTACGCACCGGCCGCGCTCGACCGGGCCGTGAGCGATCTGCGGGGCGAGTGGGCCGACTGGGAAGCCGTCACGCTGCCGCGGATCGGCAACTTGGTCACCGGCGCTCCCGCGGCGTCGCCCGGTCCGGACATCGCGACCGCCGACCCGCAGGCGAGCCCGGATGCGGCCGGCTGGATCACGCAGGAGGACTTCACCCGCCTGCTGGCCGATGCCGTCGACACCATCGAAACCTCGTGGGAGTTCGCCACGCGGGTCGGCGAGCGGATGCTCGGCCGGACCGACGGGATCCTCACCGACGACGAGGTCCACATGGTCCGCGAGGCGCTCCAGCGCATGCGGAACTACCAGCGCGATCTGGAGGAAGCGGACTTCGACGCGGGCCGCGCGGTGGTCGTCCGGCTGCTCCACGACTCGGTCGTGCGGGTGGCGGAGTGGTTCCACCGGTGGGAGCCGGAACTCACGGCGGGCCGGCCCACCCCGCCGGGATCGTCGATGCTGGAGCACCTCCGGCAGCAGCGCGCGCTGGTCGCCTGGATGGACACGACGGGCGCGCCGCTGGACCGCCGGTTCCTGAACCGGGTCTTCGCGAACGGTGTGCTGGCGCAGGCGCACCTCGCGGCCGCTCTCGGCAGGCAGGTGGGGCCCGAGGACCCTTACCGGTGGGCACCGGTCGCGGCGGAACTCCTGCCCGCCGGGGACGACGCCGCCGTGTTCGACGACGGCGTCACGCTGTGGGACCTGACCGAGCTGGTGGCCGAGGTCAACCAGGCGGGGCAGGGCCTCGGGCTGGTCACCCGCGTCGTGGCCGCGGTGGAGGACACGCTGTCGCTGCCCGGCCTGCCCGACGACGCCCGGCAGTTGCTGGACGACGTCGCCGATCGCGCCCGGGAACTGGCCGACAGCACGCGTGGCGGCGAAGTGCGGCCGGTGGCCGAAGCGCTGGCGGGGTTGCGCGAGGCGCTCACCGAACTTAACCAGCGTCACGGGATCGACGTCTCCGCGCCCAGGTGGAGCACCACGGCCGCCGTGCAGGCCGGCGACGGCCCCCTCCTCCCCGGGCGGCCGCCCAAGCCGCGTGTGGGCGAGGATCTCATGGGCGGTGGCTCCGGCGCCTGGGGCAGCGAACGCCCGACGCTGTGGGGCCGCACCCAGCACCTGCTCGGCTACGGCTTCCTCGTCGGCGGGTACGCGACCGGCAAGCCGACCGCCGCGGCGCTGTTCAAGCACTTCCTCGGCAACACCGGCGAAGACTTCGTCGTCGACACCGACCGCATGATGCGGGACATCCCCGGCTTCCACGCCGACGCCACGCGGCAGGTGCGGCACGAGGCGCTGCGCGCCGCACAGGCGGCCGAAGCCCGCGGTGAGACGGGCCGGTTCGAGTTCACCAGCCGCTGGCAGCGTTTCCACAAGTACCGCGTCAAGGAACAGAACAACGACTGGTTCAACGCCGTCGGCACGTTCTACTACGCCGTCAGCGGTGTCGTGACTGTCTCCCCGCCGTCCGTGCCGGGCGGCAGGCCCCAGGTGTCGGTCGAGTACCAGGTGCACGTCCACGACCGCTACAACTGGCACTACGGGATGATGACCTTCTTCGGGCCGAAGATCATCCCGATCACCCGGGCCAACCCGCACACCGGGATGACCACGGCGTGGCAGGCGCCGGTGACGATCAAACACTCGATCTGGCAGATGCTGCACCGGTCGGGGCTGGCCCAGGAGTTCGACATCGTCGGCTCCACCGGGCGCAAGACGCACACCGGCCCGCTGTCGTCGCTCTACGACCTGGAAGTCCCGCTGGAGCCGGGCACCCGGGGCAACCGCCTGGTCGACGGGCTCACCGGGTTCGACCGGCTGCCCTCGCCGGAGGCCGCGAACCGGCTGGCGGACCAGTGGCTCTACTACACCGCCGCCGAGGATCGCGGTGAGGTCTGGATCCAGTTCGCGCCGGCGCGCGCCGGTCTTGTCCTCAGCACGCCGGACGGGGACAGCGAGCTGAGCTTCGACGCAGAGCAGCGCGCCTACGTCGGTGACGGCATTCGCGTCGAGCTGGTGCCGGACACCCAGGGCGTCCCGGACGCCGTGCTGATCACGCGGGCCGGTGGCGCGCCCGAGAGCCTGGCCTTCGGCGGGATCCTCACCCCGGGCGCGAGCGAGACCGGCGAGCACCCGGCGCGTGTCGCCGAGGAACGGGAGCTGGGCGAGGCCGCCCGCCAGGCGCTGGCGCGGTTCCGGCAGAATCAGCCGACCATCGTGCCCGGCCGGGACGTCGCGCTCTCCACCGAATGGACCGTGACCGGCGAGACCACGACCGGCGCCGTCGAGGCGACGGCCGGGGACCTGCTCGCGGACGGCGTGGCAGGAGTGACCCTGCTCGGCCGGATGGCGGACCCGGCCGGAGCGGGCACGCTCTTCCAGGTCCGGCTGGCCGACGGCACCGAGACCGTGCTGCGTGTCCGCGCCGACGAGGCGTTCCGGCGGGCTTGGCTGCACGTCGCCCCGCTGCGGATCCAGGGCGGGGACATCCGGCAGACGGCTGCGATCGAACTGGTCGTGCCTGCTGTCCCGGCCGACGCCCAGGCCCGCGAGCAGGCGCTGGAACTCGCCCTGCGGCAGGCGGCCGACGTCCTGCCCGGCACGGTCCGGAGCATGACCACGTCGTTCCTGGCGCCGGACGCCGCGCTGGGCCGGCTGGTGCCCGACGGGATCACAGACGAGGACGCGGCCGCGGTTCGGCAGTGGCGCATGGCCGAAGCCCTGCTCGACAGCGAGCGCGGTCTGCCGCGGCCGCGGGACATCGCCGGTGCGCCACTGCCGGCGCGCCTGCGGGAGGGCGCGGTCGAGAACCCGGACGGGACGGAAACCCGTGTCGTGTACCGGAGTCGCGCGCACCAGCAGCCGCCGTTGTTCCACACCACCACGACCGCGCCCGAGGCCGCGAGGGAGGCCGGCGGGATCGGCACTCTCGGCGAGTCGGGCCCGGGCGCGGACGTGGTGAGGGCGCACCAGGACGGTTCCGGCGAGCAGGGGACGCTCTCGTCCGAGGACCTGCGCGCCGCCGCCGGACGGATGCGCGACCACTCCGGCACGGTCTACGTCTACGAGCACCACACGCCCGGTGGCGCCGACATCGACGCGAGCGGCCTGCGCGGCGCGGGCACGGCCGGTGTCCTGCAGACGGGCATCGCCTGGCAGGACGTGACGGGCTGGTGGAGCCACGAGGTCGGCCCGGACGGCCGGGTCGTCGACAGCGCCTGGCACGACAACCCGGACTTCCGGCCGAGGCGGGCGCCCGCCGAGGTGATCGTCGACCGGATCGACGACACCACGCGCGCCGACCTGGCCGAATGGGCCCTGCCGTTCGCGGACGTCGTGGCCGCGGAGCTGGGCGTGTCCCCGGACCTTGTGCGGCAGCGGATCGAGGAGAAGGCACGCACAGCGTTCGAACTGAGCCGGCGTGGCCTCGCCGAGGCGTTCCCCGGCGACAAGGCCGCTCGCGACCGGTTGTCCCCGTACCGCTCGGTGTCCGCGGTCTACGACTGGGCGACCGGGCGGACCGGCGTGCGGCCGGGGCAGCCACTGGCGGTGGCGGGCACGGGGCTGCTGAAGGAGGTCATCACCTCGTTCAGCGACGACCCGGCCGTCGCCGCCGCCGCGTCCGACGGCGACTTCGCGAAGCTGATGCTGGATCGCGAGCGCAGGGACCACCGGATCCTGCTGGCGGCGGTGCGGACCTTCGAGGGCCCGCTGCCCGGGGAACTCGAAGAGGTGCGCGGCTGGACACCGGAGTTGCTGGACGAGGTACTCGGCTGGCGGTATCAGTCCACTGTGGACCACGTCGACCGGTTCACCACCGCGCTGCGCACCGGCCAGCCGGTGGTGGAACCGAGCCTGGGCCGGGACGACCCGGACGAAGTGTGGCTCTTGAACATGGTCGGGGGCGACATCCCCGTCCGCGACGGCGGCCCGGTGCACGTCGCGGCGGAGGTCGGTCCGGACGGCGTGATGGTGACGATCCACCGGTACTACGCCAACGGACAGTCCGATACGGCCGTCGTCGTGCCGAGTGCTTCGCCGGAACAGGTGGCCGAGCAGGTCCGCCTCATCGAGCAGCGGTTCGGCACCGAGCTGCCGCCACGGTTCGCCGCCGCCTCGCCGGTCGTCGAGGCGGAGCACGTCGCCGATGTCCTGAGGTGGTACGGCGTTCCGGACGAGGCGGTCACGGTGACCCAGGAGCGCGACGGCGTCACCGTGACGTTCCACGGCGAGCCCGAGCGCACGGTCCGGATCGAGACCGGGCCGCACGCGCAGGTCCGCAGGCTGGGTGACCTGGGTGACGGCGTCGACCGGATCTCGATATCGGCCGCGACCGACCAGGCGACCCGCGACCGGCAGGTCACGGCCGCCCTGGGACGCTACGCCGACCAGGACCCGCCGCCCCCAGCGACGGCGGAGCCACCTGCGACGCCCCCGTCAACGCCGCCGTCCACAACGGACAGCGGAGCGTCACCCATGGCGCCGGAGACCCCGAGCCGCCCGGCGACTCCGGAAGCCGCTCCGGAGGCCCCAGCGCCTGAGGCCGACGCTTCCGCGCCGGAAGCACTGGCGCCGCAGACGCCCACGCAGGCGCCGGTGGCGCCTCCGCCCGCGCCACAGCCGCCCGCGCCGCAGCCGGCCGCCCCGCCGGCGCCGCAGCCTTCCGCGCCGGCGCCGTCCCCGGCCGCCCGGACCGTACCCGCGCCGGATCCCGCCGCTGTCGCGCACCTGCGCGGCCTCGTCAACACCGCGGTCGACGACGCCGGCCTGAAGGGCCGCGTCAAGCAGATGGCCGTGATCGCAACGGACGACGGTGTCGTGATCACCGTGCTGGACCGGGCGGACCACCAGCACCGGGCCGAGGTTCGGGACACCGACGAGCTCCTGGTGGTGGAGGAAGAGGTAGCCGGCGTCGACCGGTTCGCCGTGCCTGCCCAGGTGCCGGACACCCTCCGCACCCAGCTCATCGCGGGCAGGTTGCGCGTGCTCGCCGCCAAGTGGGCCCTCGACTCCGCCGAGCCGAGGCCGTCCGGACCGCAGCAGGTCCAGGCTCCCGAGCCGGTCGCCGTCCGTCCGCGCCCGGTCCCGACCGTGGAGCCCGTCGCACCGCAGCGGGTCCGCGCCGGGGAGGGCAGCGACCGTCCGATGCGGACGGTCGCCGAGGCCGCCGTGGCCCGAATGGCTGGGCACCCGGTGCGCGTCACCGCGAACCGGGCCGGCGACGGTCCGATCCGGATCGAGGTCGCCTACGGTGACCAGCGGCCGTTCACCGTGACCGTCCGCGAGGGCACCGACGTCTGGCCGTACTTCCAGGACCTCCGCGACGGCGTGCCCCCGCGTGACGACACCTTCGGCGAGAACGGCAACACCTACGACATCCAGCTGCCCGTCGCGGCACTGGGCGACACGCTGCCGACCGTGGTCGCGGAAGCCGTCCTGCAGATCACGCTGTCGCGTTTCCGCCACCAGCTCAACACCCCCGACGCCAGCCGGTTCTCCCACGAACCGGGCGCGGCCATCGCGACCGACGTCGCCACGCGCGGTGTCGCCCGCGCCGCCCTCGGCGACACGGCCCGGGACGTCAACGTCACGCCGGGCCCGGAGGAGGGCGCCGTCGCCGTCCGCGCGACCGACGCCCACGGCAACCCGTACCGGGTCGAATTCCGTACGGTGCAGGGGATCGACGCACCGCGGCTGCGCACGGCGGTCGGCGACCACCGACCGTACGTGGTCGAGGTCCCGCCGGGCACCACCCAGGCCACCCAGGTCCGGATGGTCGCCGACGGGCTCCGCGGCGTCGTCGGCTTCCGGCACGCCGTCCTCGGCCTCGGCGACCCGCCGCCCGCCCGCGGGGAGATCACGCCGGACTCCCAGGCCGACCTGCCCGCGCTCCCGGCCGTCACGGTTCCGGCGCTCGGGTTCACCGCCTACTCCACCGATCTCGCCACGCTGTTCCCGCAGGTGGAGCCGCTGCGCACCACGGCGGACGGGATCGCCGAGGGCGTCGGCGAGCAACGGGCCGCCCGCACCCGGGCGCAGCGGGAGTACGCGGCTGCGCTGGACGCCCTCGAGAACGACGAGGTCTACCTGCCGTGGGTCGCGCAGCGGCTGGGCGAGCTGCTCGACGTGCCGACCAACGACAGCCTGGTCCTGGACGCGCTGGCGTCGGTCTACGACCTGAGCCGCATCGAGGTCGAAGCCCGCGTCATCGAGCCGGCCGCCGCGTTGCAGGGCTCGTTCGTGGTCGAGCCGCCGCCGGAGATCGCGCGCGAGATCATCGGCCAGAACGCCGCGACCACCATCCGGCTCGTGGGCGAGCACCGCGACCGCCTCACGGTCGCCGCCGAGAACGCCGCGAACCGGCTGGCCGAAGCCGAGCAGCGGTGGACCCGTTCCCGCGACAACGCGGTCCGCGAGCTGGAGCGGGCGCGCCAGGACGCGATCGACGACGGCCTCCCCGAACGGACCGCGCGCGACGTGACCTCCCGCGCGCTGGGCCAGATCCTCGACGAGGGCAGGCGCCCCGACTTCAAGGTCCGCGAGTTCACCGACGACCTCGACCGCGCGACCTACGGCGCCCGCGGGCATGACCTCCGCGACCTCGCCGGCGCCCGCCGGGACCTCGTCCGCGCGGTGCGCGAGCACGAACCCGCCCGTCGCGCCGCGGAGAAGCGGTACCGGGTGGCCGCCGCGGACCTGCGGCAGGCGCGGTCGAACCTCAACGCCCGGCGCGGCTGGGTGGGCGCGCTCGTGCGGAGCGAGGGCGGCGACGCCACCGCCGTGCAGACCGTCGCCAACGCGCTGAACCTGCCGGTGAGCTACGTCAGCGCGAGCCGGGCCGCGGAAGCCGCGCTGCCGTTCCAGGGCAACCGGACCGAGCTCCTGCGCCAGGCCGCGTCCCGCGTCCGCGCCGCGCAGGCCCAGCTGGACGCGGCGATCGACGCGTACCTGGCCGCCGAGCAGGCCCGGGACGAAGCGCACGAGACCTACGTCGACGGCCTGCGCGACGCGGTCACCGCGGCCGCCGACGACGGCATCAAACTCGTCGAGATCGCGCACCGCACCGGGCTCACCGACACCGAGATCACCGAGATCACGCGCCGTGTGGTCGCCTCCGGCCGGGCCGAGACCGAATCGCGCTACAGCCTGCCGTTCGTCGACCGCTACATCGAAGGCCGCGGCATGCTGAGCAAGCTCGGCCGCCGCCTCGGCGTCCAGGCGCTGATCGACGTCGATGACCTCCGGGAGAAGGTTGAGGCGATCGACCCCAACGCGCCGGACGCGCTGCAGCAGCTGCTGGACCTCGGCACGTCGCTGGACACCGCGCTCGCGATGTTCACCAACCGGCTGTCCACCCGCGACATCAGCGACGTCCACCACCACCTGCTCAGCTACGCGCTGGACAACCAGTACCTCGGCGCCGGCCGGGAGGCGCCCGCGAGCGAGGAGGAGGTCAGCCAGCTCAAGACCCAGGTCAAGCAGGTGCTGGCCTGGCTGAAGAACGAGCCGAAGGCGAGCCTCGCCGAGCGGCAGCTGCGGTACCGCGCGGCGCGCGGCGACCTCGGCCGGATCCTGTACTCGGCGATCCGCGAACGCGCGTTCGGTCTCGCCGCGGCCAGTGGCGCCACCTACTACGGCCTCATCCACTCGCTGCGCGCCGGCCTGATCGACGAGAAGAGCGTGCTGGAGCTGCAGGGCAAGCTCGCCGACGCGCTGATGTACAAGATGTACAACGAGCTCTCCGACGACGTGAAGTGGCGCGCCGACGTCGGTCTCGTCGGGACTCGCTGGGACATCGCCGGCGCCGAGGGCTACGACCTGACGATGCTGATGGCCGAGTTCGCTTTCCTCGGCGCGGAACAGACCGACGACAAGGAAGCGATCAAGCAGCTCCTCGGTGACGAGGCCAACACCACCTACAACCCGCGGTGGATCAACCAGCTCAAGCTGTCCGTCGCCGCCGCGGTGCAGGTCAAGACCGACCTCGCCGAAGGAAGGCTCACCGGGACCGCGGCCGAGGAGGCCCGCGCCCTCCTCGGCGACCCGGACAGCATGTCCGCCATGGAGCAGACCGCGTACCTGGAACGGCTCGTCGAGAACGGCGAGACGCTGCGGTACCTGCTCCGGTCGGCGGGACATCCGGAGATGGCGGCGAGCCTGCCCGCCGAGGTGCCGGACCCGTTCAACCCGCACCTCGTGGCGAAGCTGCGGGCCAACCGGATGACCGGCCAGACCTTCCTGCTGCACAAGGACAACGGGTTCGCCACCGTCGACCTGAACGGGCTGTTCCGGTCCGGGTCGCCGGACGAGCGCAACCTGATGCCGATGATGGCGCTGATGCGGCACTTCCCCGAGTTCCGCGGCAACCGCATCATCTGGGCGCACCTCGGCGTTGGCAACTGGACGACGCTCACCGCCGAGCACCTGGACATGCTCGAGCGGATGCTGGAGCTGGTGCCGGGCCTGAACTACGACTTCTCGTGGACGCCGCTGGGTCAGTACCTGCGCGACGACCCGGCCGTGTTCGAGCGCTTCGTCGAGTTCGCGGTGAAGCACCAGGACCGCCTGCTGTTCGGTTCCGACGGCATCAGCATGATGCCCAGCACCCAGCTCGACCGGCACTCCACGGAGATGGAGCCGGTCTACCGCGCGATCATGGACCGCTACCCCGACCAGGGCGAGGCGATCGTCGCGAAGATGCGCGGCGGCAACTACGTCCGGGTCATGAACGACGCCGAGCGGGACGCGAGCCAGCGGTTCGTCGACGAGTACTTCTCGCGGCACCACAACACCTGGGTCGAGGTGCTGTCGAACTACCCGAAGCACGTGCTGGACGGCTTCCACGCCAAGGCGAAGTCGTTGGTGGAGAAGGGTTTCGTGCCGCACCCCGACCAGGCGGTCGGTCCCGGTGTGGGCACCGGCGACGACGCGGTGGCCCGCCAGGCCGAGACCGCGGACGACCGCAGCCAGCGGTTCGTCGACGAGTACTACTCCGACCACCGCGACGCGTGGCTCGCCCAGATGGACGGCTCGCCCGCCGAAGTGATCCAGGCCTTCCACGACCGCGCGCAGGAGCTGTGGGACCGGGGCTTCCGGCCGCGGGAGGGCGCGGCCGTCGGACCGGCGGGCACGCGGGACGGGATCTGGCGCGAGAACCAGCAGATCCAGTCGTCGATCACCGCGTACAAGATCGCCTACGGCGACTTCAAGGACCCGGAATCGGCGAAGCAGGTCGTGCGCGACCTCAGCGCGCAGATCCGGCGGAGCGTGTCCGAGCGGTTCGAGAAGTTCCGCAACCGGAAGGGGCTCCAGCCCGCGGAGGAGGACGGCCTCGCGCTCGGGGCGCCGGTCGAAGCGCTGATCGCCGCGCACTACGCGGTGCAGGCCGCCGACGGGCTGACCCGGGAGGAGCAGCAGGAGCTCGTCTCGAAGGTCCTCGAGGACGTCACCGTGACGGAGGAGCAGCGCCTCGAAACCGAGCGGACGAAGAAGGAGCTGCGCAGCTACTGGCGCAAGCGCGGCGTGGTCGGCTGGACCACCACCGCCGCCATCACCGCCGGCGCGGCCACCGCCGTGACGTTCGGCGCGGTGCCCGCGGTGATCGCGGGCGGTGGGGCGACCATCATCGCCGGCGCCGCGTTCGTCACGCGTTCGGTGATCTCCAGCCTGAAGGTCGCGCACACGCAGGAAATCCGGGTCACGACCGAGTCCATGATGGAGCGTGAGCGGATCGACGTGGAAGCCGTCGACCGGCTCATGCGGATGACGCGCCAGCTGATGGTCAACGACATCAGCCCCGGCGGGAAGAAGTTCCGCGAGCGGTTCGCCCACATCGTGGACCGCGTCACGGCGGCGTTCGAGGACCACGTCCGGCAGATGCTGCACGACTACGTCGTGACGGCCTACTTCCGGCTCCCGGAGGGTGTCACCGCGCAGAGCCGCCGCGTCTGGGCGAACATGCTGTTCTCCCGCCTGAAGGATTACGTGAACCGGATCGTGGGCGGCACCGCCGACTCGATCAACCGGATGAACCCGACGGCGGGCTGGTTCGGCCGCGGCACCCACGTGGCGACGGCGGCGACCTGGATCGTGAACGCCCTGAACCAGCTGTACCAGGGCATCGTCGGCGTCGGCCTGGCCGCTTGGGTGTCGTGGGCCTACCTGCCCTCGTCGATCCTGTTCGCGATCACCGCGGTGCCCGGCATCTGGGCGCAGTACGACCCGGTCGCCCGCCCTGGCATGCGCAAGCTGCAGAACCTGCTCGCGTTCCCGTTGCTGACGATCGCGAACGCCGGCCTGACCGTGCAGTACATCGCCGAGGGCCAGTGGCTCAACGCCGTCGTCGGGACGAGCCTCACGGCCGCCACCACGGCCCTGTCCCGCTTCGGGTTCCGCATCGAGCGCAAGGAAGGCCGCGTCGGCGCGAAGCTCGGCCCCGGCGCGATGTTCTTCGCGCAGAGCGCGCTGACGGCGATCGGCGCGTCGATGATCACCACGAACCCGGTGGTGATCGCGGCCACCGGCGTGTTCGCGCTCGCCGGCCCCACGATCTACCTCGCGCGCGGGGCGTGGGCGAGGTTGCGTTCCCTCGACCGGTTCGCGGCGCCGCGGCACAGCCGGTACGAGGGTGGCGCGCCGCAGCGGGCGCAGCGCACGGAGATCGCCTCGGCCGGCCACGGCGACGGCACCCAGCTCGCGTGGGGCCGGGTCCGGCGCGGGCTGGACGCCCTCGACCGCATCGCCCGCCAGCCCGAACTCGCCTCCCCGGCCGAGCGGACCAACCTGGCCACCAGGGTCGCCGAGAACCTGCGGGAAGGTGACCGGGAGAAGCTCGCGGCACACACCCGCCGCGCGCCGGAGCCCGCCGCCGAGGCGCGCGGTGCCGCCCGGACCGCGACCCGCGAGGCCGCTCCGCCGGTCACTGGGGACCCGATGGGCGAGCCGATCCCGGCGCCGCGCACCGCGCGGGACCCGGGCGGCCAGCTGGGGCAGGGGACCGCCTACCACAGTGCGCCGGGGTCCCTCCCGGGCGGCGAGCCCGGACAGCGGCGCTCGGTCGCGCTCGGTGCGGCGTGGAACACCCAGCAGGTCGCCGACCCGCAGGCCGGGTTCCACGACACCGTCGCCGCCTGGATGGCCGACGGCAACCGCCAGGGGACCGAAATCGCCGACGGGGTGTGGTCGTTCACCGGCGCCGACGGCGCCACCGTCACGCTGCGGGTGAGCGTCGTGCCCGGCTCGACGACCCCGCGCCTGTTCGGTCCGGACGCCCAGGGCGTGCCGACGGTGAATTTGCCTCCGATGCCGGACGAGCCGAACCAGCGGTCGCTACGCGTCGGCATTGCGCTCCGGCTGGCGCAGCAGCACCTTCCCGACGTGATGCCAGGGTCCACTGCGGACAGTTCGCCGCTGGGTGTGCTGCGCACCGCGGCGGACGAGGACGCGACCAGGGAACGGCTCGTCGCCGGGTTCAACGATGTGCTGTCCGGTGTGGACTTCGCAGGCGCGGGCGCCTCCGCGACGGCGGCCATGTCCAACGGCGACTACGCCGTCGTGCGCTTCGAGACCTCCGACGGCGGCTCGGTGGTGTACGGCTTCCGGCGCGAAGGCGACGTGCTGACGGCACAGCGCCACATGTCCCGCGGACCGTCCGGCGCCGCCCTCGACGAGTTCCTGCGCGCGCGCTACGCCGGCTGGGGCGTGTCCGCGGTGGACGACGAAGCGACCGGCGACGACCGGGTGCGCCGGGCGCTCGGCGGGGACGGGTGGGCGCCGCGCAGCGGCAAGGACCAGGCGCGGGTCGTGATCGACCACCTCGCCGCGAAAGCCGAAGCCTTGCGCGACGATCTCGCCGGCCTGGACCAGTCGACGGCACTCGGTGCGCGCGGCGCCGTCGAGCGGCTGGTCCGCCGCTACGGCACCACGGACGCCGCGGCGTTGCGGACCCTGCTCGAGGACCAGGCGGCGGCCGTCCAGGACATCGTCGACCGCGCGCGGTCGAACGAGTACGCGAGCGGCGATTACCCGGCGCCGCGGGAGATCGCCGCACTCGGCGCGCCGGGGCACGCCGCGCTGACCGAACCCGGAATCCTCCACCTGCGCCGGGACCTCACCGCGCCGGTGACCGAGGTGGCGTGGCGTCCCGAGGCGGTCACCGGCCTCACCCTGGCTTCGGCGGAGGACCTGCCGCTGCAGCGGCGCGACACCGCCTACGGCGAGATCACCCTCGGCCGGATGCCGCGGCACGAGCGGACCGGCGGCTTCGGGCGGCACGTGCGCGAGGCCAGGGACCTGCTCACCGCCGACGGCAGGCTCGTCGTCCAGGTGCCTGCCGACGCGGCGGAGCACCTGACGGAGTTGAGCGCGGCCCTGCGCACCTGGTTCGCGCGCGTCGAACTGGTGACCCCGCCCGACGGCACGCCGCACTTCGTCGCCCGGATCCCGCGCGGACGGCCGGCGCCGCCCGAACCGCCTGCCGGCACCGTGCTGGTGGCCGGGGACGACATCGCGGCCGCGGTGCCCGCGGGCAGCTTCGGCCACATCCTTTTCGACGGCCTGCCGCCCAGCGCGTTCACCGGCCCGGCGATCGCGGCCGTGGCCAACGCGATGAGCGCACTGCCCGACGGTGGCACCCTGACGATCACGAGCAGCGTCTCGACCGCGCGGCACCTGCCGGACCTGGTGCAGGCGCTCACCGCGGCCGGGGCGACCCGGATCACCGCGAACGGGGACGACGGCGTCGTCATCACGGCGCGCAAGGGTGAGGACGACCCCGCCGCGCTCGCCCGCGTCTACGCCGAAGCAGTGCGCCGCCTGGAAGGAGCCGGCGCTGCGGACGCCGGGGCACCGCCGGAGCTGAGCAGGGCGCTGGCCCACGCACGCGAGCGGGCCGCCGCGTTCGCCGGCGAATCGGAGCCGTTCTGGCGTACCCCCACGGCGCTGGAGCTCGTTCACTGGCGCAACACCGACCTGACCGGTGAGACGATCAGCGGGCTCGTCGACGCGCTGCCGCCGCGGTCGCGAATCCGCATCAGCACTTCGATCACCGCCTCGATGTCCGAGATCGCCCTGTACCTCGAAACGGCCGGGGTGAACGTGACCGAGGCGGTCGGCACGGACCAGATCGTCCTGGGCGGCACCAAACGCGACGATCCGCCCGGTCCGCGCGAACCGGAGTCGCCGCCGCCCCCGCCGCCGCCGGGCGAGCGGCCCCCGGGCATCGCCGGGTTCTTCCCGCACCAGGGGCAGTGGGCGCCGGACATCGCGGAGACCGCACGCGGCTGGTTCTCCCCCATCCACCACCTCAGCCGGGGTGTCGAACTGCGGGACGTCGCGACGGCGCACGCCGACGGCCGGGACACGGTCACGCTGACCTTCACGGTGCGCGTCAGATCCGCGCCGGAGAGCGTTTTCGAGATCCGGCTGCACCGCGAGCCCGACGGCACGCGGTGGGCGGAGCACACCTATCCCGGCGCCGGCGACCCGTACCGGGGAATGGCCTTCGAACGGGCCACGTTCCTGGAGCACGAGGCCTACCGCCCGGCGGGGCTGACCTACGTCACGCACGAGGTGTCCGGGGACCGGGGCGTGGACCTGGCCGTGGCCGGGTACGACTGGCACCCGGTGACCGGCCGCGAGTCCGCGGCCCGCGCGCTGGCCGAACTGCGCGCCCTGCGTGACGCGGCGGTCGCCGCGCTCCGGTACGGCGGGCCGCTCGACCGCGAGATCCGCAACGGCCCGGTTTCCGCGAGGCAGTTGCGGCGCATCGTCGACGAGGCCGACGCCCTCCTCCTCGCCGGCGCGGAGCGTGAGTTCGGTACCCCCGGCTACCCAACACCGCGCCAGATCGTGGACGTCGCAGCGCCCGGTGCGCGGTTGGGCCACGGCGTCGACGTGGTGCCGGGCGAGGACATCCTGCGCGCCATCGGCGATTGGACCGCGTACCGCGACCTGACCACCACCGGCCGTCCGGCCGCGGTCGAGCCCGTGCCGCCGCACCCGGAGCAGCTCGTGCTGGACGCGACGGCCCTCGACCCGCAGGCCGGGCCCGCTCCCGAGGTGCTGTTGCGTGAACTCGCGCGGGACCCGCGCGACGGCGGTGTGGCGGAGGCCCTGCACGCCGCGTGGCGCGCGGTGCGCCACGACGGGCGCGTCGTCGTCGACATCGGGGGTGACGTCGACCGCGACACCGTCCGGCAGGCCGTGCACTGGTACTTCGGCGAGGTCGGCGTCGAGTACGACAGGCAGTGGGGCGGCGGCCGGGTCGTCGGCTGGGCCAAGCGCCCCCGGCCGGTCGACCCCGTCCGCCCGGACGGCCCGCGCGTGATGATCGGCGGCGGCCGGACCGCGCTCGGCGCGGGTGACGTGGCGGTCGGTACCGACGTGGCCGTCACCGATCTGCCGCGCGGCGAGTTCACGTCCGTCCACTTCGACGGCGTTCCGGCCGGCGCCGTCACCGGCCAGGCGATCGGCGCGCTGGCCGACGCCATGGACGCCCTGCCCGAAGGCGGCCACGTCACGATCGAATCCGGCGCGGACCTGGCAGCCCACCTCGGTGATCTGGTCGCGAACGCAGTGGCGCTCGGCGCGACGGAGTTGACGTTCTCCGGGCTCTGGCTCGACACCGTCGCGGCCGACATGGTCAAGGGCCCCTACGACGCGGCCGGCTACGCCCGGGTGTACGCGGAGGCGATCGCCCGCATCGAGGCGGCACTGGAGCGGGGCGACGACGCGCGGTTGCGGGAAATGCTCGAGCACGCCCGCGCCGCGCACGCCCGGCACGCCGCCGATGCCCGCGGGCGTGCCCCCTCGCCGGGCCCGGTCCGGCTGCGGCTGGAGCGCTGGGACCACGAGTCGCTCACCGCGGACGTGGCACGACAGCTCGGGGAGGCCCTGCCGACGGGCTCGTCGCTGGAGATCCGGACCGGGCCCGGCGCCGACACCGCCGCGCTCGCCCGGTCGCTGCGCGCGGCCGGGTTCGCCGTGAACCGCCTGATGGCCTCGTCGGTCACGGCGGTCAACCTGTCCGATCCCGCCGCGCGGCCGTGGGAGGACGGCACCGGCCGGGCCGACGCCGAGGACATCCTGCGGGTGCTCGCCACCCGCCACGCGATCCTGGAGGAGACGCGCGGGCAGCTCCGGGCGGCACTGGCCGAGGGCGACGAGGAGGTCCCGCTGGCGCTGGCGGAGCAGCACCACATGAGTGACGTCCCCGCGTTCGCCGACGCGCTGGATGCGGAGATCGACCGGGCCGGTGCGGTGCTGCGGGCGGCCGGTGCCGGGTTCGGCGCGGCCGGGTTCCCCACCGTCAGTGACATCGCGGCCGTCGGAGCGTCCGGTCTCGACGCTCTCGCCACCGCCGCCGGCGGACGCTACGAGGTGACCACGTCCCCCGCGCCGGGACCGGTGCTTCCGTGGCGTGCCGAGGCGCCGCGCACCCTCGCCGCGGGCGAACCGGGCGGGCTGCCGCTGGTGCGGGATGCCGGCCGGTTCGACGAGGTCGTCCTCCGCGAGATGGTTCGCGACGCGGAAAACGGCGGCGTCACCTCGACGGTGCGGCGCCTGGGGAACCTGCTCTACGCCGACGGCCGTGCCGTGATCGAGGTGCCGCCAGGGGACGGCGAGCTGGCCGAGGAGACCGAGGCCGCGTTGCGCGAGTGGTTCGCCGACGTGGTCGTCACCAGCGATGCCGGCGGGACGCGGCTGGTGGCCACGCACCAGCGCCGGCACGCGGTCACGTTCCCCCCGGAGCCGGGCCCGCGCCTGGTGGTCGGGGGCGGACGAGCGGACGGCATGCCGGCGCTCGGACCGGACGACGTCTCGGTCAACATCGACCCCGGCGCGCGGCCGGACGTGCTCGGCGACCTCGCCACCGTCACGCTGCCGGCAGGCCACTACTCGGAGGTGCTCTTCGAGAACCTGAACGCACCCGCGTTCACCGGGGATTCCATCGGCGCGCTCGCGAACGCCTTCGAGTCGCTGCGCGACGGCGGATGGCTGACCATCGTCACCGGTGGCGCCAAGGGCAAACCGCACCTGGCCGACCTCGTGGAAACACTGATCACCCTCGGCGCCTCGGGCATCACCGTCGACGGCACGAACCGGGTCATCGTGCGCGCGATCAAGGAGAACACCGACGCCGCCGGGCACGCGGCGGTCTACACGGAGGCCATCCGGCGCCTCGAGCAGTCCGCGGACGCCGATCCGGCCAAGCTCGCCCACGCCCGGGCGCGCCTGGCCGCGCACGCCGGGACCACCCACCGCGAGCCGCACGCGCAGGCCGAGGTCCGGCTCCTGCACTGGCGGCCGAGCGAACTCGACGACGAGACGCTGGGCCGGATCGCCGACGTGCTGCCGTCCGGCTCGTTCATCGACATCGTGACCGGGCGCGAGGCGGACGGCGAGCGCATCGCGGAGGTCCTGCGCCGCCACGGCTACGACGCGGGGGCCGAGCCGGAACCCGGTCAGGTGCTGGTGACCGGGCTCAAGGAGCGTGGGAAGGACCTGACCCCGCCTGCCCGGATCGCCGGCGCCGTGCTGCCGGGCGTCCGGGTCGAGGACGCGGCCCCGGACGAGGTGCGGCTGGTGGCCGGGGACCTGCCGGTCGTGGTCACCCGCGTCACCGGGTGGACCACCTCGGGCGAAGTGACCGAAGTGGACGGACGGCCCGCGGCCCGGATCAGGATCGCCGACGGGTCCCCCGTGGACCCCGCCAGGGAGATCGCCTACCACGCGGCGCGGGCCTGGCAGGAGGTGCAGGCCGAGCGCTCCCGGTTGTTCTCCGGTCTGCGGGGGCGCGACCGCGTGCCACTGCCCGCCGACCTCGCCGGGCGGCTGGCGATGCTGGAGGTGATGGCCCACCAGCGGGAGCAGAGCCAGGCCCCGACGACGGCGCTGAGCGAGATGCTGCAGCTGGAGCGGGAGATCCAGCGGGACCTGCCGCCGGGACTCGACTTCGAAGAGGTCAAGGCCGAGCGCCTGAGCACGCGCACGCGGGAGGTCCTCGCCACGCGGCCGTCGCCGGCGCCGCCGCCCGACACCGGACACAACCAGGTCGCGCCGCGCAGCCGCGGTGGCGTCGCGGACGCGTTCACCTTCAACTACCTGGATCCGGTCTGGCAGGGCACGCAGACCCCGCCGGTCACGGCGCGGCCCACCCCGGCGGTGCCCGTCGACCTGGTGCGCGCCGCGGTGACCGCAGGCGACAACGCCTACGGTCTGCTCACCGAGACGGTCAACCTGCCTGCGCTCCACGCGCGGTTCGGGGACAACCTGCCCCAGGCGCTCCAGGTCGCGCTGGCGCACGGCACCGACTACCTCGACCAGGTCGGCGAGCGGTGGAGCACCGGCGACGAGCAAGCCGCCCTGCAGGTGGCGGGCGCACTGCCCGTCAGCAGCCCCGATCCGCGGTCGCTCGCGGACGCGATGCCGTGGTTCGGGTTCCGCCCGGACACCGAGGACGCGTTCCGCGCCTGGCTGCAGCGCGCCGGCATTCCGGCCGATCTGTCCACAACGGACCTGCTGCGCCTGCGGGAGGTCGCCGCGCTCCTGGTGCTGGGCGACCACCTCGTGACCGGGCCGCAGCGGCGCGAGTTCGCCGAGGCGCACCCCACCGTCATCGGCGACGCGTTCCACAGCATCCCCGACGGTGTGCGCGCGGCCGCGCTCCTGCCCGGGGCCGAAACCGACTTCACCACGGCCGCGCGGGCGGAGATCGCCCGGCTGCCGCAGGCCGAGCAGGTCCGGCTCCGCCAGGACGCAGAGGCCCTGCTCGACCGGTTCTTCCGCGGCGAGGACGGCGACGGGCGAGCGCCGGCCGGCGCGGCCGAGCGGATCGGCGCCGCACTGCACGCCCACGGCCCGGACTTCGCCGCGTGGCTGACGGGGCAGATCCCGGGCGCCGCCGTCACCGAGGGCTTCGCGCGGCTCGACATCACCGCCGAGCTCGTCGGGCGGACCGCGGGCGCCCTGTTGCCGCCGGACGGGCGCGCCCGGCTCGTCGAGGACGTCCGGGCCCTGCTCGACCGGTACGTCGACAGCGGGAACGGCGCCGGCCGGATGCCCGCGGGCGTGGCCGGGAACATCGCCGCCGCGCTGCCCGCCCTCGGTCCGGATCTCACCGCGTGGCGGGCCGGGCTGATCTCGGACGCCGCGCTCATGGAGCGCTTCGCCGAGGTCGCCGCCGAGCTGGTCGCGCTGGGCACGCCGCAGCACGACCCGGACACCGCGGACCAGGTGCCGGAACACGACTTCGCCGCCGATCGCGCCGTCCACACCGGACTCGCGGAGCTGGCCAAGCTCGTCGGCGCGCACCAGCGCGGCTGGGCGGCGCTGGCCGAGATCCAGCAGCGGCTCGACGAGGACCCGGCGGCGGCCGAGCAGGCCGAGGAGCTGGCCGAGACCCTCGCCGGGATGATCGAGGTGATCGGGCCGCGGGTCGCCGAGCTGGCGAACCAGGTCGGTGAGCTCCTGCAGCGGCACGAGACCGGCGAGACCCAGCTCGAAACCGCGCTGACGCACCGCTACCGCCGCCTCGCCGGTGTGCTGGAACTGGTGCGGTCGCGCTGGGAGGACCACCAGGTCCAGCTGGCCGAGGCCGACTTCCGGATGACCCGGCTCGCGTTGTGGGCGGAGACGGCCGAACAGGCCCGTGCCGCCGAGGCCGAGGCCCGCGAGAACGGCACGGCGCCCCGCCTGCCCGAGCTGGACGGCGAGGCGATCACCTCCGCCACCGCCGAAAGCTACGTCGAAACCGCCCGCGCCGACCTCGGCCAGGCACTGCGGCGCGCCGACGAGCTGCGCACGCCGTTCGACCTCGCGCTGGCCGAACTGACGCGGGAAGCCGCGTCGCTGGACGAGGTCCACGGGCAGTTCCAGCGGCTCGCCGCGCCGGGCGAGGGCATCGACGCGGCCGACGACGGTCAGCGCCTGTTCCGCGCCAACCCGCTGCGCGGCGACAAGCTCACGACGGCGAACCTGACCGAGCGCGACAAGGCGACAGTGGAGCAGGTGGTGGGCCTGCTCGAAAACCGTGAGCGCGTCGTCGCCACCCTGCCGGGAGCCGGCCGGGAGGGCTGGCGCGCGAACGACTTCGCGGACCTGGCCGACTCGGCGGACCCGGTCGTGCGGCAGGCAGTCGCGGAGCTGACCGCGATCGAGGAGGAGCTGCGGCGCCTGCTCAACGGCACCGCAGACGGGAAGGACCACGGCCTCGGCCTCAACGCCGCCATCCAGCGCAGCCACCAGCGGGCGAAGCTGCTCGAGGACGTCATCCTGACGCACAAGGACTTCCGCGGCCGGGTGCGCGACCCGCGCAGCCTCATGCTGCTGGGCGCCCTGCGGACGGCGGACGAGCACCCCGCGCGCGGTCTCGCCTACCTCTTCGAGGAACTCACCGAGGGCGGGTTCGGCGACAGGAACCGCAAGGGCGTGCTGGACGACCGGCTGTACAGCATCCGGGCCCGCCAGTCGACCGAGTTCGCGATCCAGTCGCTGTACACCCCGGTCGACGAGCAGGAACCGCCGGACGCGGTCGCCGCGGCCGAGCCGACGTTCCACAACGTCGTCAAGATCACCTGGATGTCCGGCACGGACAAGGTGCCTGGCGGCCGGGTGTTCCGGTCCGGCTTCACGCTGCAGGGCAGGGTGGGCCCGTCGCTGGCGCAGATCGAGTCGGGCGACCACCCGCTCGCGGCGGAATTCCGCCTGCGCGCCAAGGCCGACTGGATCGAGGAGCACCACGGCAGGGCCATCGGGACCCAGGCGGACCTGGACGCGTTCATCGCCGAACACGGCAGCGACCCGACCGAGGGCGCCGATCTGCGGATGCCGGCGATGGTGCCGCTCGAATGGGTGGACGGCGGTCAGCTCGTCGTCGCAGTGCGGCCGGACGCCGAACGGGCCGACGTTCGGGCCGACCTTGAGAAGCTGCTGGTGGAGCAGGTAGCCGGGTACCGCTCGCAGCTGCCGACGCTCGGTGTCGAGGCCCGCACCACGCTCCTGGTGCAGATGGGCAGCGCCGCCGGTGTCGCGCTCGGCACGCTCGCGTCGCTGGGCCTCGGGGCAGGCATCAGCAGCACCTACCTCATCGCGCGCGGGGCCTACTTCGCCTGGACCGGTCTGATCGCGCCGGCCGCCTACTACACGTCGATGGGCAAGCAGACCGAGGCGGCCAACGAGATGCGGCGCCTGCGGGCGTTCATCATGCGCGGCGGCATCGGCCCGACCGCGGTCTCGCTGCAGCAGGGCGCGCACGACACCGCCGAGACCCTGCAGCCGCTGGCGGAACTGACGCACAACACGGTTCCGGAGGCGGCCGCGCCCGAGCAGCTGACCGTGCTGTCCGGCGACGAGATGAACGACCTGCAGCAGCGGATGACCCGGATCGGCGCCGAGCTGGCCGAGCAGCTGGCCGCCAAGGCGTTCCCGGAGTCGTTGCTGCACAACGACGGCCTGCGCAAGACGTTCCGTGAGATGACGGAGGTGAGCTGGTCCGACGAGGGCATCGCCGCGAACGACGCGGGCGCCCGGAAGGTGCGCGACGCCGGCACCCTGTCGCTCAAGCTGCCCACCGGTGAGACGCTCAAGGTGTCGCTGGTGACCGGCGGCCTGCCGCGGTCCTACCAGGTCCTCAAGGGCGGCCACGTGCCGACCAGCGAGCAGCGGTACTGGATCGGCGTCTCGCCGAACACCTTCCACGGCGGCGACGACGCGATCCGCGCGGCGATCTCGGAGCAGTTGGTCGACGTCGTCACCAAGGGCACACAGCTGTGGATCCAGCCCACGCTCGGATCGCTGGCGCGGGAGAACTTCACCACCTTGCCGGTCGAGGGCGTGATCACCACCGCGTTCAACGTCAGCGCGGGCAGCCTGGAACTGATCGGCCCGCTGGTGGTAGGCAGCGCCGGCTCCCGCTTCGGGTTCATGTCCTCGCGCTACCTGAACTTCAGGTACAACGCGCTGGCCCGCAAGCTGTGGGAGGACGCGGTCCGGGAGCGCCAGGGTTTCCAGGCCCTGATCGGCGCGACCGCCCGGATCGGCATGGCCGGCACGTCGCTGCGGCTCATGGGCGCCGCGGACGCGGTGAGCAAGGGGGTCGCGGCCGAGATCGAGCGGCACCTGCCCGCCCGCCCCGACCGCGAGATGGCGCCGGACGACCCGGCCGAGATGCTGGTGCGCGCCGCCGACGAAATGGTGGCCAGGGCGGAGGTATTCGCCGGGGTGAAGGCGGCCCGCCTGCTCACGGCCGAGGAGGTGGCCGCCGACGCGGCGAAGGCCGACTACGAGGCCAAGAAGAAGGCCGTCGTGGCGGCGAAGAAGAAGGTCGACAAGGCGGCCGAGGAGCTGAAGAAGGCCCGCAAGAAGGGCGCGGCGGCGGACGAGATCGCCGCGCTGACCAACGAGCTCACGCAGGCCCGTGCCGACGTCCGGACCGCCGAGGAAGCCGTGCCCGCCGCGAAGCGGAAGGCCGACGAGGCCGAGGCCGTCGCGAAGCCGGTCGCCAAGCGCAAGGACGACGGCGAGGAGCTCACTGTCGACGAGATCGCCAGGGCGATCGACGAGGGCAACGGCCTGACCGTGCGGATCCAGGCCGAGCCGCGGCTGCGGACCCCGAAGATCCCGGGCGAGCTGCGGATCAAGCTCGGCCTCGCCGACGAGCTGCCCGGCACGATCTCCCCGATGACGACCCACCTCGCGGTGTACAAGCGCGGCAACACCGACGTCCGCGAGTTCGTCACCCTGCTGCCGTCCCAGTGGGCCACCGACGACGCACGGATCTCGATCGACGACCTCAAGATGTGGATGCACCGGCACGTCGACGACGTCATCGAGCGCGAGCAGTTCATGCACCGCAGGGAGATCCGCCAGCTGGCGATCGCGGCGTTCGGCAAGGCCGTCGGCAGCGGTGCCGTGAGCGCGGCCGTCAGCCTCCAGCAGGGCAACACGGCCGCGGCAGGCCAGTCCGCGACCGAGGCGAGCCAGCGGACGCTGGACGGCGCCATGCGGATGGTCACCGCGCGCAACGGCATCGAACGGCTTTCCGCGCGCCTGCAGAAGGAACTGAGCACCCAGGCGGCGACCGCACGGGCCATGGACGACTGGGCCTTCGCGCTCGCCACGGACATCCGCCGCGCGGACAGCCTGCTGCGCGAGAAACTCGCCGAGTACGCGGACGACCCGGTCCTGGGTGCGAAGGCGCGCGAGATCCTGGGCCGCCGTGGTCCGGAACTGCCGGAGCCGGGGACGCTGTTCGCGGACCTCGACCGCATGCGCGAAAGCGGCGAGATGGTCCAGCGCATCAAGCACCTGGCGAAGGTCCTGCGCTACGGCAACGGCGAACTCGTGCTGCACATCGACAAGGTCCGCCGCCCCGGACCCAAGGAGCTGTGGGCCAAGATCCGCGGCATGCACCGGCAGCAGCTGATCTTCCGGTTCGTGAGCGGGATCCCCGGCGAGCCGACCCGGGTGCTGGCCAGTGCCATCGACTCGCACTTCCTCGTCGTCGGCGAGAACGCCGAGGAGGCGCTGGACCGCATCGCCCGCGTCGTGGCGGTCTACCACCACGGCCCGACCGGTGTCCCCGGCGCGATGGACCTCATGCTCAACGAGCTGGGGCCGGGCAACGTCGGCAGCCTGGTCAACCGCGGCGTCACCGAGGTGCTGCGGCCGCCGCCGGAACCGGCGAAGCCCGGCGATCCGCCACCGCCCGACCCGAGTGTGCGCAACATGGTCATGCAGGTCGCCTCGGGCGTGGTGTCGACGCTGGTCAACGTGATCTCGGCGAGCTGGTTCCGGCGCGGCGACTTCCTCAAGAGCGAGCAGTTCCGCTGGCGCTATTCCTACGACGGCGCGGTCATGTCGGAGGACCGCGACCAGCTGGCCCAGTTCTTCGCGCGCAAGGCCGCCGACTACAGCCGCGGGCAGATGCTCGACCTGCTGGAGTTCGCCGAGGCGGCGCAGTGGTACGACCCCAAGACGATCGAGATCCTGCGCGAGGTGCTGGCCCCGGAGACGAAGTCGGCCACCGAGGTGTTCGTGCACCACGGCGTCCGCGCCGACCAGATGCCGGACAAGTGGACGTGGGACGACCTCGACCGCCACGTGCGTGAAAACCAGTCGCCGGCGCTGGCCCGTGCCGAGGCCGAGGACCTGCTGGCGCACATCGAACAGGAGATGCAGGACCTGGGCGTCCACCCGGCCGATCGCGACGACGAGCACCAGGAACTGCGGGAGCAGTGGGGCCAGACCGTGATCGCGCTGGCGCGCAACCAGCCGGGCGCCGAGGGGAACTACAACAACAACGTGCTCCTCGACACCGCCTTCGGGCTGGTCAACGTGCGCATGCCGATCGAGGGCGCGTCCTATGTGGACCTCCGGATCTGGCACGAGGCGGATCTGCTGCAGAAGTTGCGCCCGACAGCGGCGAACCCGACCACGCTGCTGACGAACGTGTCCGAGATGTGGCAATCGCTCGGCGGCAACCAGGTGCAGACGTTCGAGAACGGGTTCATCCTGCTCGAGGGCGAGGAGGTTCCGGACGACACCATCGGCGACGTCGTGCGGCTGTTCGCCGAGGCCGCCCAGATCTCGGCGGCCGAGTTGCCCGCCGTGCCGGACGGCTGGCCCACGTCCGGCGAGACCGCGGCTTTCGCCCGGCGGCTTTCCGACCTGACCGAGGTCGTGCACCAGCATGCCGTCGACGAACACCGGGACCTGCTGCAGGCCTTCGGGGTGCCGGACGATCCGCTGCACGGAGTGCGGGAGAGCTGGCACGAGCTGACCCGCCGTCCGTTCGGGCTGCTGCACATGGACCTGCACCGCCGTAACATCGTCGTCCGCGAGGACGGCACGAGCTTCCTGGACTGGGAGCTGGCGCTTTACGGCGACCCGGTCGCCGACCTCGCCTCGCATCTGCACCTCATGCACTACACGGAGGCCGAGGAGGCGCGGCTCGTCGAGCGCTGGGCCGCCGGGATGCCCGCCGGCGCGATCGCGGGCTGGGAGGAGGACCTACCGCGGTACCGCGAGTTCTTCCAGATCAAGTCCGCGCTGGTGGACTCCGTGCGGTTCACGGAGGCCTACGCCGACCCGTCGGTCACGGACGAGCGCCGCGCGGCGCTGGTCGCCGAGCTGACGGCCAAGCTGAACCGGGCGCACGAGCTGTGGGGCACCGGCCGCATCCTGTCCGAGCGGGACGTGCGCGCCGCGATCGAGGAACACCTCGGCGAGGGGACCGATCCCGGAACCACGGCTCCCGCGCTGCCGCCGGGGCCGCTCGAACCGTCGGCCGACACCGCCCGCTGGGCGGCGGTTCGGGCCGACCTGGACGCTACCGGTGTGACGATCCATGTCGTCACCGACACCGAGCTGCTCCGGATGATGCGGGAGGAGGGCCACCGGGGACTGACGCCCACCCACCTGGGCGGCCGCGAGATCTGGCTGGCCCCCGAGGCGTTCGAGTCGATCGACACCCTCGTCCGCGTGCTGGGCCACGAGCTCGCGCACTCCGGCCAGCTGAAGCTGGGCATCCGCCCGGTCCGCTCCATCGTGGACCAGCTCGAAGCGAACGCCGAAGCCCACGGCGACGCGGCGGTGGACCGCCTGCACGGTCGCGGCTCACGCCCGCCGGTCGTGGAACCGGACCAGCTCCCGGACACCGACCCCGGCGAAGAGGTCGTCGAGTACCTCTTCCACACCGAAGGAGGCGCGAGTGACGACGTTCCGGGTGACCAAAGTGGACGACCTGGTGGCCTTCCCGGGAATCCGGGTGATGGGCCGGGAGGACGGGGAGCCGATCGAACCGGGGACAACCCTGACCGACTCGGGAACTGGGCGCGCCTGGGAGGTGCTGTCGGTGGAGTTTCCATCCCCCTTGGCGCGCAGGGAGGGGTGGTCGGTGCTCCTGGTCCGACGGACCGGGGAACCGGCTCCGCTCGTCGGGGCGACGCTGAGCAGCGCCTGACCGACCGGCGCGAGGCGTTCCTCGCACTGGAGACGCTCCGCAACGCGGTTCCTGACCTCGGCGTGCGGCCCTGGGGGAACCACGGGCAGTACGACATCCACCTCGGCGAGGTGCCTGTCAAGATCGAGTTCACCGGCGAACCGCCGCTGGACAGCCCGGTCGCCGGAAATCCGAAGAAGAACCCGAGCATCCTGGTGCGCCTGCCATCGGCTGCTCCACGCGACACGGCCGTGCGGCTCCTGGCCGAGCAGCTCGGCCGCGCCCGGCACGAACTGGCCGAGGCGAACCGGCCGTGGCGCCCGCTGCGTGGCAGGCGCGAGGACCCGGCCGCGATCGACGCGCCGCTCGCCGGGCGTCTGCTCGCCCTCGACGCGGTCGCACGGCAGGAGGCCGAGGCGGCCGGCCGGGCGGGGCACGGGTTCCGGACGACCGCGGTCGCGGACCTGGCGACCGAGATCGCGGCCGCACTGCCGCCCGGCCGTGACTGGAACCTCATCGCGCAGGCCCACCTGCACCCGCTGACCCAGGCGTTGCTCACCGGGCCCGGGCAGGAGCGCCACCCCGAGCTGCCACGGCGCTTGGCCCCCGCCGAGGTCGCGGGTGTCGCGCTCGTCCCGGCGCACCGGACCCGCCCGGCCGAACTGACGCCCGCCACGGATGCGGACGTCGCGATCGCGCGCGCCGCCCTCAGCAGGGGCGGTTCCGTGGACGGCCGTGACGAACCGGCCGGGCTCTCCAGCCTGGACCGGGCCGTGCTGCTGCTCGCCGGTTCGGCCCCCGGCCAGGCGGACCTCGCCGAGGCCGCGATGGTGCTGCACGATTACTGGGCCGGCGCCGGGATCGACGTCGCGGCGCGGACAGCCACAACCGGCACCGTCGACGTGGGCCGGATCGAGGACCGGGGCGGGCGTTTTCAGCGCGTGCTCACCCTGGAGGGGATGTCCGGGAGCAGCCGCACCTCGGCGATCGACCTGCAGCACCGGATCCTGGCGGACGTGCTCCGCCGGGAAGGCGGACGCGGGTTCGCCTACCTGGTCCTGCACCGCGAATCCGGCGCCCCCTACGTCACCGCGATCGCGAACGAGGACGACCGGGTGCGGTTCCTCGACCCGGTTCGGGGGCGTTCGGACGAAAGGCCGCCCGCGTACGGCGACGAGGACGGCGTGGTGGCGATCGACGTGGTCATCTACAGCGCGAGCGGCCCGCGGCCGGTCAACGGGTACGCGACGTCGGAGATCAGCGCCCGCCCGCCGACCCAGCGCTACCTCGACGAACTGCCGCAGCGCGGGTACGACGACTGGCTCGCCCGCCGGCTGCGGCTGGAGCGGCAGGTCGGCTCGGCGCCCTCCGAGGCGGTCCGCCTGCCCTACGCCCGGCTGTTCGACGGGCGCGCGATGCTGCAGATGCACGCGCTCGCCGACGTGCTCGGCACCGAGGGCCCCGCGTTGGAGCGCGCCGTGCGGGGCTTCCAGGCCGCGGCCGACCGCCGTGGCCTCACCCTGGACGACGTGCTCGCCGAACAGTGGGAGGCCGAGCTGGGCTCCCTCGATATCGGGCGCCTGTACGACGCGTTCGCGCCGCCCGTGGACGAGGGCAGGACGTTGTGGCCGACGCAGGAGCAGCTGCGCCCCCTCGCCGAGGCGCACCCGGCGCTCGCCGAGCTGGTCCGCGACCAGGGCCTGCCGCGCACCGCCAGTGGCGTGGTCGAACTCGGGGTGTACCAGCCGCGTGCCGCCCGCGACGCCGTCGCGGCGCTGACCGCCACCGAACCCGCGGCGGCGCGGGAGGAGTTCGTCCGGAACAACCCGGCGGACCCGGTCCTGCTGGACCTGCTCGACGACCACGCGTTCGTCCACAACGCGGACAAGACCGGGGTCGTGCTGGTGCACCAGGCGTTCGCCGACGTGCTCGACGCCGCCGGCGTCTCCCGTGCGGACCCGCGTCACCCGGCCAACCCGGCACGGCTCGTGCACCGACCGGCGCTGCAAGGCGAGGACACCTCGGCGCGGACCTGGGCCGCGAGCACCCGCCCGGTCTTCGACGACGTCGACCCGCACGCGGCCAGGCCGGACCAGATGCGCAGCCGGGTCGCCTACCAGGTGTTGCGGGCGGTCGCCGCGGTGCGGCCGGAGCACGTGCGCGGTGATCTCGTCAGCGAGATCCCCAGCAGCGGCGACCACGTCGTCCGCTCGCGCCGGGTGTCGCGGGGCGGCGGCGCGGTCGTGCCGGGCGCCGAGGTCGTCCACGTGGTGCCGAACGAGTTCCTGGTGCCGTTCGCGCCTGGCACGCCGGAGAGCCCGCGCTGGATGCTCGCCGCGGAAAGCGCGTTCGCCGCCCGCGGTCTGCTGGACGTCGGCGCGGCCGGCAGCGCCGAGCACGTCGCGCGCCTCCTCGCGGCGGCCGGGAACCTGCCGGTGGCGGTCCGGCGGCTGCCCGGGCCCGCCCGCGCGGCCGACGCACTTGAGCAGTTGCTGCCGCGGCTCGCCGACGCGCGAGTCCCGGTGATGGCGTCGGTGCGCGGTGGCGAGTACGTGCCGGCCACACCGGTGCGGGTCGACGGCGAGATCAGGGTCGACGTCCCCGGCCGCGGGGAGCCGCTGTCGATCACCGAGTTCGCGGCGCTGCTCAACCCGGGTGACCCGCTCGTGCACGGGGTGGTGGCGGACGCCGCCGCCGAACTCGACGCGCTCCTCGCCGCCGCGGACGGAGAGGCCGCGTCGCCGTTCGAAACCGACCGCGCGGAAGTGCTCGCCGCGTTGCGCACGCTCGCCGACGTCGTGCCCGAGCTGACCATCCGGACGGTGGACGGCACACCGCAGGTGGACCTCGCGGGCGCCCCGGTCACCGTCGACTACACCGACCGCGCGCAGCACACCGGCCTCCGCCCGGTGGTCGCGTTCGCCGACACCGGACACGGCCAGGTGATCAAGCTCGAGCTGCACCTGGGCACCCCGCGAGAGCAGGCCGCGCGTGAACTCGCCGGCCAGCTCGGCCGTGCCCGGCACGAGCGGAACCAGGAGTCACGGCTGCAGCGCCTGCGGCGCGGTCAGCTGCGCGGCCCGGACCCCGCGACCGCTGTCGACGCCGCGCTGGCCGGGCGCCTGCTCACCCTCGACGTCATCGCCGCGCAGGAGGCCGCCGCCCTCATCGAGGGGAACGCGGCACGCGCCGGCGAGGTGCTGGCCGAGGCCCGCGCCCTCGAGATGGACCTGCCCGCGGGCCGGGACTTCGACCGCATCGCGGAAGCGCACCTGCGCCCGCTGACCCGAGCGATGATCGCCGAGGGCCACCACCGCCGCGACCTCGCGGCCCGCGAGGCCCTGCTCGGCGAGCTGCCCGCCGACCAGCGGCAGGAACTCCCCGAGGAGCAGTGGCGCGCCAACAACCTGGTCACCGGCGCGGTCCGGCCCGCGGCGCCGACGGGGGAGCAGCCCTTCGCACCCGCCCGGGTCACCCGGGTGCTCGGTGAACGCGGGGCCCTGGTGCCCGCTCCCGAGTCGCAGTTCGCCGTGGCGGCGGAGGCGCTGCGCACGGCGCCGTTGCCGGGCGTGGACGACCTCGTCCGCGCCGCCCGGCTGCTCGCGCCGTGGCACGCCGACCCGGCGGGAGCGCTCGCCGACGCCGACGCGGCGATGGTCCTGCACGACTACTGGATCCGCGACCGCTCGCACCTCATGCAGGTCGACGCCGCGGCCCGGCGCACGGTCGACGGTTTCACCGACGGCGACCTCACCCGGCCCCGTGGCGGTGAACGCGACGGCCTGGGGCGCATCGCCGACCGCGGCGGGCGGTTCCAGCGCCTCGTCGACACCCGCGGCGAGCGGCCCGAGGACGCGGCCGCCGCGATCGACCGCGCGTACCGCGACCTGGCGACCACGCTGGCGCACACCACGGGCAGGGCGTTCGCCTACGTCGTGCTGCACCGGGAAGGGCGTGACCCCTACGTCACCGCCGTCGCGAGCGAGAACGCCGGGCCGCTGGTCCACCTCGACCCGGCGCGCGGCGAGACCGCATCCGAACCGCTGTACCGCCATGTGGACGGCGTGTACGCCATCGACGTCATCGTCCACAACGGCGGGACGATGGAGGCGCCCGCGGTGGTGATCGACGGCAGGCCGCAGTCGCCGGTCAACACGCGGACTCCCACGGGGACCTACCTCGACGCGATGTCCGCCGAGGAGCGGGGGGAGTGGGCCGCGCGCGCCGACCGGTACCGGCAGGCGGAGCTGGACGGGCAGAACGTGCTCGACCCGCCGGCGTCCTTCCCGCCGGAGGCCGCCGCGGTCTACTACTCGCTCGCGGCCGACCGCCCCGCCCGGCTCGAACTGCGGGCGATGGCCGACGTGATCGACGCGGCCGGGCACCCCGAGGTGTTCGTGCGGGCGATCCAGCACCTGCGGAACCTGGCGGAGAAGTGGGAGCACCGCTCCCTCGGCGCGCTGCTCACGCAGCGGTGGGAGACCGGCCTCGGCACGCTGCCCACGACCATCGATCCGGCCGCGCCCCGGCACTACGACGACGCGACGATGTCGGACTACGACTGGATCCGGCGCGTGCTCAAGGAGATCGACAAGAAGAACCTCACACCCGACCAGCTGAGCCGCCTCACCGAGACCCAGCCGCTGCTGGCCTCGCTGCTGAACTCGGTCCACGACCCGGCGGGCACCCCCGGCGAGGTCGCGCCCTACGACCAGCCCGACGGTCTGCGCAGGCCCGCCTCCGCCGACCTCGCCGACCTGGAGAAGGCCATGCTCGGCAAGGGCGAGGCGCCGGCCAGGCAGCAGGCGCCGAAGGTGTGGCAGAAGTTCCTGTGGCGGCCGGGCACCTCGTCGTTCGAGGTGTTCCTCGCGGTGCGCTCGATCTTCCAGCTCGGCATCCCGAAACTCCCCGCGCTCGTGGCCTTCCGCGGGATCCGGGACGGCGAACCGTTCGGCTCGGAACTCGGCGCGGCCGGGCGCGAGGAGCTGGTCACCGGGGGGCGGTTCCGGGCCTACACCTCCGACGCGGCCGCGCGCGGCTACACACTCGTGGAGGCCGCGTTGCAGGACCGGCCCGGCGCGATCGCGCACATCGTCCACCGGCTCGACGACGACCCGGATGGTCCGCACGCCGCGGTCGTCGCGGTCAACCACCGCGGGACCATCCACTGGCTCACCGACGAGGTGATCAGCGGCAGGCAGCCCCGGATCCGGCGGCTGACCGCGGGCGAGATCGCCGGCCGGATCGGCGACGGGGTCGTGGACGCGGTGAACCTCGTCGACGACCTCACCCTGGGGTACTACCTGCTGCCCTACACGCGCCCCGCCCTCGTGGAGAAGGTGCTGTTCTGGAAGAAGGACCGGACGCCGGGGCCCGGCCTTCGCGCGCCGTACGGGATCGACGTCCTGGTGCTCGACGGGGAGGGCAGGCCGGTGCCGCTGCCCGGGACGAAGCCGAGCCCGCTCAGCCAGCTGCCGCCGACCGCCGAGTACGTCCGCGCCGCCGCCGACGACGAGGCTCACGAGTGGATCGAGCTCGCCCGGTCGCTCGCCACTACCGGGGCGGACCCGTCGGCGTTGCCCGACGCTGTGCGGAGCACCTACGACGCGATGACAGACCCGCGCGCCCGGTGGCAACTCCTCGCGTCGCACTTCGTGAACCGCGGTGACGAGGCGCTGCTGCGGCGCGGACTGGCCAACCGCGAAGCCCTCGCCATCCAGGAACACCCGGACCTGGAGCCGGCGGCCGCGCTCGAGCGCGCACTCGCGGCGGACTGGGACCGGGGCCTGGGGGCGTTCGTCGCGGATGCCCGCCCCGAACCCGAGCTGGACGTCACGTCCCCGTGGCCGGCCGGTGAGCCGCTGCGCCCCGCGGAGGACGTGCTGGCCGCGCTCGACGCGCAGGCCCCCGTCCTGGCCCGCCTGGTCCGCGCGCACGGCCTGCCACGCACTTCCGGCGGCGTCGTCGACCTCTCCCGGTACGAGCCGCTCGCGGCGCGGGGCCGGGTCCCGGCGGTCGACCTGCTCGTGCGGGGTGACCCGGCCACGCGGCTGGCCGCCGACCGCGCCGAGGCCAGGGCCGTGTTCTTGCGGGAACACGGCGACGACCCCGCGATGACGGCCCTGCTGGCCGACCACGAGTTCTTCTACCGGGCCGACCGGACCGGCATGGTGCTCGTGCACCGCGCCTTCGCCGAGCTGGCCGACTCGGTCCTCCCGCGCGAGGACCCGCGGCACCCCGCCAACCCGTACCCGGTGGTGCACCGGCGCGAGGCCTGGGGCGAGGACACCAGCGACCGGGCGTGGGCCCCGGTCGACCGGCCCGTGTTCGAGACGCTGGACCCGCAGCAGCTGAGCTCCGGCCAGATGCGGTCCCCGACAGCCTTCGAGGTGCTGCGCGCGGTGGCGGCGGCGCAGCCCGGACTGGTTTCGAACCTGGTGACCGAGCTGCCCACCGGCGACCACCTGGTCCGGCTGTCCTCGCCCTCCGGGGTCCGCGAACTGGTCGTGCCGAACGAGTTCCTGCTGCCCACCCGCCCGGAGGCGCAGCGGAGCCCGCGGTGGATGCTCGCGGTGGAGAGTGCCCTGATCGCGGAAGGTCTCGTGCACACCAGGTACCTGGCGGAGCCGGGCGAGGTCGCGGCGGTGCTGGCGGCGGTGACCGGTCTCCCGGTCCGGCAGGCTGTCGCCGGCGAGGCGGACGCCACCGCGTTCCTCGAGGACCTGCTTCCCCGGCTCGCGGACGCCGGGATGCCGTTGCTGGCTTCGATGCCGGAGATCCAGTCCGGGGTCTTCCGCGCCGTGACGCCGGTTCGTGCCGAGAACGGCGAGATCCGTCTGCGGATCCCGGGCCTGACCGTGGAACCCACCATCCTGGTGTTCGCGCACGCCCTGCTCGAGAGAGGTTCGCCGCTGATCTACGGCGAACCGCCGGCGTCCCCGGCGGACGGGGTCGCCGAGCTCGACGACCAGCTCGGCGCACTCGCCCTCCGGCGCGCCGTTGGCCAGCTGCGCGGCGAGTACGCGACCGCCGGCCGGGGCCCGCTCACGCGGGTGGACGTGCCGGAAACGGCGGGGACCCTGACCCAGATCCACCGCGACCGCGACGGGCGCTACGTGGTGGTGGAGGGGGCCGGCCCGGTGGCCGCGGCCGAATCCGCCGTCGGCGACCCCCGGCGGCACGTGCTCGCCGCACTCGACGTGATGGCCGCCGAGGGCGGCGGCGCCAAGGCCCCCCATCTGCCCGCGATCCGCGCCCAGCTGGGCAGCGGCGAGCTGCGGTACTTCCGGGTCACGGCCGAGCTGGACGTCACCGGGCTGTCCCGCCTGACCCCCGACGAGCTGGACCGCCTCGGCGCCGAGGACCTGTTCACCGGGTACACCCGCCACGAGCTGGACCTGAGCGGGCCGGGTGCGGCGGACCGGCTGCTCCGGCTCGAAGACGGCGGCACCAAGCCGCGACCCTGGCCAGCGGAGCGGCTCGACCCGCGGTTCGACTACTGGGAGAGCGGCAAGCTCAAGGTGACGGCGGACAACGTCCGCCTTGTCGCCGAGAAGTACGGGATCCAGGTCCACCCGAAGGCCAAGGTCGTCGTCAACAAGGCCAAGCGCGGCATGTACGGCGAGACACTGCTGGCCGGGCGCGGGGCGCGGGTCGAGATCACGCCGCAGGCGTTCGTCAACGAGGAGATCCTGGCCCGCACTCTGTACCATGAGCTCGTCCATGTGGCGCAGATGGAACGCAAGGGCTGGCGTCGCCAGGAGACGGCCGCGGAATGGCAGGCGTGGGAGGACGAGGCGCACGCCGCCGACAAGCGGTGGTGGCAGGACCACCCCCTCAACCAGGAACGGAACGGCTGATGGCGGGCGAGCAGCGTGCTTCCTACGCCGACTGGCAGCGCGCCTACGGTGACTACTACGAGGCGCTGCCCGGGCGGCTCGACCTGGCGTGCCCGAACTGCGGGCACCACGAGCTGCGGCTGGTGTTCGTGGCCGACGAGGACGACCGGATCGGGTACGCCCAGTTCTCCTGCGGCTTCTGCCGCTTCGGCATCCACGTCTCGCGCACCTGGGTGCCCGAGGGGGTGGAGTTCGAGCCGATCTCGACCCCGGCCCCGCTGCTGCGGGAACGGCTGCCAGACTTCACGCTCGTGCACCCGCCGGCCGCCGCGAACGACGACGATATCGAAGAAGTCCGGTTCTGACCGGCGATCGACCAAGAGGAAGTGTCTGGAGTGGACTTTCAGTGGCGCCCGTCCAACGAGGTCGAGAGCGACATGCTGGCCGCGCTGCAGGAGAGCGACAGCCGGAGCTTCGCGCAGTTGCTGCGCGAAGCTCCGCTGTACGTGCCGGCCACCCCGGAACCGGGTGATCCGTGGCCGGTGAGCCTGCCGATGCCCGAAGGCAACCACGTCATCGTGTTCACCTCCGAGGAATCGCTGGACTGGGCGCTCGGCGGCGTCGTCGACAGCTGGCGGCGGACCGACATCGCTGGCCTGCGGGAGATCCACCCCGACCACGCCCAGCTCGTCGTCAACCCCGGCGTCCCGATCGGCGTGTACCTCGTCCTCGGGGAGGTCGACGACCTGGCCGAGGGGCGGCAGGAGCTGGTCCCGGTCGAGGACGTGCAGAACGCGATGGTCGACGAGGTGCTCGCCGAGGTGCGGCGGCTGGCGCTGGCGGAGCTGGGTGGCGACGAGGAGGCCGCGGCGGCGCTGCAGCCGTCCAACCAGCTGGAGGAACGGCTCCGCGACGCGGTGGCGGAACTGGACTTCGACGCCTTCCTGCTCGCGCTCATCGGTTCCGATGTCGTGGTGCCCACCGCGGCGCCGGTCGCGGACCCGTCGCTGATCGAGAACGGCGAGTTCCCGTGGCGCGTCCTCGGCGACGACGAAACGCCCGTGGTGCCGGTGTTCAGCTCCGAGGGCGTCCTGGACGTCGTCGCTCCCGGCGGCGGCCCGCGCACCGTGGTGTCCTTTTTGGACGTGCTGGTGAACTGGCCGGGTGACGACCACGTGCTGTGCTTCAACCCGGGCACGAGCATGGAGCTGACGCTGCCCGGCAGCAGCGTGCCCGAACTGGTGTCGGCCATCGCGGAAGCGGCCGCGGCGGGCGGCCCGGTGGAGGGGCAGCCGGGCAACGGCAGCACGCCCGGGGTCTGAGCGTGGGCAACCGGCTGAGGCGGATCCTCGCCGACCCGGCCGAGATCGACCTGCGGTACTCCGGCGACGACCTCCGGTTGCTGCGGCGCGCGAGCGAGTCCGAACGCGACCGGCTCCGCGAGGTGGCGCGCGACGGGGCACCGGAGTCCCGGGTCCCGGCGACGCTCGCGCTGGCGCGGCTCGGAGGCGCGCGCAAGGCGCTGGCCGCGACCCTGGCCGACGACGCGTGCACCGGCCTGCTCGCCGACGGGATCGGGGCGCTGGGCGAGAGCTACCCCGAGTACGCCGACCTCGTGGCGCCGTGGGCGGCGCGGGTGCTCGGCGCGATCGGGCTTCCCCTGCGCGACAGCGTGTCCCCGGAGTTGCGCGGGCTGGCGTCGGCCTGCGGTGAGCTGCGGATCGCCGAGGCGGGCCCGGTCCTGCTGCGAATCTCGCGGGCCGCGGACGAGCCGTCCTACCGGGAGAAGTGGCCGCTGGACAGCGTGCACTTCCTCGCCGCGGCGGCGAAGGTGTGGCCCGTCGCTGAGGTCTCGGAGGAGATCACGGACCGGTTCGGGCCCAACCCGGACGACTCCGACAGCCACGTCGTCGAAGCCATCGGGGCGCTCGCCGCGCGTGGCGAACCGGAGGTCGCCGAGTTGCCGCCAGTGCCTCCACGAACAAGGAACGTGTGCGTGTTTTCCTCGTGACTCTCCATCAGCTTTTCGGCGCACCACCGCAGCGCCCACGCGGGCCGGACGGCGCGTCGCTGCTCGGATGGGTCGTGGACCAGTCGCCGTTTCCAGGACCGTTCCCCTGGGCGGCGAGTTACCGCGACGAGGCCGTGGCCCGGATCGACGCGACCGCGGGGCCCGGGCAGATCGCCGCCGAGATGGTCGCACTCGGACTGATCTCCCGTGCGACCGCTGAGGAGTACCTCGGGAACGGACCCGGCGAGACCGTGCCAGCACGACTCGTGCGGGACCTGTTCGAGGCCGAGGGTGTGCTGGTGGAGTTCGACCCGAAGAGCTACACGGTCCCTCCCGCCTACGGCGACCTGGCAAACCGCTTCGCCACCGTGGCCGGCACGAGCTGCGAGAACCTCGAACTGAGCGACGACTTCGAACTGTCCTTCGTCCACAACGGACAGCGGCACGAGTTCACCCCCGACGACCAGGGCAAGTACTTCGACCTGCTCACGGTCGACGAGATCGCCGGCGCACTGAGCCCGCCCGGTCCGCGGCGCTTCGTCCCGCTCGGCGAGGAGGCTTACGTCCTGGTGGATCCGCGGGCGCTCGATCAGCTGGTGAAGACCTTCGCGATCGAGGCCTAGACGAGTGATGCGTAACTCGGTCAGTGGTCGTAGGCGGTCAGGGATCGGGTGGTGGGCTGGCTGGTGGCGCGGTTGTGCCAGATGGTGGCGGTGAGGGCCAGGAGGGGTTGGCGATGCGGACGCCGACGCCTTCGATGGTGCTGGCGGATGGACTTGAGCAGTGGTTCGCCGGAGTGGGGCCGCGCCGGTGGACGCCAGGACCGCCGCCTGGTTCCCCGCCGGCCGGGGCGGCCCGCGCCGACCCGGCCGTCCGGACACTCAGCCCGTGCCGCGCACCGCTTCCAGCAGGTCGTCCAGCGTGAGGGTGCGCAGGTCGTCCCGGGTGGGGCGGTGTCCCAGCGACCGCAGACGCGTGGACTGGGCCTTGCGCATCCGCTCCAGCAGCTTGCGCGCCTCGCGCGCGTTACCGAAGTTCTGGTCCCGCTCCATCTGCGCGAACCACTCCAGCAGCGCCACGTCGAGATCCTCGCCCAGCAGGTAGTCGTCGCTGCGGGCCATGTGCAGGCTGATCGACACCAGTTCCTCGGGGCTGTAGTTCTCGAAGACCAGCGTCTTGTTGAACCGCGACGCCAGACCGGGGTTGGCGTCCATGAACTTGGCCATCTCGTTGGTGTACCCGGCGACGATCACGGCGACCTCGTCGCGGTGGTCTTCCATCAGCTTCACCAGCGTGTCGATGGCTTCCTGGCCGAAGTCGGCGCCGCTGCCGCTGGAGCGGGACAGCGTGTACGCCTCGTCGATGAACAGCACGCCACCGCGCGCTTCCTCGAACGCCGACGCCGCCTTCTCCGCGGTGTGCCCGATGTACTGGCCGACCAGATCCCGCCGCGAGACTTCCTTGAACCGCCCGTTCGGCAGGATCCCCAGGGCCTTCAGCAGTTGGCCGTAGATGCGCGCGACCGTCGTCTTACCGGTGCCGGGCGCGCCGGCGAACACGAGGTGATTGCTGACCGTGCCGACGGACAGGCCCTCGCTGCGGCGCCACTCGTTGACCTGGATCTCGTCGATCAGACCGCGCACCTCGGCCTTGACGCTCGCCAGGCCGATCATGCCGTCCAGCTCGCCGAGCAGTTTGTCGACCGTCTCCAGGTCCTGGTGGTTGCCGGTGGTCGCGACCGCGCCGACCGGGACCTTGCCGCGCGACGGGTCCCCCTCACGGATCTCGGCGCGCGCGCCGTCGGCGAGGTGGATGCCCGGCACCGCGGTGTTCTCCACGCGGCAGTCCTCGATCACGCCGCCGCAGCCGCGGCCCACGCTGATCCCGACGCCCTGCGTGTCGTGCACCCAGCAGGTGCTGATCGTCGGCGAGCTCTGGTCGGCCACCGCGATCCCGGCGTCGCCGGTCTGCGAGACGTCGCACCGATCCAGGCTCGAGTCGCCGGCCTGGTACATGTACACGCCGCGGAACCCGCACCCGGCGATCGTCGTGTGCTGCACCTTGATGCGCGCGCCGAGCCGCACGATGACCCCGTCGTCGGCGATTTCGCGGATCTCACAGCGGTCGATGGTGCCGTCGGACTCCTCCACCACGATCCCGTACTGCGATCCGGTGATGTGGCTGTTGCGGATCTCGATGCGGTCGGCGCCCGCGACGTCGATTCCCGGCGCGAACCGGGCCGTCGCCGTGCACTCGACGATCTTCACCTGGCCGCCGCGCACGCGGACCGCGGAGTGCTCCTCGGACGTGAGCTTCAGCCCGATCAGCTCGACCCGCGCGTCGGTCACGGACACCACCGGCTGGTCCGGGAACGGCGAGCTGATCGTGACGCTGCCGGACTCGCGCGCGGACAGCGTGACGTGCTGACGTGTGATCGAGATCGGCTCGGGGTAGTCACCGGGCGCGATCGAGATGACCGCCCCGTCGTCGGCCGCTTCGAGCGCGTCGCGGATGGTGGGCAGGGCGCCGCGCTGGTCCGGGGCGACGAAGAGGGTGCGTGGCATGGCTTCCGTGGTTCGGCCGACTAGGGTTTGCAGGACAAAAGGTACCGCAGAGAGGCAAGCACGCGTGGAACCTTCCTGGCAGCCGGGCAATGACCTCGAGCACGCACTGATGACGGCGATCGAGGACGGGGACCCGCGGCGGTACGCGCGGCTGGTCCTGGACGCGACCTTCTACGTCCCGGTGCTCCCCGATCCGGGCACCGCCGAGCGGGACGAGGTGACACGTCAACTCGGCCTGACCGAGCACGACATCCTGGTCTTCACCTCGCCCGCCGCGCTCGGGCGGTTCCTCGGGCCGGTCGCGCGCGGCCACGTCACCGCGACGTTCGCCGAGTTGACCGCGAACGTGCGCGAGGAGGACGAGGCCCGCTTCATCATCGACCCCGGCCTGCCGATCACGGCCGTCCTGCCGCCCGCCGTGGTGCCCGAACTGGCCGAGGGGCGGCAGGCGACCGCGCCGGTGTCGGAGCTGCGCGACGTCGTCCGGGACGAAGTGCGCCGCCTCGTCCCGTTGCTGGCGCTCGCGGAATTCGCCGGTGAGGCGGAACCGCGGACCGACCTGCCACCGTCCAACGCTCTGGAGAACGCGCTGGCCGCGGCGCTGGCGGAGCGGAACGAGGACGCGTACATGCAGGCGCTGATAAGCGGTGAGGTGGTGGTCCCGACCACGGGACCGGTGCCGGTCAACGACCTGCCGGGCATCCCGCCGCTGCCGTGGCAGCTGGCAGGCACCGACGAGATCCCGGTGATCACGGTGTTCTCGTCGGTGGCGATGCTCGAAGCGGTCGCAGGCAAAGAGCAGCACCACACGACGGACCTGCTGTTCAACGTGTTCGCCCGGTGGCCGGACGAGCGGCACGTGCTGTGCTTCAACCCGGGCGCCGACACCCAGCTGGTGCTGTCCGGGCAGGCGGTGCTGGAGATCACCGACCTGATCGCGGCGGACCTGGCCGACTCCTAGCGGCCCGTTCCCCGGTTGCCGTCCCGCACGCGGAAAGGTGAGAACGAACTGTGCCCGCGACCCCGTCCCGCCCGGTGCGGTACCGGCTGCTGGGCCCGATCGAGGTGTCGGGGCCGGACGGGCCGGTGCGGCTGGGCGGGCCGAAGCAGCGCTCGGTGCTCGCGGCGCTGCTGCTCAACGCCGGGCGCGTGGTGCCGGACGAGCAGCTGTTCGCCCTGGTCTGGGGCGCCGCGCCGCCGGCGACGGTGCGTGGCCAGGTGCAGGTGTACGTCTCCGAGCTGCGCAAGCTGATCGGTGCCGACGTGATCAGCAGGCGCGCGCCGGGGTACGTGATCGAGGTCGGGCCGGGTGAGCTGGACCTGCACGAGTTCGACGACGCCGTCGCCAGGGCGCGCGCGGACCTCGACGCCGGCCGTGTCGGGGAGGCGGCCCGGCGGTTGCGCGCGGCGCTCGACCTGTGGCAGGGGCCGGCGCTGGGCGGGGTCACCCAGTCGCTGCTCGACCGGGAAGGCCCGCCGCTCGCGGAGAAGCGGCTGAGCGCGCTGGAGGACTACTTCGACGCCGAACTCGCCGCCGGGCGGCACCGGTCGGTGGTCACCGGGCTGCGGCAGGAGGCCGATGACAACCCGTTCCGGGAACGCCTGCAGGCCCTGCTGATGCTCGCGTTGCACCGCTGCGGCCGCACGCCCGAGGCGTTGGAGGTCTACACCGCGGTCCGGTCGCGGCTCATCGACGAACTCGGCGTCGAGCCGGGGCCGCTGCTGCGGGACACGCAGGTGCGGCTGCTGCGCGACGAGCCCGAGGAGGGGCCGGTGCCGCGCCAGTTGCCCGGTGACGTGCCGCAGTTCGCCGGGCGGATGCGCGACCTCGCGCGGCTGGACGCGTTGCTGCCGCTGGACGGCAGTGGTGACCGGCCGTCGGTGTCGGTGGCGGTCGTCAGCGGCGGCGCGGGTGTCGGCAAGTCGGCTTTCGCGGTGCACTGGGCGCACCGGGTGCGGGAGCGGTTCCCGGACGGGCAGCTGTACGTCAACCTGCGCGGCTTCGATCCCGGCGCGTGCGCGATGAGCCCGGCGGAGGCGGTGCGGCGGTTCCTCGACGCGCTCGCTGTTCCGGCGCAACGGATCCCGGTGAGCGTGGAGGCGCAGGTGAGCCTCTACCGCAGTCTGCTGGCGGACAAGCGGGTGCTGGTGGTGCTGGACAACGCGCGCGACGCCGAGCAGGTGCGGCCGCTGCTGCCCGGCGCGCCCGGCAGTTTCACGCTGGTGACGAGCCGGAACCAGCTGGCCGGGCTGGTAGCGGTCGAGGGCGCGGCGCCGGTGAGCCTGGACCTGCTGTCCGACGCGGAGGCGCGCGAACTGCTCGCGCGGCGGCTCGGGGCGGACCGGGTGGCGGCGGAGCCGGAGGCGGTCGCCTCGATCAACACGTTGTGCGCGCGGCTGCCGCTGGCGCTGGCGATCGTTGCCGCGCGGGCGGCGACGAACCCGGGGTTCACGCTGGGCGAGCTGGCCGCCGAGTTGTGCGCCGCGCGCGGCAGACTGGACGCTTTCGAGGGCGACGACGCGAGTTCCGACGTGCGCGCGGTGTTCTCGTGGTCGTACCACACGATCAGCGCGGACGCGGCCCGGCTGTTCCGGTTCCTCGGCCTGCACCCCGGGCCGCACGTGACCGTCGCCGCGGCCGCGAGCCTGCTTGGGGTGTCCCGGGTGCGGCCGCTGCTGGCCGAGCTGACGCGCGCGCACCTGGTCGCCGAGCGCGCCCCCGGGCGGTACGCGTTCCACGACCTGCTGCGGGCGTACGCGATCGAGCTGACGCATGAGGAGGACGCGGAGGCGGAGCGGACCGCGGCGGTGCGGCGGATGTTCGACCACTACGTGCACACGGCGCACGCGGGCGCGGCGACGTTGAGCCCGCAACGCGAGCCGCTGTCGCTGGACCCGCCGGCGCCGGCTGTGGTGGTGGAGCCGCCCGCGGACGCCGGCGCCTGGTTCGCCGCCGAGCACCCGGTGCTGGTGGCGGCGATCGACCGCGCGGCCGCGTCCGGGTTCGACACGCACGCGTGGCAGCTGGCGTGCGCGTTGAGCCACACGTTCGTGCGGCAGGGCAGGCACTGGCTGGGGGAGCCGCGGACGTACGAGGTGGCGCTGGAGGCGGCCGCGCGGCTCGGGGACCCGGTCGCGCTGGCGCACAGCCACCGGGGGCTCGCGGTCATCCTGACGGCGCTGGGGCGGGACGAGGAGGCGCGGGCGCAGCTGGATCGGGCGCTGGACCTGTTCGAGGAGCTGGGGGACCTGGGGTACCAGGCCGACGTGCGGCAGGGGCTCACGTGGGTGTGCGACCGGCTCGGGGATTACGCCGAGGAGTTCCACCACGCGCGGCGGGCGCTGGAGTTGTTCCAGGCGGCGGGGAACCGGTACGGGGCGGCCAGCGCGCTGAACAACATGGGCTGGAGCTGTGCCCGGCTGGGGGACTACGAGCAGGCGCTGGCGCACTGCAAGGAGTCGATCGCGGTGCAGGCCGAGCTGGGGAACCTGGTCGGTGAGGCCAACGCGTGGGACAGCGTCGGGTACGCGCAGCAGTCGCTGGGAAACCTGGACGAGGCGGTGCGCTGCTACGAGACCGCCGTGGGGCTCTACCGGCGCCACGGAAGCCGCTACTACGAAAGCCGAACCTTGGACCGCCTCGGCGACGCACACCTGGCGCGGGGCGATTCGGCCGCGGCTCAACGCGCCTGGCGGGCCGCGCTGGAGTTGCTGGAGGAGCTGGGGTCGCCGGACGGAGGCCAGATCCGCGCGAAGCTGGACAGCGTCTCGGAGTGGTCGGCGTAACTGCCGCGGTGGCTGGTTCGGTGGCTGGGGTTTCTGCTGTGGTTGCCGTGCGGCGGCTGGGTGGTTGCGGTGGCTGGAACGGCTGGGTGGTTGGGGTGGCTGGAACGGCTGGGTGGCTGCGGCGGCTGGCGGGGCGGGGCGGATGCCCGCTCCGATGAATGGCCCGTTCATCGTCGCGCGGGTGGCGCTGTCGTGCGCCGGTGGAGGGGCCAGCCGTGCTGTGAAGCGATGAATGGTCCGTTCATCGTCGCGCGGGTGGCGCTGTCGTGCGCCGGTGGGGGGACCAGCGGTGCTGTGAAGCGATGAATGGTCCTTTTGTCGCCGCGCGAGCGGCACGTCCGTGCGCCGGTGAGGGAGCCACTCGCGCTGGGAAGGAATCACTCGCGTCGAGAAGGGATGAACGGTCCGTTCATCGCTGCGCGGGTGGCGCTGTCGTGCGCCGGTGAAGGGACCAGCCGTGCTGTGAAGCGTGAACGGTCCGTTTCATCGCCGCGCGAGTGGCCTCCTCGTGCACCGCTGAGGGAGCCACTGCCGCCGGGAAGGGATGAACGGTCCGTTCATGGCCGCGTGAGTGGCGCTGTCGTGCGCCGGTGAAGGGACCAGCCGTGCTGTGAAGCGTGAACGGTCCGTTTCATCGCCGCGCGAGTGGCCTCCTCGTGCACCGGTGAGGGAGCCACTGCCGCCGGGAAGGGATGAACGGTCCGTTCATGGCCGCGTGAGTGGCGCTGTCGTGCACCGGTGAGGGAGCCACCCACGCCGGGAAGGGATGAATGGTCCGTTCATCGCCACACGAGCCGGCCCCAACGCCCCACGAGCCACCGCGACCCAGTCCAGCCACCGAGCCCACCACCCCCGCCCCAACTCATGATCACCCTCCGCAACCGCCCCTCACCGCCCGCACTCACCAGGCAACACCTGCGTTAACTCCAAGCGACCAACGCGCCCACCACCTCCCTTCGAAGCATTTTCGAAGCGGAGTTTGTAACTCTGTCGGAGTAACGCGGGAACGGCTTGGCGCATCACTGCGTCCCAGGCTGCGAACGACGAGATCGGGGCGGTGAACGAATGAGCGACGGTTCGCGGAGCCGCTTGGGCGCGCTGGTCCAGGGCTTCCGCCGGCGCGCGGGCCTCACCCAGCGGGAGGTCGCCGACCTGGCGGGGCTCAGCGTGGCGGGCCTGCGTGACGTCGAGCAGGGACGTGTCACCCGGCCGCGCGTGTCCACTCTGCGCAAGTTGGGCGACGTGCTGGGCCTGTCCCGTGTGGAGCTGGGCGAGCTGCTTCGCGAGGCGGGCAGCGAGCAGGCCACCGGCGGCGGGCTGCGGGTCGAGGTTCTCGGGCCGCTGCGGGTCATCGCGGACGGCGAACCGGTCGATCCGGGCTCGGAAACCCAGCGCACCCTCCTCGCGCTCCTCGCGCTGTCTCCGAACGCCCCCGTGGGCCGGGACGCGCTCGTCGAAGCCGTCTGGGGCGACCAGCCCGAGCACGGCACCGTGGACCTCCTGCAGTCCCGCATCTCCCGCCTGCGCCGCCGCCTGCAGGGGGACCCGGAGAACGGCTTCATCGTCTCCGCGCGCGGCGGCTACCAGCTCAAGGTCGCCGAGGGGCAGCACGACCTGCTCCTCTTCCGCCAGCTCGTCGCCCGCGCGCGGCATGTCCGCGAGGAGGGCGAACTCGCCGAAGCGTGCGGTCTCTTCGCCGAAGCCGTCGGTCTCTGGCGGGGCGAACCGCTCGAAGGGCTGAGCGCACTGGACTCCCACCCGATCGTCGTCGCGCTCGTGCGCGAGTACCGGGCCGTCGTCGTCGAGTACGCGGGCGCCGCCTCGGATCTCGGGCGCTACCAGGAGGTTCTGCCGCTCCTGCAGCGCGTCGCCGAGGCCGATCCGCTCCACGAGGCCGTCCACGCGCGCCTCATGATCGCCCTCGCCGGCAGTGGCCAGCAGGCCGCCGCGCTCGACGTGTTCGACACCCTGCGCCGCCGCCTCGCGGGCGAACTCGGCGCGGACCCCGGGCCGGAACTGGCCACCGCCTACCAGCGCGTCCTGCGCCAGGAGGTCGCGCGGCCGGAGTTCGCCCCGGTCAGCGCCCACCGCCAGCTGCCGCTCGACACCGCCGACTTCAGCGGCCGCGAAGCGGAGCTGACCACCCTGCGCGACGGGCTCCGCGCGATCGACGGCGGCACCGCGGTCGGCATCGCGCTCATCGAGGGCATGGCCGGCGTCGGCAAGACCCGCCTCGCCGTGCACGTCGCGCACCAGCTGCTCGCCGAGGGCCGCTACGGCGACTGCCAGCTCTACGTCGACCTGCGCGGCCACTCCGACCAGCCGCCCGCAGACCCGGCCGCGGTGCTCGCGTCGTTCCTGCGCCTGCTCGGCGTCCCCGGCGACCAGATCCCGCCGAGCCTCGACGAGCGCGCCTCCCTGTACCGCGACCGCGTCTACGGCCGGGATGTGCTGGTGCTGCTGGACAACGCGGCCAGCGAGGACCAGATCCTGCCGCTGCTGCCTGCCGGGCCGACGAACCTCGTCCTGGTCACCAGCCGCCGCGCGCTCGCCCTCGACGGCGCCCGCACCCTGCCGCTGGACGTCTTCACCCCGGCCGAGGCCCGCGAACTGCTCGTCCGCGTCGTCGGCGCCAAGCGGGTGGAGAGCGAACCCGAGGCCGCCCGCCGGGTGGGCGAACTGTGCGGCTGGCTGCCGATGGCCGTCGCGCTCGCCGCCCGTCGCCTCCAGTCCCGTCCTACGTGGACAGTCGCCGACCTCGCCGCCCGGCTGGCCGAAACCGGTGACCGCATCGACGAACTGGCCGCGGGCAGCCGGAGGCTGCGCGCGGTGTTCGAACTGTCCTATCAGGCGCTCGCAGCCGAGGAGCAGCGCCTGTTCCGCCTGCTGGGCCTGCACCCCGGCGCGGACTTCACCCCCGAGTCGGTCGGCGCGCTCGCCGGGCTCACCCCGTCCCGGGCGCGGTGGCTGCTCGACCGTCTCGTGGACGAGAACCTGGTCACCGTCGTCACCCGCGACCGGTACCGGCTGCACAACCTGCTCGCCGAGTACGCGCGCGGCCTTGCCCGCGACAACGAGCCGGAGCCGGCCCGGCGCGCCGCGATCACCCGCGTGCTCGACTTCTACCTGCACACCGCCGCCCGCGCCACGCAGCTGATCTACCCGGCCAAGCACATCCCGCTGACCGGCGCCGCGCCCGCGCACGGCCCGGTGCTGCCCGACCGCGAGGCGGCGAAGCGGTGGCTGGAGGCCGAGCGCCCGTGCCTGATCGCCGCCGTCAGCCTGGCCGCCGAGCAGGGCTGGCCGACGCACGCCTGGCAGCTGACCCGCTGCCTGCGCGCGTACCTGTACCTCTACGGCTACAGCCACGACCACGACTGGGTGCACACGCACGAGGCCGCGCTGGCGGCCGCGACCGCGGCGCAGGACCGGGTCGGTGAGGCGCATACCCGCTCCGACCTCGCGGCCGCGTACCTGCACCACGGCCGCGCCGCCGACGCGCGTGAGCAGTTCCTGCGCGCGATCGACCTGCACCGCGCGAACGGCGAGCGCGAACTGGAAGCCACCTCGCTGACCGCGCTGGCCGTGCTCTGCCACCGCGTCGGTGAGTTCCCCGAGGCGCTGCGGCTGTTCCGCACGGCCGGTGTCCGTTGCGCCGGGGACGCCCGGCTGGAAAGCGTTGTCGCCGCGAACCTCGGCGCCACGCTGGCCACGCTCGGCCGGCTCGACGAGGCCGTCGACCAGTACCGGCACGCGCTGGTGCTGTCCCGGCAGGCCGGCGACCCGGACGGGGAGAGCGGCGCGCTGGCCGACCTCGGCGACGCGTGGCGGCGGCTGGGCAGGCACCGCGAGGCGATCGAGCACCTGAAGGAAGCCGTCGACCTCGCCGAGGCGCACGGCCTGGAGCCGCGGATCGCCTACGCGCGGCATCGGCTCGGCAACACCTACCGGCAGACCGGCCGGTTCGACGACGCGCTCGGCAACCTCAACGAGGCGCTGCGGATCGTCCGCACGGTCAGCGGACCGGCGACCGAGAGCGAAGTGCTCATCGACTTCGGCGGGGTGCACCGCGACATCGGCGACCTGCTCACCGCCGCGGACCTGATCGAGGCCGGGTTGCGGGCGGCGATCAACCGGGGCGAGCGCTACCAGCAGGCGCGGGCGCTCAACGAACTGGCCGAACTGCACCGCTGCGCCGCGCGAGCCGGCCTGGCACAGGACTACTGGCGCCGCGCCTACGCCCTGTTCGACGAGCTGGGCGCGCCGGAAGCGGCCGAGCTGCGCGACTTCACCGGAGACCGCTGGCCCGTGACGTCCGTGGCCTGACCCCGAACTCCCGGGCCGGCCATCGCCTGGCCCGGGACCAGCGGACACGCCGAGGCGCCGCCTCGCCTCGGCGTGTCCGCCACCCACCGCTCAGATGAGCCCGTTGCGTAGCGCGTAGGACACGGCGTGCGTGCGGTTGCGCAGCCCCAGCCTGCTGGTGAGGCTGTGCAGTATGTTCTTGACCGTGCGCTCCGAATAGGACATTTCCGCGGCGATCTCGGCCGTGTCCTGGCCGTCGGCGAGGCGGCGCAGCACCTCGGTCTCGCGGCGGGACAACCCGTTCAGCATCAGCTCGCGCGGCGCCAGCACCTCGCGCTGCAGGCGGGCCAGCCCGTGCAGCACCTGGCCCAGCTGCTCGGCAGGCAGGTGGCCGTGGCCCTGGTGCGCGTCGGCGATCGCGCGCAACAGCCGGGCGGTCGTGGCCTCCGCGCGCGGGAGCAACACCACCAGGCCGTTCTCGATCGCGGTCCACAGTTCCGCCGGGCGGGGCGCGTCGGTGATCAGCACCAGCCGCGCGTTCGTCGGGGCGTCGGCCACCAGTTCGGGCAGGCCGGCCACCGACTCGGTCATCGCGACCACGACGTCCGCCGACGCGGGCGTCCCGTTGACCACGTGGATGCCGGGTTTGCCCTGGATCTCGCTGAGCAGGCCGGCGCGCAGGAACACGTCGTCGGCCAGTACCGCGACGCGGACCACCGCGCGGTCGGCCGCCGGGACGGCGTGCAGGCGGGCGGCGGGCCTGCCGCCGGGGACATCCCGCATAGCGGTGCTGTACGGCATAGGGCCACCTAACCGTACCGATACAGGCGGAACCAGGCGGAAGCACCGGCAGGTTTCGGCGCTCGCAGTTCTGCCGGTTTAATGGGTGGCGGTGAGCGAGACAGTGGACATAGGGTCGCCGGGGGAGGATCCGACCTTCGGTGAACTGCTGCTACGCCATCGCCGCTCGGCCCGGCTCACGCAGGCCGACCTCGCGCAGGCCTCCGGGGTCAGCGTGCGGGCCCTGTCCGACCTGGAGCGCGGCCGCGCCCGCGCCGCGCAGCGCCGCTCCACCGAAGCCCTCGCCGACGCGCTCGGGCTGACCGGCGGCAACCGCGAAGACTTCCTGGCCGCGGCCCGCGACGGCCGTCGCCGCAGGTCCAGACCAGTCGTGCCGTTCGCGGGGCCGCCGCCGGCCGCGGTGCCGGACCTGGTGGGCCGCGGCCACGAGCTGGACACGTTGCGCCGAGCGGCGGCCGACGCGCTCACCATCCCGAGCGGCGTGGTCGTGTCGCTCGTCGGGCACCCGGGCGTCGGCAAGACTGCGCTGGCCCGCACGGCCGCGCACCTGCTGGCGGCCGAGTTCCCGGACGGTTTTCTGTCGGTCGACCTGCGCGGCATGGACGACCAGCCGGTCACCCCGCGCGCCGCACTGGACGTCCTGTTGCGTGGTCTGAACGTCCCTGCGGCGGAGATCCCGGCCGCGGTCGCCGAGCAGTCGGCGTTGTTCCGGTCGCTGCTGGCCGGTCGCCGGGTCCTGGTGCTGCTGGACAACGCGGCCGACGAGGCCCAGGTCCGCCCGCTGCTGGCGGCCGCGACCGGATGCCTGACGCTCATCACCTGCCGCCGCGCGCTGGCCGGGTTGGAGTCGGCGCGCTGGCTGTGGCTGCGGCCGTTGGAGACCGCGGACGCCTCCGCGCTGGTCGCGGCGATCGCGGGGCCGGACCGGGTGCGGGCCGAGCCGGCCGCGGCGGGGGAGCTGGCCGAGCTGTGCGGGAACCTGCCGCTCGCCGTGCGGATCGCGGGGAACCGGCTGGCGACCAGGCCGCACTGGACGATCGCCTACCTGGTCGACCAGTTGCGTGACGAGAGCACGCGGCTGGCCGCGTTGTCGGCGGGGGACCTGCGGGTGCGGTCGGCGTTCGAGATGTCGCACCGCCGGTTGTCCCCGGCGGCGCGGCTGGTGTTCCGCCGCCTGGCGGTGATCCCGGGCCCGGATTTCGGCGCCGACCTGGCGACCGTCGCCACCGGCATGGCGACCCCGGACGTGCGGGCCCACATCGACGAGCTGGTCGACGCGAACCTGCTGCAGGAGGGCAGCGTGCCCGGGCGCTACACCTTCCACGACCTGATCCGCCTGTTCGCGCGGGAGCGGCTGGCCGTCGAGGAGGATGCCGGCGAGACGTCGGCCGCGACGTGCTCGGTGCTGGACCACCTGCTGGACACCGGGATCGAGGCCGGGCGGCTGTTCTACCCGGACGCGCTGCGGGATTCGCTGGAGGCGAGCCGGTTCGCGACGCGTGAGGAGGCCGCGGCCTGGCTCGACACGGAGGCGGCGAACTGGCTCGCCGCGCAACGGGCCGCGCTCGCACACGGCAAGCACCGGCAGGTGGTGGACCTGGCCAGAGCCTTGCACTGGTTCTCGGACGGCCGGATCCAGCAGCTGCCGTGGGACGAGGTGTTCGCGCTCGGCGTGGACGCGGCGCGGGCGCTGGGCAGCCGCGCGGACGAGGCGGTGTTGCTGAACTTCCTCGGCTGGGCGAGGTACTACTGCCTCGGCGACAACGAAGGTGGCCGCGCCGCGCACGAGGAGGCGCTGGCGATCGCGACCGAGATCGGCGACCGGCGCGAGCAGACGTGGGCGCTCGGGTATCTCGGTTCGGTGCTGCTGCGGCTGGGGCGGCCGGAGGAGGCGCTGGACCACGTCGAGCGGTCGGTCGGCTTGGCGGACATGGATTTCTGGATGGGGCAGGGGTCGATCCGCAACGTGCTGGGGAAGGTGTTGTGCGCGGTCGGCCGTCCCGGCGAGGCGCTGCTGGTGCACCGCGAGGTGCTCGCCGACACCGAACGCTACCGGGACGACGCGAACCCGTTCACGTACCGGTTCTTCCGCGCGCTGACGTTCCAGTTGCTCGGCAGGGCGCTGACGGAGACCGGTGACTGGCCGGGTGGCGCCGAGGCGTTCCGGACCGCGCGGAGGTTGTTCGACGAGGGCGGTTTCCCCGTGCCGGGCGGCGAATGCGCCGTCCAGGAGGGCGCGGCGTGGCGGGAAGCCGGGCGGCTGGGCCTGGCGGAAGACTGCCTGCAGGCGGCGCTCCAGGTGTTCACGCAGGTGCTGACGCGCTGGCAGCGGGCGCAGGCGCTCGCGGAGCTGGCGCTGGTGCTGGAAGCGACCGGACGAGGCCCACTGGCGGCCGAACACCGCCGCGAGGCGCTGGCGGTGTGCGAGGACCTGGGCACTGAGGCGGCGGCGGATCTGGCGAAGCGTTTGTTGTCGGGGCTGGGGTGAGGTGGCGCTGGTGTTGCGGCGGTGGCGAGGTCGGTTGGCGGGCGTGCGCCGTCGGTAGGCGCTGGTGGTGTGAGGATTTGGGTACCCCGGCAGCCGCGGATCCGGGGAGGCGTTTGTGGTCCGGGCTGGGGTGAGGTGGCGCTGTTGCGGCGGGGGCGAGGTCAGTTGGCGGGCGTGCGCCGTCGGTAGGCGGTGGCGGTGTGCGCCGACCTGGGCGCCAGGCAAGGGGCGGATCCGGGGAAGCTTTTGCTGTCGGGCTGGGGTGAGTTGGCGCTGGTGTTGCGGCGGGGGCGAGGTCGGTTGGCGGGCGTGCGCCGTCGGCAGGCGCGGGCGGTGGGCGGTGGGTGTGGCCGGGCAGGGTTGACCGTCCGATAGGGCATGGCGGCGTTCGGTCGCTGGCGCAGCGGTACGTCTTCGGGTTTCACTGAGCGTGATTTCGGCGGGAACGATCAGTACAGGGAGCGCGGACGTGGGCGAGCAGGACGCTCAGAACTGGGCCGCGCGCAGCCATCACGAACTGTATGAGACGGTGCACGCCGCCGGCCCCGCCGCAGAGGCCGCCCGCGCCGCAATGCCGGAACCGGCGCCGTTCGACCTGGACGAGACCCTGGAGCGCCTGTTCGCCCGCGGCGGGATCGCCACTCTCTACGAAGCCGCCGACGACCTACGTCCCGCCGCCGAGCACGCGTGGCGAGCGCACAACCAAGCGGTGTCGGTGATGGCCGCGTTCGCTTCCGGGGCGGCGGAGGCAGGTGCGTCGCTCCCGCAGCAGACCGAAGCGCCCAGGAGTTCCGGTGGTTCCCGGCCATCGCCGCCGATGGATGTCGGCGCAGGGCACCAGGTGCCGCGAGGGTCTGCTTCCCCCGGAGCGGCGTCGGCCTTGGCGGATGGTTTACGGCGGAGTGATCCCGCGGTTCCGTCCGCTTCGCGCGGGGCGGTCGCGGTGTTGCCGGAAACTGACTCCTGGCGGAGCGTGTCTGCTTCGCCCGAAGCGGTATCGGGGTTGCGGGACAAGGACTCCGGCCGGAGCGAGCTCTTGGCTTCGCCCGCGTCGGCCGGGGTGGTATCGGGGGCGCGGGACAATGAATTCCGGCGGAGTGATCCGCCGGCTTCGCTTGCGTCCAGTTCTCCGGCAGCGGTTTCGGCGTGGCGGGACAGTGACTTCCGGCGGGTGGTTCCGCCCGCTCCCTCCGCTTCTCCCGGAGCGGCGTCGGCCTTGGCGGATGATTTCCGGCCGAGTGATCCATTGGTTCCGTCCGCATCTGCTTCGGCCGGTGCGGCATCGCCCTTGCGGCGTAAGGATCCCCGGCCCGGTGATTTGCCCCGGCCAGCAGCTTCTGCTTCCTCCGCGGCGGCATCGGCGTTGCGGGGCAATGACTTCCGGCGGAGTGATCCGCCGGTTCCGCCCGCGTCCGCGATCAGCGGCGCCGCGGGCGGCGCCACCCACCGGCCGGGTGTGACGAACTCGCCCCGGCCGCCCGGCACGCGCACCACCGGCCCGGCGATCCCGGGTTCCGGCGGTGTTGGCTCGTTGTGCCCCGGCGCCGCCGGTTTCGGCGGCGCCGGGAGCCCGGGTAGCGGTGGCGGCGCGTTCGCCGTCCGGTTCGGCGAGGCGGCGGGGCCCGGCGCAGGCGGCCGGGTCCCCGCCGCGTGGCCGGCATGACCCCCCGAAGACCCGACTTCGTCCTGTCCGCACCCGAGTTCGACCTGCTCTGGGGCGACCTCGACCTGCCGCCCGTGCCGTATCCGCTGCGAGTGCCCAGCGTCGGCCGCACGTTCACAGTCCGGGCCCGGCTCACCGATGAGGTGTACCGGTCGTGCGCGGAACGCGGCCTGGCGTCCGGTCGTCGGCTCGATCCCCGGTTGGAAACGCTGCTCGCCCTGCTGGCCGGTCCGGAGGTGTCGATCGACGCCGTCGGGCACATCGGGTACCCGGTCCGCGCCCTCGCCGCGGCAGCGGGCCGGACCGGGGTGCTGGCCGTGCTCGCCGGTGGCGAGATCTGGCTGACCGAGATCCCGCCCGCCGCGCTGGTTCCGGAGATCGTCGCGGTGTTCCCGCCCGGCGCACCCGGCGCGCCGGTGGATCCGTTCGCAGTGGACGCTCTGGCCGGAAGCCGTTCCAGCGGCGGGCAGATCGGCGTGCACGCCGGTACACGATCGTCCACTGTGGTCACCTGGTTCGACTCGTCACGCGGCCGGTACCTGGTTTCTCGTGACGGCGACGGCATCACCGTCACCCCCACCGACGACGCCCGTCTAGCCCGTCGTGTGAGCGCGCTGTTGACGAGCACCGCGGAGATACATACTGTAGGTATGTAACTGTTCGCGACGTTGCGAGGTGTCCATGGGCCAGTCGGGGCCGAGTGCCACGGGCCGGATCGAGGTCGCGGCCGAACCGGCGCGCGTGTACGACCTGGTGAGCGATCCCGGCGTGCTCGCCGAGCTGGCCGAGGAGTACAGCGGGTTCCGATGGCTACGCGGCGTGACCGGCGCCCGGGTCGGCGCGCGGTTCCGCGGGATCAACCGCCGTGGAGTGCGGTTGTGGAGCACCGTCAGCACGATCACCGACGCCGACGCGGGGAAGCGGTTCGCCTTCGAGGTGCGTTCGCTGGGCATCCCGGTTTCCCGGTGGCAGTACGACATCGAGCCCGCCGGCGACGGCTGTGTGGTGACCGAAAGCACATGGGACAAGCGGCCGGGCTGGTTCCGCGCGCCGAGTTCACTGGTGACCGGCGTGTGGCAGCGCGAGGACAAGAACCGCGCCAACATCGCCGCGACGCTCCAGCGCCTGAAGACCCGCGCCGAACACGCCTGAGCATGGCGCGATGAACCCGGCGGCGCGGCGCCGGTTCGGCTTGGTCACAGGTCACGTCGTCTGACCTGCGGCGGGTCAGTGGCTGAGCCACTCGGCCGGCGGGAATCCGCGTGCGGTGGCCAGGCCGGGTCGAGCAGTGCAGGTCGTCGAGGGTGGTTGGGCCGCTCGGTGACGGACGTCTGGGCGAGTGGCTGGGCCAGTTGGTCAGTGAGGGAGCCGGGCCCGGCGAGTGGCTGGGTCAGTTGGCTGGGGGTGGATGAGTGGCTGAGCCGGTTGGCCGGGGGAAAGCTGGGCGGGTGGCTGGGCCAGTTGGCCGGAGGGGAAGCCGGGCGGGTGGCTGGGCCACTTGGCCGGGGGAAAGCTGGGCGGGTGGCTGGGCCGGTTGGTCGGGGGGAAAGCCGGGCGAGTGGCTGAGCCGGTTGGCCGGAGGGGAAGCCGCGCGAGTGGCTGGGCCAGTTGGCTGGAGGGAAAGCTGGGCGGGTGGCTGGGCCACTTGGCCGGGGGGAAAGCCAGGCGAGTGGCTGGGCCGGTTGGCTGGCGGGGAAGCCGGGTGAGTGGCTGGGCCAGTTCGCCGGAGGGGAAGCCGCGCGAGTGGCTGGGCACTTGGCCAGCGAGAAAGCTGGGGAATGGCTGAGCCAGTTAGCCAGTTAACCCGAACCGGAGAGGCGTCCACGCGGGGCGGCCCGCTCAGCGGTAGACCACTAGTGCGCCCCGATTCTTGCGTAGCGTCACGTCGGGCGGGACCTCGGTCAGCTCGCCGTCCACCGCGAGGCGCAGACTGCCTCCCGGGGCGCTGATCTTCAGTTGCGGCGCCGCGGGCCGGTCCTGGTATGGCGTGCACCAGCGCAGCGTTCCGGTCAGCACCGCCAGCACCACCCGCGTCCGCGCGAACGGGCTTTCCGCGTACACCACGCGGATGTCGAGCAGCCCGTCGTGCAGGCTGGGGCGGTACGTGGGCGCGAAACCGCGCGGCCGGTACGCACCGTTGCCCGCGAAGATCATCCACACCCGGCGCCGCTCGTCGTTGACCACCAGCTCTTGCGGCTTCGCCCGGCGCAGGACGTGCACCAGCCCGACCAGCACCGCGGGCCACTTCCCGATCCGCTTCTCCCACTTCTCCCGGTAGCGGACCAGATCGGTGTACAGACCGGTGCTGCAGGTGTTGACGAACACCTGGCTGTCCGCCACCCCGAGGTCGATCCGCACCGCGGAACCGGCGCGCAGCGCGGTGATCGCATCGTCCGGGGTCTCCACGCCGAGGTCGCGCGCGAAGTGGTTGAGGGTGCCCGCCGGGACGACGAGCAGCGGGACGTCGTGCTGGGCGGCGACCCGCGCCGCGACGTTGATCGTGCCGTCCCCGCCGGCGACGCCCAGCACGCGGCAGGTCCGGGCGGCCTCGGTCATCGCCTCGGTCAGGTCCTCGCCGTCGGCAGGCTCGACGATCTTGGCCTGCGGCAGTTCCGCCGCGACCTGCTCCAGGATCGCCGCGCCGGCGCTGCCCGCGGACGAGTTGGCCACCAGGACCAACCCCTCGCCCGTGGGCAGGGCGGGCGCCGGGCACCGTTCGGCGTCCGACGGGCCGGCCGGGGTGCGTGGCCACCACGACAACGTGACCAGGCCCGCGGTCAGGCCGATACCGATCCCGGCGAGCACGTCGGACGGGTAGTGGGCGCCGGTGACCACGCGGGAAGTGGCCACCCCGGCGGCGAGGGCCCCGACCGGCACGCCGAGCGCGGGCCACTCCAGCGCGGCCCCGGCGGCGAAAGCGGCCGCGGACGCGGAGTGCCCGGACGGGAACGACGTCGTCCACGGCGCGCGCCGCAACTGCCGGACCGGCGGGATGGCGACCGTCGACGGGCGGGTGCGGCGGATGATCCGCTTGCTCAGGCCGTTGGCCGTCGCGCTCGCGATGCCCAGCGCCAGCATTCCGCGCAGGGCGGCGCGGCGCGCGCGGCGGTTGCGGGTCGCGGCGAGCGTGCCGCTGACCGCCCACCACAGGCCGCCGTAGTTGGCCGCGCGGCCGAGGCGGGGCAGCACCCGGTCCAGGAGCGCGGAATCGGTCGCCGCCACCCGCGCGAACACCTGCCGGTCCACCCGGGACACCCATCGCCGCATGCCGGCAGTCTAGGCGCGCTCCGCGCTTGCTTCCGGGCACAGCGAGGAGTACACCGGTTCTATGACAGCTGTCATGACGGTGACCGAGCTGGACGGCACGTCCTCGGCGGAGGTCGCCGAACTCGTCCTGGCCTGCTCCGCGGTGACTCTCCGGAATCGCTTCCTGATGCCGGGGCAGCCGGATCCGCGGGACGTCCTCGTCCGCTACCGGCGCTACCTCCTCGCCGGGCCGCCGCACGGGGTGGCGCTGGTCGCGTTCAGCGGGCGGTCGCCTGCCGGGCTGCTGAACCTGGTGGCGGACGAGGCGCGGGTCGCGGAACTCGGCATCGTGGTCGCCGACCCGTGGCAGCGGCAGGGGATCGCGACGGCGATGGCTTCGTGGTTGCGGACTTCGGGCCGGTGGGAGGGGTGGACCGTGCGGGCGGTGACGCACGCGGACAATGTGGCGGCGAAGGCTTTGTTGCGGGGTCAGGGTTTCCGGCTGCTCGGCGGGGCCGATCGCGGCGAGTACCACTACGAGTTGACGATGCCGGGACCGGTGTGGGAGGTGGCGAGGTGACGCGCGGGCCGCGGGAGCGGATGGTCTACAGCGCAGCGCAGCTGATCCGGACGCAGGGGGTGAGCGGCACCGGGATGCGCGAAGTGGTGGAGCACGCGTCGGCGCCGCGGGGATCCCTGCAGCACTACTTCCCGGGCGGCAAGGACCAGCTGGTGCGCGAGGCGCTGGCGTGGTCCGGCGACTTCGCGGCGCGGCGGGTCAAGCGGTACGCCGAGGCCGCGCCGACTCCGGCCGGGTTGTTCGCCGGGATGGTGGCGCAGTGGCGGGACCAGTTCCGCGAGGAGGGTTTCGCGGCGGGCTGCCCGCTCGTCGCGGCGACGGCGGATGTGGTGGCGGGCAACGAGAACCTGCGGCAGGCCGTGTGTGCGGGGTTCGAGACGTGGCTGCGGCCGGTGGCGGACAGCCTGCGCGAGATGGGCGTGCCGGAGGCGCGCTGCCGGTCGCTCGCGATGGTGATGATCAGCGCGCTCGAAGGGGCGATCGTGATGGCGCGGGCGCAGGAGGATGTGGCGCCGTTGGATGCGGTGGTGGCCGAGCTGGGGCCGATGCTCGACGCGGCGCGGGTTTGACGGCGGGTGGGCGTTTGGTCGGGACGGCGCGGGCGGGCGTGGCAGCTGGGTGGGAGTGCTTGGACGGTGGTTGTGATGGCGGGCGCAGGGGTTTGGCGCCGTCGGATGCGGGGCCGGTGATGCGGGTGTGCGTTTCGTTGGACGCCGACGGGTGGGCGGACCTGGCGCGCCGCGCCTGAGGGGGAGTGTCCGTTCCGTTCAAGACCGCCGCCGCGGGCGGACCTTAGCGTCCACCGCATGCGTATCGGAATCGGACTTCCCGCCGCTGTGCCTGGGGCGGACTTCACCTCGATCGGGGACTGGGCCGCGGAGTGCGAGCGCCTCGGGTTCGCCTCGCTGGGCGTGATCGACCGGCTCGTCTACGACAACCTCGATCCGCTCGTCGCGTTGGCTGCCGCGGCCGCGCGCACCACAAGGATCGAGCTGCTGACCACCGTGCTCAACGCCGGCTACCGCCGCAACCCCGTGCTCCTCGCCAAGCAGATCGGCTCCCTGGAACGGCTTTCCGGCGGCCGGCTCACCGTCGGGCTCGGGATGGGCGGCTGGCCGGAGGACTACGCGGCCAGCGACGTCCCGATGACCCGCCGCGGTGCCGCGTTCGAGGACACCCTCGCGACCATGCGCGCGGTCTGGCGCGGCGAGACGCACGGCGCCTCCGGACCGGTCCCGGCATTGCCGGACGGGCGTCCAGGCCTCCTGCTGGCCGGGCTCACCCCGGCCGGCTTCGCCCGCGCCGCCAGGTTGTCCGACGGCTGGGTGGCGCCCTCCTTCGGCCTGCCGGTCCTCCAACAAGGCGTGGCGGCCGTCCGCGCGATCTCGCCGCGGGCGCGGATCGTCGTCGAGCGGTACTTCTGCTTCGGGCCGGACGCCGAGCGCCGCGCGGACGACTACATCGCCCACTACTACGGGCCCGCCTATGCCGACCAGGTGCGGCCGGACGTCCTCACCGACCGCGGCCACCTGCACAAGGAGATCACCCGCCTCGCCGAGGCCGGCGCCGACGACCTCGTGCTGCTGCCCTGCACGGCCGAACCGGAGCAGATCGGGCTGCTCGCCGCGCGGCTGCCCACTGTGGACGAACACGGCACTGTCGGGTGAAAACCCCGCCACGGCGTTTGCCGTGTGCCCGCACCAGGGAACCACCGGCACGAGTATCCGGAGTGGACCCACCGGGGTGCACCGGAGAGGAGGCTCACCGTGAGTGGATGGGTGAGGGTGCCCGAGGTGCGCGACGAGCCAGGAGGGCTGAACGGGACGTTCGTCCTCGCCCGGCCACGGTCCGGCACCGTGGGCGAGACCCAGCGCGTGGCCCACGTCTTCCCGTTGCCGGCCGAGCGGCCCGGTGTGCTGGTCGCCTACTGCGGCTTCGAAGGTCGCCGCGGCGAGCTGGACCTGCTGGACCGCCCGGTGGGCATGCCGTGCGAGCGCTGTCTGGTCGTCGCGGCCCGGCGCGCCGGGGCCGGATCGATCCCCAGCCAGCGCCGCAACTGACCGGACACCCGTCCGTCGCAAAACCCCTGCGAATACCTCCTTGACTGGATCTCGCTCCCAAACTTAAAGTACGGTCGTCCACAAAGTTTGACGACGGGGGCAGCCATGACGACCGACGTGCTCACTGGATCACTGCGCGGCGCGCCCTGGCGGCGGCTCGCCGTGCTGGGCGACAGCGTCGCCGAGGGGCTGGGCGACCCGGTCGACGGCTACCCGCCGCCGCCGTGGGCCGACCGGCTCGCCGACCTGCTGCGCGAACAGCAGCCCGGCCTGGCCTACGCCAACCTCGGCGTGCGCGACCTGCGTGCCGCCCAGGTCCGGGACACCCAGCTCGCCGCTGCCCTGGACTTCCGGCCGGACCTGGCCGTGGTCGCGGCCGGTGGCAACGACATGCTGCGCCGCTCGTTCGACCCCGTCGCGGTCGAGGAAACGCTTTCCGAGATCGTCTCCGCCCTGCGCGCGGCCGGCGCCGCCGTGGTGGTCATGGGCCTGTTCGACATCTCGCGGTCCCCGCTCGCCGACGACGACCGGCGCGACGGGCTCCGCGTGCGGCTGGGCCGGCTCGCGCGGCTCACCCGCCGCGTCGCCGACCGCCACGGCGCCTGGTACATCGACCTCGGCGACCACCCGGCCTCCGCGGACGCGGGGATCTACAGCGCCGACCGGTTGCACGTCAACGCCCGCGGCCACGCGATCGTCGTCACCGAAACCGTCCGCAGGCTCGCCGCGGAGCTGTCGTGCTGACGCGGCGGCAGGTCGTCCAGGGCGCCACCGGCCAATACGACCGGTTCGCCGAACTCGTCGAGTCGGTGACCGACGGCTGGGACACGCCCACCCGGTGCACGAAGTGGCGGGTGCGGGACGTCGCCGCGCACGTGGTCGGCAACGCCGTGGACACCGCGGCGGGCACCATCGGCACACGCACCCCCGACGAGCAGGCCGTCGCCCTCGCGCACCACGAGCCCGCCGAACTGGCCGCGATGCTCCGCGAAGCCAACGCGAAACTCCGGGCCGCACTGTCCACACTCGACGATCAGCGGTGGGCGAAGCCGAGCGGCGTGCCGGGCCGGACGGTCGGCAACGGTGTCCTGACCCTGTGGTACGACGCCTACGTCCACGGCGACGACATCCGCGCCGCGCTCGGCCGCGAGCCCGAACGGGGCAGCGGGCTGACCGCCGCCGTGCACTGGGTCGCGGAATCCCTGCGCCAGAAGGGCTGGGGACCCGCGCGCCTGGAACTGCGCGGCTTCGGCCCGGTCGACATCGGCAGCGGGGGAGACACCGTCGAGGCCGACGCGCTGGAGTTCGTGCTCACGGCCTCCGGCAGGCGCGACCCGGCCGCGCTCGGCCTCGGTGGCGACGTCAACGTCTACTCACGCTGACCACTTCTGGGCCGCGGCGTAGGCGAGCTTGTCCGGGTTGACGACCGTGTGCAGCGCGAGCACGCCGTCCCCGCCCGGTTCGAGCAGCACGATTCCGAACAGCTCGCCGTGCAGGTGCAGCGCGAGGCCGGGCGAGCCGTTGATCGAGCGCACCGAGAGCTCGATGTCGGCCGCGCGCGGGTCGCGGTGCAGACCGGCGACGTACCGGGCGACGCGGTCGCGGCCGAGGATCGGGCGGCGGGCGGCGGTGACCTTGCCGCCCCCGTCCGCCCAGGACACGACCTCGTCGGCGAACATCCGTTCCAGGGCGGCCACATCGCCCTTGACGGTGGCGTCGAGGAACCGCTCCACGATGGCGCGGCGCTGCTCGGTCGTCGCGGTGAAGCGTTTGCGCCCGTCGCCGACGTGCTGCCGCGCGCGGCGGTACAGCTGGCGGACGTGGGATTCGTCGAGGTCGAGGATCTCGCCGATCTCGCGGTGGCTGTGGCCGAACGCCTCCCGCAGCACGAACGCCGCGCGTTCCGGCGGGGTCAGCCGTTCCAGCAGGAAAAGCAGCCCCATCGACAGCGAGTCGCGCTGCTCGGCGGTCTCCAGCGGGCCCAGCTCGCCGTGCTCGGTGAACACCGGCTCCGGCAGCCACGGGCCGGTGTAGAGCTCGCGCCGCGCCCGCGCCGAGGTGAGGCGGGTCAGGCAGAGGTTCGTGACGACCTTCGTCAGCCACGCCTCCGGCACCTCGACGCCGTCGCTGGCGTCCCAGCGGAGGTAGGCCTCCTGCACGACGTCCTCGGCCTCGGACGCCTCGCCGAGCAGCCGGTAGGCCAGGCCGAGCAGGCGCGGGCGGTTGGCTTCGAAACGGGCGAGGCGGTCCACGCCTCCCAGGATGCCAGCTACCGGCCCTGCTGCGGATCGAAATCGTCGTGCTCGTCACCCGAGGACGTGCCCTGCTCGCCCCGCAGCACCTCCTGCTCCTCCGGGGAGGAGTCCTCGGCGCCGGGCAGGTCCTCGCGGGCGTCGTCGTGCTTGCGTTCCATGCGCCCGGGCTACCCGGCCGCCGGCCGCCGAAACGGGTCAGGCCGGCGGTTCGGTGGTGCGGTAGATGGTGGTCAGCCACACGTCCAGCAGCACGTCGACCACGTTCGCCTCCAGTACGGCCGGGTCGTCGCCCGCGAAGGTCGCGTACAGGACACGTTCGTTCATCAGGTTCAGCGCGATCGCCAGCTCCCGCGCCGGCCGGCCCGCGGGGGCCGCGCCGCGCGCCCGCTCGGCCTCGATGGCCTCCGCGGTACGGCTGACCCAGGTCCCCATCATCCCCGCCCACAGCTCCCGCACCTCGGCGTTGGTGTGCCGGGCCTCCGCCGCGGCGAGCGCGACGGAGCGGTGGGCGCGGAACGTCGTGTAGATGGCGTCCAGGCACTGCCGCCAGCGCTCCGCGGGAGTCGGGCCGGGGTTGTCGAACACCGCCGACGACGCCCGGTCGGCCTCCTCGGTGACCCGGTCCAGCAGCGTGAGCAGCACCGCGTCCTTGGAGCGGAAGTAGAAGTAGAACGTCGGCCGGGAAATGCCCGCGCCGCGCGCGAGGTCGTCGATCGAGATGTCGCTCAGCGGCCGGTCCGCCAGCAGGCGCTCGGCGGTGGCCAGGATCGCCAGCTCCCGCTCGTCACCGCTGGGCCGGGGCGCGCGCCGGCCGCGTGCCGGACGGTTGCGGACGGCGGGTTCGGTGGCCATGTGGCCACCGTATCAGGTGCCCAACCCCTTGTCGGCGATCTCGACGGAGTGTTGACCATATCGACATACCGTTGGTACGTTGCGGTGGCAGACGCCTGAGGAACGGGGAAGCGATGACGCTGGAACACGTCGACGTCCTGATCGTCGGTGCCGGGCTGTCCGGGATCGGTGCCGCCAGCCACCTGCAGGCCGAGTGCCCCGGACGCACGTACGCGATCTTCGAGTCGCGCGGCGCGATCGGCGGCACCTGGGACCTGTTCCGCTACCCGGGCGTCCGCTCCGACTCGGACATGTTCACCCTGGGCTACTCGTTCGAGCCCTGGACCGACGCGAAGGCGATCGCGGACGGCCCGTCCATCCGCGAGTACGTGCGCACCACCGCGCGCAAGCGCGGCATCGACCGCAAGATCCGGTTCCACCACCGCGTGGTGCGGGCGGAGTGGTCCTCCGCCCAGGCACTGTGGACGGTCGAGGCGGAGCGCACCGACACCGGCGAACGCGTGCGGATCACCTGCGACTTCCTGTTCGTCAACTCCGGGTACTACCGCTACGACCAGGGCTACGCGCCGGAGTTCCCCGGCCAGGACGAGTTCGCCGGCACCGTCGTGCACCCGCAGCACTGGCCGGAGGACCTGGACTACACCGGCAAGCGCGTCGTCGTGATCGGCAGCGGCGCCACGGCCGTGACGCTGCTGCCCGCGATGGCAGGCGACGCGGCGCACGTGACGATGCTGCAGCGCTCGCCCAGTTACGTGCTGTCGCTGCCGGGCACCGACCCGGTCGCCGACAAGCTGCGCGGCGTGCTGCCGCCCAAGGTGGCCTATCCGATCGTGCGGTGGAAGAACGTGCTGTCCGCCATGCTGTTTTTCCAGCTCAGCCGCCGCATCCCGGCGTTCGTGCGGAAGTTCCTGCGCAAGGCGGCGTCCGCGCAGCTGCCGCGCGGGTTCGAGGTGGACCGGCACTTCAACCCCAGCTACGACCCGTGGGACCAGCGGGTGTGCTTCGTGCCGGACGGGGACCTGTTCAAGGCCGTCCGCAGCGGCAAGGCCGACATCGTCACCGACACCATCGAGCGGTTCACCGCGGAGGGCGTCCGGCTGACCTCGGGCCGGGTACTGGAGGCCGACATCATCGTCACGGCCACCGGCCTGAACCTGCTGCCGTTCGGCGGGCTGGACCTGGTGGTCGACGGCGAGCCGGTGGAGATCGGCGAACGCCTGGCGTACAAGGGCATGATGCTCTCCGGCGTGCCGAACTACGCGTTCACCATCGGCTACACGAACGCCTCGTGGACGCTGAAGGCCGACCTCGTCGCCGGGTACGTGTGCCGCCTGCTCAACCACCTCGACGAGCACGGCTACACCACCTGCACCCCGGTGGCGCCGCCGTCGGTCACCGCGACCGAGCCGCTCATCGACCTCAAGTCCGGGTACGTGCTGCGCAGCATCGACAAGCTGCCCAAGCAGGGCCCGGCCGCGCCGTGGCGGCTGTTCCAGAACTACCCGCGCGACGTCATGCTGATGCGGCACGGGTCGCTGACGGACGACGCAATGCGGTTCGCCCGCACCGCCAAGCAGGCGAAGGAGCGGGTGGCCTGATGCGCGACTACGTGTTCGACGGCGGCACGGCCGTGGTGACCGGGGCGGCCAGCGGGATCGGCGAGGCGCTCGCGCACGCCCTGGCCGCGCGGGGCTCGAACCTGGTGCTGCTGGACCGCGACGCCGACCGGCTGGCCGCGGTGGCCAAGGCCGTGGGGGCCGGAGTGGACGTCTCCACCCAGGTGGCCGACCTGGCCTCGGCGGAGGAGACGGCCGCGGCCGCCGAGCGGGTGCTGGCCGAGAACCCGCGGCTGACGTTGCTGATCAACAACGCCGGTGTCGCGCTGGGCGGCCGGTTCGACCAGCTGACGCTGGAGGAGTTCGGCTGGGTCGTGGACGTCAACTTCCGCGCCCCGGTCCAGCTGACGCACGCGCTGTTGCCCGCGCTCAAGGCCGCGCCCGGCTCGCACATCGCCAACGTGTCCAGCCTGTTCGGGCTGATCGCGCCCCCGGGGCAGTCGGCGTACGCGGCGAGCAAGTTCGCGATCCGCGGCTTCACCGAGGCGATCCGGCACGAGCTGGCCGGCCAGGTCGGCGTCACGTCGGTGCACCCGGGCGGCATCCGCACCCGGATCGCGGAGTCCGCGCGCGTCGGCAGCGGCGTGCCCGGCGGGATGGACACGCGGCAGTGGGAACGCGTGCTGCGGATGGACCCGGCGAAGGCCGCGGCGGTCATCGTGGACGCGATCGAGCACCGCAAGCCGCGCGTGCTGATCGGCTGGGACGCGAAGATCCCCGACCTGCTGGTGCGGCTGCTGCCCGGCGCACACAGCCGGCTGCTGGGCAGGTTGCGCTGACCGTGGACTTCGTGGACGTGCGCGGGCGGCGGGCCCGCTACCGCGTGGACGGCGACGGGCCGCCGGTCCTGCTGCTGCACGGGATCGGCCGGAGCCTGCGGGACTGGTCCGAGCAGCAGGACCTGCTCGCCGCCGCGCACCGCACCTACAGCGTCGACCTCGCCGGCTTCGGGATGTCGGAACCGTTGCCGGGCAAGCACACGCTCGCCGCGCTGGCCGGGTTCGCGGCGGACTTCCTGGACGCGGTGGGGGAGACGCGGCCGGTGCACGTGGCCGGGAACTCGCTCGGCGGCGCGGTCGCGATGCGGTTGTCGGTCGACGCGCCGGAGCGGGTGCGCAGCCTGGTGCTGGTGAACAGCGCGGGGTTCGGCCGCGAGGTGACGATCGCGTTGCGGCTGCTGGCGTTGCGGCCGTTGGGGAAGCTGCTGCTGCGCCCGAGCGTGGCCGGGGCCGTGCGGACCGAGCGGGCGTTGTTCCACGACCGCAAGTTCGCGACGCGGGAGCGGGTCGAGCACGCGCTGGAGATCGCCCGGCAGCCGCACGCGGCGCGGGTGATGCTGGAGACGGCGCGCGGGCTCGGCGGTTTCCGCGGCGTGCGGGAGGACTGGCGGGCCGAGCTGGTCCAGGCGGTAGCCGCGCGGGCCCTGCCGACGCTCGTCGTGTGGGGCGACCGCGACCTCATCCTGCCCGCCCTGCACCTCGACGCCGCCCGGCGCGCGTTGCCGCACGCGCAGACGCGGCTGTTCACCGACACCGGGCACATGCCGCAGATCGAGCGGGCCGCGGAGTTCCAGGACCTGGTGACGCGCTTCTGGGCGGAGCAGGTCAGCCCCAGGTGAGCGGGTCGAGGTGGAGGTAGAACCGCAGCCGGGCGGGATCGGGCGCGGCGCCGTACCGCTCGGCGAACTCCGCGTCCGCGGCCTTCGCCCGTTCCTCGTCCGGCCAGGTTTCCCTGGCGTTGGCCAGCAGCAGCGCGAGGTCGGCGTGGCGGTCGGCCCGGCCGAGGCGGCCTAGATCGACGAAGCCCGACACCTCGTGCGTCGCGGGGTCGACGACGATGTTGGGCAGGCAGAGGTCGCCGTGGCAGACCACGGTGTCGGTGGCCTCCTCGGCGCGGCGCTGCTCGACCTGCGGCACGAGACGCGCCAGCAGCTCCGCGGGCGGGGTGTCCTGCTGCTCGACGGGCAGGAACTCCGGGTTCACCGCACCGCGGGCGACGACGTCCCGCGCCACGGCGACCATCGCGTCCAGGTCGCGGCTGAACGGGCAGTCGTCCGCGGGCAGGTCGTGCAGCCGGCGCACCGCGTCCGCGATGTGCGGCCAGGCGCGGCCGAGGTCGTCCGCGGACAGCCGGTCGGCGGGCACACCGGGAACGGTGCTGGTCACCAGGCAGGCGCCGGTTTCGCCCGAGTGCCAGTCGAGCACCCGTGGTCCCGGCACGCCCTGCCCGGCGAGCCAGGCGATCCGGTCGCGTTCGTGCCGGAGCCCGGGCGCGTCCGCGGGCGCCACGTGCTTGGCGTAGCGGTCGCCGCCGGCGCTGTGGAACACCGCGGCGCCCGACTCGCCGCCGCTGACCGGACGCCAGCCGGGGTGATCGTGCATGGCGTCAGGTTATCGATTCAGGACCAGGGCGTGACCGGCCGCGGCACCCGCTCCCCGTCCAGCGTCACGTCCACCCGCTCGTCGAAGAAGGCCACGTGCCCGGCGAGCTGCACGGCGTCCGGGAGCGGGCTTTCGTACGCCCACGCGAGGTCCGGGTGCGTCCGGTCGCCGACCTCGGCCGACCAGTACCGCGCCCGCCCCTTGTAGGCGCACGTGGTCTCGCGGGCGGACTCCCGCAGCCTGCTGAAGTCCACATCGGACGGTGGCAGGTACAGTCGCGGCGGCAGGGACGTCTCGAACACCAGCAGCGGCGACTTCGTGTCCGCCAGCGGCACCCCGTCGACCTCCACCCGCACGTGCCGCGAGCTGCGCCGCACGTCGACGCGGTGGAACGGGTCGCGCGGGTGGGACACGATCGTCTCGTCCTCTTCCAGCCACTCGTCGAACGCGTCGAAGTCGGCGATCACGTACTCCGCGAGGTCCGGGTCGTCCGGCCGGAACCCGGCGCCCTCCAGGACCACGCCGTCCATGCTCAGCGTGAGCGGCGTGCCCGTGGTGGTGTGCGCGGCGAACCCGGTGCTCGGGTCCAGCACACCCGTGTTGGGCCCGAGCGACACCGGGTGCCGCTCCACGTCGGACGGCGGGGCGGGCGTGAGCGAGGCGTGGACGTCGGCCGCCGGGAAGGCGTACTGCGGCACCACCCGCCGCGGCTCCCACACCAGGGCCGCCCGGCGGGAGTCGGCGAACACCTTCCCGCCGGCGACCGCCCGCACCCGCTTGCGCGTCGGCTCGAACCGCAGTTCGGGCAGCTCCCGCGCCTGACGAAGGCTCAGCTGCAGCGCCATCGCCCCACTGTCCGCCCCGCCGGCCCGCGCGTCAACGCCGCAGCGCTTTGCGCGCCAGCCAGTTGCCGAGGAACTGCGCGCCCTGCACCAGCACGATGATCGTCACGACCGCCAGCCACGTCACCACCCAGTCGAACCGGTGGTAGCCGTAGGTGATGGCGAAGTCGCCGAGCCCGCCGCCGCCGACCGCGCCCGCCACCGCCGTCATGTCGACGATCGCGACGAACACGAACGTGTAGCCCAGCACCAGCGGCCCGAGCGCCTCCGGCACCAGCAGCGTGAGGATGATCCGCAGCGGGCTCGCGCCCATCGCCCGCGCCGCCTCGATCACGCCGGGGTCGATGGTGACCAGGTTCTGCTCGACGATCCGGGATATCCCGAACGTCGCCGCGAACACCAGCGCGAACGTCGCCGCCGCGGTGCCCAGCTGGGTGCCGACGACGGAGATCGTCACCGGCCCGATCGCGGTGATGAAGATGATGAACGGGATCGGCCGGATGATGTTGACCAGCACGTTGAGCACGGTGAACACGAACCGGTTCGCCAGCAGCCCGCCCGCGCGCGTGGTGTAGAGCAGGATGCCCAGCACCAGGCCGAGCACGCCGCCGACGACCAGCGTCACCACGGCCATGCCCAGCGTCTGCGCGATCGCCTCCCAGAACACCGGGCCCAGGGTCTCCCAGTCGAGGCTCATGCCGCGATCTCCTCGATCTCGGTGGTGGCGCGCAGGTCCGCGATCAGCGCGTCCACGTCGGCGTCGGCGCCGATCAGTTCGAGCGTCAGACCGCCGAACGACCGGCCGGACAACGCCGTGATGCCGCCGTAGACGATCTCGAACCGCACGTTGTGCTTGCCGACCGCGTCGGACAGCACCGCGCCCAGTCTGCCGTCGTCGTGCACCTTCGCCGACACCAGCCGCCCGCCGTGCCGCGCCCGGATGCGGTCCAGGTCCGCGCCGTCCGGGGTGTCCCGCACGACCGACCCGACGAACCGCTGCGCCGTGCGCGTCTTCGGTGACGAGAACACCTCGAACACGCTGCCCTGCTCGATCACCCGGCCGGAGTCCAGCACCGCGACCCGGTCGGCGATCTCACGCACCACCTCCATCTCGTGGGTGATCACCACGATCGTCACGCCCAGTTCGGTGTTGACCCGCTTGAGCAGCCGCAGCACCTCGCCGGTGGTCTCCGGGTCGAGCGCGCTGGTGGACTCGTCGGCGAGCAGGATCTTCGGGTTCGTGGCCAGCGCGCGGGCGATCCCCACGCGCTGCTTCTGCCCGCCGGAGAGCTGGTCCGGGTAGTGCCACGCCTTGTCGGTGATGCCGACGAACTTCAGCAGCTCGGCCACCCGCGCCTTCCGGCGCGCCTTGTCCCACCCGGCGATCTTCAGCGGGTAGGCCACGTTGCCGAACACCGTGCGCGAGCGGAACAGGTTGAACTGCTGGAAGATCATGCCGATCCCGGCCCGCACTTCACGCAGCTCCCGCTCGCGCAGCTTCGTCAGGTCCACGCCGTCGACGAGGACCCGCCCGGAGGTGACCGGTTCGAGTGCGTTGATCAGCCGGACCAGCGTGCTCTTGCCCGCGCCGGAGTAGCCGATGATGCCGAAGACCTCGCCCGCGCCGATGGTCAGGTCGACATCCGCCAGCGCGGTGACGTCACCGAACCGCTTGGTGACGCCCTGGAACTCGATGAGCGCGTTCACTTCTTCGCGGCCCGCACGGTCTGCTCGAGTCGGTCCAGGATCGCCTGCAGGTCGGCGTTGGGACGCTCGACCAGCACGGCGGTGTTCTTCGACTCGGCCTTCACCTCGCCGGCCACCCGCGGATCGCGGTAGAGCTGGGCGAGCTTGAGGTAGGTCGGGTTGTCCTTGTCCTGCGCGCGGGTGACGAAGGTGTTGATGTAGGGCTCGGCGGACGGGTTGGCCGGGTCGTCGTTGAACAGCGCCTTCGACGGGTCGAGGTTCGCGTCCAGGGCGAAGTTGTTGTTGACGATCGCGCCGTCGACCGACGGGAGCGCGGCCACGGTCTGCGAGGCGTCCACCGGTGTCACGGTCACCTTCGACGCGGCCTGGTCGATCTCGGCCGGGGTGGACAGCACGTTCCCGCCGCCGCGCAGCGAGATCAGGCCGGCCGACTGGAGCACGAGCAGGGCGCGCGCCTGGTTGGTCGGGTCGTTCGGGATCGCGATCTGACCGCCCTGCGGGATGTCGGCGACGGTGGCGTGCTTGCGCGAGTAGAGGCTCAGCGGCACCACGTAGGTCGAGCCGATCGGGGTGAGGTCCTGGTTCGCGCTGACGTTGTAGTTGGCGAGGAACAGCAGGTGCTGGAACAGGTTCACGTCCAGCTGGCCCTGCGCGAGCGCCGGGTTGGCCTGGGTGTAGTCGGAGAAGTTGACCAGCTCCAGGTCGATGCCGTTGTCGGCGGCGATCTGCCGGAAGGTCTTCCAGTAGTCGGAGCTCGCGTCGGTCACGCCGATCTTCACGGTGGTGTGACCGGCGGAGGTGCCGGAGTCCGACGTCGCGTTGACGACGATCAGGACCACGGCGACGAGGACGACGACCACGGCGAGGATGACGCCGACCAGCGGGCCGCGCTTCCGGCGCGGCTTCTCGGGGAGGATGGCGTCGTCAGGGGTGTTTTCGGACATGGCGCCATCCTGCCGACGATCACCGGGATGGGGGACAGCTGTCCCGCATGGTGATCGGCGGCAGGATGGATTTGCCTTCGATCGTCCGGTTGTGCTAGTGGATCACCCGCGGTAGCGGCCCTGGGTCTGGACGTTCAGCTCGTCCATCCGGACCGACTTCGCGCTCGCCGTGCGCGGGTCGTGCAGCGCGAACACGTCCAGCCCCTTCTGGATGTCGGAGGAGTAGATGTGGCCGTTGTAGTAGTAGGCCGACCACGACCCGCCGACGATCAGCTGCTCGGTGGACAGCGGTCCGCGCTCCCAGTACGCCAGCTCCTTCGGGTGGGCGGAGTCGGTGAAGTCCCACACCGAGATCCCGCCCTGGTACCAGGCCTGCACCATGATGTCGCGGCCCTTGACCGGGATCAGCGAGCCGTTGTGCGCCACGCAGTTCTCGGTGGCCGCCTGCTCGCGCGGGATCTTGAAGTAGCTCGCGAAGCGCAGGCTGCGGTCGTCGCCGCGGCCGGTGATGTCGTAGATCGCGTCCGCGCCGCGGACCGCTCCGATCGCCGCGGTGCACGCGGGCTGGCCGCCGCCGCCCAGCTCGTCGGTGAAGACGACCTTGGTGCCGTCGTTGTTGAACGTCGCCGAGTGCCAGAACGCGAAGTTGTTGTCGTCCTGGACCTGCTCGATGATGCGCGGGTGCTCCCGGTCGGAGATGTCGAACAGCACGCCGTCACCCATGCACGCGCCCGCCGCCAGGTCCTTGTCCGGGTAGGCGGTGATGTCGTGGCAGCCGGAGGTGGCGGTGACGTAGTGGTTCGGGAAGGTGCCGGGGATGCCGGGGTTGCCGCCCTCCGGGCCGAAGACCACCGGCTCGTTGACGACGGACGCGGCGGCCGGGTTGCGCACCGGGACCTTGACCACGGAGATCAGGTCGTGCGGGGGCTGGCAGTCCGGGAACTCCGGGCGCGGGCTGTAGGAGGAGACGTAGAGGTAGACGTCCTTGCCGTTCTTGCCCGGCACCAGCGTGTGGGTGTGCGAACCGCACTTCGTCTCGACCGCGGCCACGTACTTCGGGTTGGCCAGATCGCTGATGTCGAAGATCTTGATGCCCTCCCACGAGTTCTGGTTCGTGGCGGGCTGGCTGGCGCTGGCGCAGGAGTTGTCGCTGCGTGAGGAGTCGGTGGACAGGAACAGCAGGTCGCCGGACACCGACACGTCGTTCTGCGAGCCGGGGCAGAGGACCTGGCTGACGATCTTCGGCTTGCTGGGCTGCTTGATGTCGTAGATCGTGAAACCGTTGTAGTTGCCGACGATCGCGTGGTCGTCGGTGAACGCGATGTCGGTGCCGAAGGCGTCCACGTTGTCGAACGGGGCCTGCTTCGGGATGTTCGCCAGGTGCTGGATGTTGCGGGACTGGCTGACCTCGTCGACCCCCGGGATGCCGGGAGCGGCCGACGCCGGCGCGGCGCCGAGTGTGGTCAGCGACAGGGCGATCGCGCCAGTGAGCGCGAAGAGCCGGCGTCTGCGTTGCGTCCCCGGAGCCACGTGGCCAACCCCTTTCGTTCGGAAGAAATACGAAGTATGCCCGGATTCGTCGTTGGGCGGACACGGCCGAAAGTAGGCTTTTTCCTGGGGTACGGTCGCGGGGACGGACGAGTGCGAGGAGGCCTGGGTGCGGGGGTTCGTCGTGGGAACGCTGCTGGCCGCGGCGGTGCTGGCGTCGGCGTGCTCGGCCGAGCCGGAGGCGCCGCCGGTCGTGGTGCCGGGCGCGCCGGGGGAGCCGGCCCGCACGCTGCCTGCGGACGAGGCGAGCTCGGCGGTGCCGGCCAACCGGCACAACGACGCCGACGTGTCGTACGCGCAGCGGATGATCATGCACCACCAGCAGGCGATCCGGATGGGCGAGCTGGCGCCGGCGCGGGCCGCGCGGGAGGACGTGAAGGGCCTGGCGGCCCGCATCACCGCGACGCAGGCGCCGGAGATCACGTCGATGACGGCGTGGCTGCGGCAGCGGGGGCTCGAGGTGCCGGGGGAGCACGCCGGCCACCACGGCTCGCACGCCGAGCTCGGGCCCATGCCGGGGATGGCGACCGAGGAGCAGCTCGCCGCGCTGGCGGCCGCGACGGGCCCGGAGTTCGACCGGATGTTCCTGCAGCTGATGACAGCGCACCACGAGGGCGCGATCACCATGGCGACGGAGGTGCTGGGCGCCGGGGCGGACGTATTCGTGGAGGAAATGGCGACCGACGTGATCGCCTCGCAGAGCGACGAGGTGACGCGAATGCGCTCGATGGCCGGCTGATTCGATTCCCCCAGCGGGGCGGGGGACCGGGCTTCGCCGCCCTCGCCGCTGCCGGCCTCGGCTCGCCCGCCGCCGCCCGCCGCCGCCCGCCGCCCGCCGGCGGTGGCGGCGGGGGTGAAGTGACCGCCGGCGGCGGCGGTGAAGTGGCCCGGGAGAGGTCGGGCCTGCCAACGCCGCCCGGGCACGCCGCTGCGGCCGCCGGGCCCGCCGGGCCCGCCGGGTCCGCGGGGTCGGCTGGGGCGGCGGGTCCGTCGGGCGTTGGGTCCGCTGGGGGGCGTGTCGCCTCTGGCGGGGTGGCCGGGTGAGGTCGGGTGTGCCGGCTGTGGCCGGTCACGCCGCCGTGGCCGCGGGGTCTGTCGGGGCGCTGGGTTCCCTGGGGGTCGTGTCGCCTCTGGCGGGGCGGTTGGGGTGTGCCGGCCGTGGCCGGCCTCGCCGCTGCCCGCCGGCGGCGGCCGCTCCGCCGGCGGCGGGGAGGTGGCCCGGGTGAGGTCGGGCCTGCCATCGCCGCCCGGGCACGCCGCTGCGGCCGCGGGGTCCGCCGGCGCGCCGGGTCGGCCGGGGTTCCGGGTCCGCTGCGGGTCGTGTCGCCTCTGGTGGGGTTGCCGAGGACCGCCGCCACAGGCGGTGCGAGCATTCCGGCCGAGTGTTGGCCGTTCCGGGCAGTGTGTTGGCTGTCGGGGGTGGCGTGCTGCCTGCCCGCGGGCAGTGTGTTGGCCGTTGCCGGCGGCGGGTTGGCTGATGCGGCCATCGTGCCGGCCCTCCGGGGCTGTGCGACGTGCGGGCCAGTCACCCGCCGGTCGCACTTCGAGGGTGATTCCTCCTCTCCGTGGTGCGGCGCGCGCCGCCGAGGAGGATGGTGGGGTTCATGGCGGAGCCGAACGTTACGGGGTGGGCCGCGGCCGGCGGCGTCCTCATCCTGGCGATCATCGCGTCCGCTGCCCTCGGTGACGCGTGGTACTTCTTGGCCGGCGTGATGGCGGGCCTCGGTCTGCTGGCGGGCATGCGGTCGAGCACGCCCTCGAACTGAGGCGGGTTCAGCCGGGCATGCGTCGAACTGACGCGGGGCCAGCTGGGCATGCCTCGAACTGGGGCGCCCTCACCCGAGCGTCTCCCGGAGGCGGTTGAGCGCCCGGTGCTGCACCACGCGCACCTGGTTCACCGACAGCCCCAGCGCGGCGGCGGTCTCCTCCGCCGTCAGGCCTGCCGCCACACGCAGCAGCACGATCTCCCGCTCCACGCCGGGCAGCGCCAGCACCGGTGAATCGGCCTCGGGGAAGCGGGCACCGGCCACAGTCTGCGCCGTCAGTTCGTACACGAGCGCGGGGAACGAGCCCGTCCAACCGGGCAGCGCGTGCAGGATCGCCAGGCACGCCTCGTGCGCCACCTCGTCCGCGCCCCGGCTCAGCCGCGCCCGGCAGTACCGCACGACGACCGGCGTCACCGCGGCGACCAGCTCCCCGATCGCCCCCGTCTCGCCACCGGCGGCGGCCGCCACCAGGTCCGCGCCGGGCAGTCGCGCGCTCATCACATCCTGCGCCGCCATCGCGCTCCCCCTCCTCGACAACTCCCACGCGCGAACCGCCCGCCCGGTTGCCTCCGCGGCTAAGGTGATCATCATGCGGCTCGCAGTGGCGGTCATCGCGGCGGTTCTGGCCCTCGGCGCGGCTCCGGCGGCCGCCGCGCCCCGGCCGCTCACCGTCGCCAGCTACAACATCCACGCGGGCGCCGGGCAGGACGGCGTCTTCGACCTCGCCCGCACCGCTGCCGCGATCCGCGACCTGCACGCGGACGTCGTGGGGCTCCAGGAGGTCGACGTCCACTGGGACGCGCGCAGCGACTACCGCGACGAGGCTGCCGAACTCGCGCGCGCCCTGAAGATGCACGTGTTCTTCGCGCCGATCTACGACCTCGACCCGCCCGCGCCCGGTGCGCCGCGCCGCCAGTACGGCGTCGCCGTGCTGAGCCGCTTCCCGATCGTCGCCGCGCGGAACCTCGAGATCACCCGGTTGTCCACGCTCACCCCGGACGCCACCCCCGCCCCCGCGCCGGGGTTCGCGGAGGTCACCGTCGCCGCCCACGGCGGGCCGGTCCGCGTCTACACCACCCACCTGGACTACCGCGCCGACCCGTCCGTGCGGCAGGCGCAGGTCGCCGACATGCTCGCCGTCCTCGGCCGGCTGCCCGGCCCGGAGATCCTCACCGGCGACTTCAACGCCGAACCGGCCGCACCCGAACTCGCTCCACTGTGGACGGAACTGCGCGACGCGGACCCGCGCGCCGGGACCTACCCGGCCGCGGAACCGGTGAAGCGCATCGACTTCGTGACCGCGTCCCCGCACTTCGGGATCCGGGCCGCCCGCGCGGTGGCGACGACGGCTTCCGACCACTGGCCGGTGGTCGCGGAGCTGGAACGGGCCCGGCCGTCGTAGGGACTGCTCATGCGTGCAGGAGGTGCGGCAGGACGGCGGGGTCGTTCAGCGCCGTCACGTAGAGGGCTGGCCTGCCGGAAACCGCCCACCGCAGCGGGGTGCGGCCGGGCCATGCGTTGTCCGTCACCACGGCCACTGACAGTCCGCCGCCTGCGCCGCCGTCGGGATCCGGGCCGCCCGCGCGGTGGCGGCGACGGCCTCCGACCATCGGCCGGTGGTCGCGGAGCTGGAACGGACCCGGCCGGTCTCGTCGTAGCGCACAGCGGTCACGGGGAGTTCACTCGCGGGCACATGTCGCCCCGACCATCGACAGCTCGGCCGCTTGCGCCGCCGACGACGGCTTCCGACCACTGGCCGGTGGTCGCGGAGCTGGAACGGGCCCGGCCGTCGTAGGGACTGGTCATGCGTGCAGGAGGTGCGGCAGGACGGCGGGGTCGTTCAGCGCCGTCACGTAGAGCGCGGGCCTGCCGGAAACCGGCCAGCGCAGCGGGGTGCGGCCGGGCCATGCGTTGTCCGTCGCCACGGCCACTGACAGTCCGGCCGCTCTGCGCGGCCGTCGGGATCCGGGCCGCCCGCGCGTTGGCGGCGACGGCTTCCGACCACCGGCCGGTGGTCGCGGAGCTGGACCGGACCTGGCCGTCGTAGGGACTGCTCATGCGTGCAGGAGGTGCGGCAGGACGGCGGGGTCGTTCAGCGCCGTCACGTAGAGCGCGGGCCTGCCGGAAACCGGCCAGCGCAGCGGGGTGCGGCCGGGC